>OMXJ01000005.1 GCA_900315015.1 uncultured Eubacteriales bacterium | reverse complement strand
AAGTGCCAAAACACTAGAATTTTCGAGACTTTGTAACTCTTGTAAAGAGACGAAAACGAGTAAATAAACGTTTTGAGTAACTAATTTACGACTTTAGGGTTATCATATCTCGCATTGTATCTATAAGTTGCTCACATGTATATTTTTCACCTACCTTTTTTTCAAGGATTCTATATACGAATAAAGCAATGAAACAGGTTATGAAATGCGCTTTGATATGATTTTCTCTTTGAAGATATACAGGTCTTGCCTTAAATTCTGTTTTCATAATACGAAAACATTCTTCGATTTCCCATCTTTTCTTATTGATTTTGATTATTTCATCTATTCTTATATCATCCAGATTTGTACAAACAGCATAGAAGCCATCATACTTCTGTTCATTTTCTATAGTTGATACATCAAGATATACTGCTTCTTGAGAACAGATTTCACCATCATCTGTTACTGGTTGTCTTTTTATAAAACGATGAGGATCGTTTTGGTTTTTAGGACGTTGTTTATACTTTCCGGATTCAATGAGCGCCTTTGCACGGTCTATCTGACCTTGTCTGATTTTGCGTTGATAGTTTAGATACATCTTCTTTAATCCATCTATCTTTGTAAAAAATCTTATTATAATCAGCTTCTTCATCAAGTTCATTGAGATTATAAGTTTTACTATCGTTTATCAAATGCCATCCATTAGGATCTAATGCAAAATCCTTTATATATTCCGGTAGTTGTTTTATTGACTGAGTAGTGATAAAGCTTCTCATACGTTCATCGCCAAGTGTTCTATCATTGAATTTGCGGTTGGTCTTAGTAGATAAACCAGCATCAGTGCAGATAATCACCTCTTCAAGCCCGTAGTCCTGTAAAACTTTTTTATGCCACAATGTATCTCTGTAAATTTTACGGACGAGAAAAATGTTTGGTTTATTATACTGTCAGACTTGTTCTTTGACAACTAAATACACACCGCTTCGCCTGGCTGCCCTTGAGTGTGCGATGATCCTGCGTGTGCAGGGGAGCGCGCCGGGGAAAAGAAGCGAGTGTGAGGAGGTGGGCTTTACGCCCCAAACTATAAGTGATGAAAGGAAAACAACGCCATGAAAAAGAAGAAAAAAATAATATTTGCAATAAGCGCATTATCATTATTTATGTATGCCTGGTGTTCAGGATCATTTGCTTCCATAAGGGCAAATATGAATAGGGAAACGACAGATACATACATATATGTAAATCCATTTGACACTACTGACAACAGCGGGACTGAACCTGAAACACCTGTATCTGAGTCCAAGACTGAAGCAACAACTAAGCCTGTTGTGACAACTCAGGTACCTGTCACTACGACAACGCCTGTAGTGACAACTAAGGCACCTGTCACTACGACAACAACGCCTGCCACTACAACAACAACGCCAGAAACAACAGCTGAGCCTACGACTGAGGAGCCCGTTGTCAACAACAAGACTGTAGATAGAATCAACGGTTTCACTCACTTTGACTGGGAAAAAGATCCGATCAATTCCAGCATATGCTTTAACACAACTAATGTCAACAATATATTCTATATGTATGGTGACGACGCTTGGGAATTCTGGCGTTTTGCCGATGAAGGCATCGTAGGTTGTGGAAAAGACTATTTGAATTCGTGTGACGTATATGACGAAATCACAAACACTGAAAATGTAGCATATGCAGAAACTTACTTTGGCTTTACTGCCTCCATCGAAAACAAAACACTTTCTGTAGATAATTATTACAACGTGAACGATGTTAAATGCACCGATATCAAGATCACATATATGGACGGAACAAATCCTAGCTATACTGTGACCTCTGATAATAACATTACAGCTGACCTTTCAGACGAGTCATATGTAAACGGATTATATGCAATCACTGCAGACTATGCAAGCTCAAAACATATATATACCGCTAACATGTATCTGTATATCAATTACGCATCAAACGATGATTCTGATTTTGAAGCATATGTCTGCTATGGTCGTCACTTCTACTATTACGAGACAGAAGGCCCTACAACAAGACTGGCTAAAATAACAGAAATGATCGAAGCCAAGGGAATCACTCCTGAAAACTCCCTCAACTACAACATCGCATATCCTTACGAAGCACAGAGTCAGGCTGAATACAATGGATATTCCACATACGCATCTGATACAGAATATTGGATCAACAAATCAGACGAAATCCTTGATGGTCACGAAAACGATTCTGCTGCATACAAAGCACTCCTGCTCCATGACTGGATGACAGAAAATCTTGTATATGACTGGTACAAGGCTAACATACTCGAAGATCCTCGTTACTATGGCCATTACCATACTGGCGAATTCTACGTATCCCAGTGCTATGTAGGCGTATGCCGAGACTTTGTAAACATTTACGCAATCATGTGCAGAAGACATGACATCCCTTGCATCATCCTCGGTAACACTGAAGAAGGACATGTATGGAACGCTATATATCTGTATGATCAGTGGCTTGAAGTTGACATCACTGGTGATATTGACCGAGAAGCTCGCAACGCAGACGTCAACGACGTTACTGCTGCTACACAGGAAAACACCCATTCATTCCGTCACTTCTGCAGCTATGCATACAGTAGTATAATGCCTACGGCATCTGAAGTAAATACCTGGCTCCATTACCAGTAAACAAGAACCCGCCTCGTGACATTGTCAACGACGTTACTGCTGCTACACAGGAAAACACCCATTCGTTCAGGCACTTCTGCAGCTACGCATACAGCAGTATGATGCCTGCAGCATCTGAAGTAAATAAGTGGCTTCACCCCATGTAATACTTACAGTTTTTACACTAAAAAATAAAATCATAGACCGCATGAAAGAGAAAACAACTTGAAAAGAAAGGGGGTCTATGATAGTATTATTATGATGAGAATAGACAATTATATATTGCGAATTTTGGAAAGGAAAAATAAAGATGAGAAAAGTTCTTCGAGTTTTTTCGGCTATTTTGGGAATAGTGCTTAAAGGTGTGGGTGCGGTCTGCATAGGCTGTGGGCTTTACAAGCTGCTGGTTGAAAAAGCAAATTTCGATACAGACATGACGACAATATTTACGATAGGAATCGTTTCGCTGATTTTATCGGGTATTCGTATAACGACCGTTAATGGTGACAATGTGCTTTGGATAGCCAATCTTATATTGACATTGGGGCAAGTTATCTTAGGCCTCGGGATCCCGGCCACAGCTATATACATCTGCAGCGTCAATGAACTGGAAATGGGGTGGTGCATCGCTATTGTCGGAATATCGATTATTATAGGACTTGCAATACTTGGAAATAACTTTAGCGAAGAGAAGAAACCCGAACCGGCACCTAGAACCAGAGGAATATCAGATGTTATGCTTGACATGGCTGTTAATTCTTTAATTAACAGCGGTCAGAATACTTCTTCTTACAATACCGGCATCGATAGCTATACAAACTATTCGGCTCAGACCTCTTCATCTTCTTCCAATTTTGACAATTGGAAGAGGAAAGAAGAAGAAAATCGCAAGCGCCTTGATGAGGAATATAGAAGAAAACAGGAGCGTGACCGTCAGCACCGGGAATATCTTGACGAGAAAGACCGGAAATACAATCAGTGGAGATATGAGCAAGCCAAGAAAACCGATCCGACTGAGTATTATTTAAATACAAGAAAGTATAAAGCCTGGGCACAAAAAAAATAATAGCTTCAAGCCTAAAACTATAATGTAAAACCATAAGGTGGCGAGAGATCTATTCAAGGTAAATATAGGATTTCCCGCCATCATTAATTAGAAAGGAGGGCAGAATTATGCCTTCAATATCTTCAATATATGATCATTTACTTCATTTCAGGGCCGGCAAATTCGGAAAAACACAACAGCAGTTTGAAAGAAAGATGAACAGCTATATTGATGATATCCGATTGATAGCGGAAGGATTCATGACCCCTGTAGCGAAGTTTACTAAAAAAAGGAGCGGATTGATAAGTACAGAAATGATATCTCAGACCGCGGACACTATAATTCAAACCTATGAAGACTATAATAGTGAAGAGGAAAAAGAATTCTACCGCGCTTTTATGTACTGCGCGCTGGCGCTTTTATCTTCTGAATTTTCATATATGGGCAATGAGGCACCGGGATTTGATCATTGTTTTAACTTTCCGGCAGAAAAAAAAGATGGGCTCACCTTCAGGTATTTGCTGGAAAATCTTGATATGGTAACAAGTGATGACGGAGAGACAAGTTTTGACGAGTTCTGTGATTTTGCAATGTACTTGCCGCTAATGTATGAGTTGCTGTCAGGCAAAACGATATCCCTGAAAACGAAGGAAACAGACATAGCTTCGACAATTAGCAACAGAGAAAAAAGGGAGATTGCTGAGGATCTCTCTGATAAAACAGAGGCTACAGAGGATGATTTTGGTCCGGACATTGATGTGGACGATCTGGAAACATTAGTGGAAGATCCCGAGGAAGTATATAGGGAACGTAACAGGATCGAAGCCGGAAAACTGAAAGTCATCTATCCCGGATACATGGATTATGTAACATCTCTTGAAAAGTTCAATGAGTTATCGACAAAACATCTTAATGCAGGCTTCCGCAAAAATGTGAGATATATGATATCGGCATTCCTTGTCGAAGGCGGCTATTCAATTTATAACAACGAAGATGCATATGTAGAATTGATGGTCTCGCTTGCAAAGGCCAGAAAGACCTGTTTGAGGGAAATGCTTCATACAGAAAAGGACTGATGAGCCATGGGATTAATAAAAGATGATTTCAACCGTATGCTGCAGGAGGATTATGTTTTAGATGAAGATAAATCCGTGGTATACAAACACTATAAACACGAGCTGGAAGAGTCTGTAAAAAGGTTTGAGGAAAAGAAGAGTGGAAAGCTCTCTGCAGCGGGCTGCGTATGCAGGGCTTGGAAGAATATGGGAGAAGATCCGGATGAGAAGGAGGTATTCTCTTTCCTGACAGAGACATTTTCAGCCTTGAGCGAAACGCCTGAGCTTTACGATCAGCCGTTATACACTGTGGATTACGAAGAAAATAGACAGATCAATGAAAAAAACAAGAACAGAGAAAAGCAGCAAAGAGAACGAGTATACATTAATGATAATCGGGACTTTGAAATTATACTTGATGTGGTATGGCCATATTTATCATATGGGCTTGGGCTGGGTGAAAAGGAGCACAAAGACCTTAAAAAAGATTGTATCAAATCCCGTCTAAGGGCATATGTCAGAAAACTGGCAGAAAAGATAGAGTCTGAACCCGAAGGCATTTTGGGGGCGTATAAGAAAGCCGGACTTTTGAAAAAGGATGAGAAGCTTGGGAAACTGTATAACCACATATTGGAGAGGAGCATCGATAGATCCTATAAGGATTATCTTTACACGGAAGGATATACGCTTCACAGACTGCGAAAAGAAGACCTGCACGAAGGTAGCGGAAGCTTTCTTTCAAAACTGCCAGAAGGAAAAGGCCGAAAAAGCATGAAACCGGATAAGATATTAAGTCTCCTAGACAGTATATGTGAGAAAAGAGGGATACTGTCTCTTACAGGTGATGTTTTGGATGATCCGGAATACATGAAGGCTGTGGTGAATCTTTACGATTTTGTTAGTAGGTCATATCGTAATGGTGAGGATGTCACGCTGGATCTATTGCTGGCCCTTGACCGTGACACAGGGGTATCACTGCATTTGGTTGGAAATTCCATTACAGGAGATTACCCACCATGTGCGTTTATGGTAATGTACAGATATGATGACGATTGTACAACTCTCTATTACAAGGATACAAATCTTGATGGTGAGCCTCATGAGAGTGAATTGGACCTGCATGAACCGATAAATGAAGAAGATGAGTCAACAAATGAAGAAGATGACGAGACGAATTCCGAATCACTTTATAAGCAGGCGAGAGCTGCATATAAAATAGGCGTAAGGGAGGCACGAGATGACATCAGAGATGCCAATGATGATTATGTTAAGGCCATTCGTGAAAACATGACGGCGGATATGTTTAAGTATTTTGCTTATTCATTACCGGAAGAACCGGAATTTTACGACGATACAGATTTAAGAAAAAGTGTAAAGGAAGATATACACAAAGATTAGGACAAGGAGATATGATGTGAAAATATTTTGCATGAGCGATATCCATGGACATTTGGATGCATTTGAAGATGCGCTTAAGCTTGTGTTGACCCGGTTAGACGACCCTGATACCAAGCTTTTACTGATGGGGGATTATATTCATGACGGTCCAAATGGACGAAGAGTTATAGACAGGATAATCGGCCTTCAGGAAAAGTACGGGGCAGAAAAGGTCATGGCGTTGCTTGGCAATCACGAAGAACTTATATTGTGGAAATTAGCATCTATAGATGATGCGAACATGCCATATGACGGTGACTCCGCAGAAAACAAAAAATATGTCCATTGGATGAGCAAGCTTCCCAGGTATTATTCGGAGGGGAATACGATATTCGTGCATGCCGGCATAGATGAGGAAGCGGGAGACCTGTGGGAGTGGGGAACAAGTGATGAGATATTCACCGGAAAGTTTCCGGCCGAAACAGGAAAGATAGAAGGTATTGACATGAAAGTTGTTGCCGGACATATCGGAACATCATCCATTTCAGGCGCCCCTGATTTTCACGATATATTCTACGACGGAGCATCTCACTATTATATAGACGGAACAGTATCGGTAAGCGGAGTCATTCCGGTGATGATGGTCGATACCGAAAAGGATAAGTATTATAAGGTGACGGAAAAAGGTTTCATACCGGTTCTGCCATATGTTGAAAAGAAATAATTATAGCCGAAAAACAGAAAGGAAAACAGCAATGAAACATTACGAAGGTGGACTTGGCACATTTGATTACGATGAGAATGAGTTTGAAATAAGAGATGATGGCTACTTAGCCTATATAGGTAATAAAAGTGGTAAGGATATTAGAATTCCCGAAGGTATAATTGCTTGCCAACGTATGTTTGCGGGCTGTAAATTATTGGAAGAAGCACCGGTTATCCCCGAAGGGGTAGAAAATTGTTATGGAATGTTTAATGGGTGCTTTTCCTTAAAAAAAGCACCTGTTATTCCGAAAAGTGTAGTATGCTGCAGATGGATGTTTGCCAGCTGTATATCATTGGAAGAAGCATCGGTTATTCCGGAAGGGGTAGAGGATTGTGAGCGTATGTTTTGGGAATGTATTTCCTTAAAAAAAGCACCTGTTATTCCGAAAAGTGTAGTTTTCTGCAAATCGATGTTTGAAGGCTGTTCCTCTTTGACAGAAGCTACTGCTATTCCGGATGGGGTAAAAGACTGCAGTAATATGTTTAGAGAGTGCACCGCACTGATCAAAGCACCGACCATACCAAACAGTGTTATAAAATGCACAGATATGTTTCGTGATTGTTCCTCTTTAACAGAAGCACCAATTATTCCGAATGGAGTAAAAGGTTGTAGTCGTATGTTTAAAAATTGTACCTCGCTGACAAAAGGCCCCGTAATTCCACACAATATTATTTCATGTATAAGTATGTTCCAAGGCTGTTCCTCCTTGACAGAAGCTTTTGCAATCCCTGAGGGAATAAGAGATGGTGAAGCAGATTATTTTTATGGGGGCTGCGACAAACTGAAGAAGATAAAAATACCTAAGGGAGATAAAAGAGAATTCTACCGTAGATGGTATCCTGGGTGCACGGATTATGAATATTTAAACTGTGAAGATGATGAGGAGAATGAATATGATGATTCTATACCTAAGGACGGCGAGATACTTGCTAAAAAAGGTGGATATAATTATGACTATTTAACTGATGACTTCGATATATTTGATTGATGACGAAAACTAATACACCATGAATTAATAATATTATTTTAAAAAGAGCTATCAGGAATCTCCCGGATAGCTTTTTTTGCGCCAGAAAATACATACCCGTAAATTTTACGGCTGATAATAATCGACGTGTTATACTGATGCTCGTAAAAACAAAGAAATGCCATCCGCCAAAGAAAGGAGAAAACATGAGTAAGACACTAAAAGAGCTGGAAAGGAAAGTGAAACACGGCTACATAAGCGATCTAAGGGAGGTGGAAAAGATCATTGATGACTTCCTTGATATGCAGTGTCTGGAGATATCGCCCGGAGAGCCTCTTTCATTTGAGAAAGACATAGCAAAAGGATTTGACCTGGATGTTGAAAACGTAAGAAAGTGCACCCTTGGTGATCTACTGACAATTGTGGGCTTCGAGCCGTCGGCCGGTTGGTTCTGTGTTTCTAAAAAAGAGCCTTGGTTTGCAAGCAGAATGTTAGGCTATGAATTTTGTTGCGCACCGAGCTGTTTCTTTCTCACTTGTTCACTGGTAAAAAATAAGACCAGCTACAATATCAGGCTGTTTCAGCATTTGCAGTATTCGGCCTTTAAGAATTTCATCAAAACAATGGAAACAGATGAAGAAAAATCTAAAGCTAACAGAAGCTGGCGATATGTTGAAGACTATATTAGGAAAGCTATTCCGACAAAAAAATTGTCCGATGTGACTATAGGTGATGTTCTGGACAGTATGCATAAGAACGGGACCGTGCCGTGGATTTGCGGTTGCGTACCAATTGAACAATACACTGATAAAATAGTCGCGATATATCGCGTCGCACAGATCATTTTTATGGAATGTATCAGGAAGCACCTGATAACGGCAGGGCGCAATCAGTTTTTTGAACTTTTAGAAAAATGCAGTCCAACAGGTGAAATAGCAGTAGGTTTCGACATAGATTTTGACAACTGCTATGAAATGTGAAAATAGGCCAAAGGCTTAAATATAAAAAAGGAGAACAAAACTATGGCAAATGTAATGTTTGAATCGGTAAGAGGGTACGACATCGCCCCCATTGAGGACGTGTTCTTTAAGGACAGAAAAATTTTTTTTGTGGGACAGGTCGACGAAAACTCATGTGATGAGCTTATTAAGGAGCTTATCTACATGGAATCCATGGATGATACGGCGCCGATAACGCTTTTCATCAATTCCTGCGGGGGAAGCGTGGAGGCCGGCCTTTCCGTGTATGATACGATCAGACTGTTAAAGAGTCCTGTCAGGGCTGTGGTAACCGGAATCGCGGCAAGCATGGGCAGTATCATCCTGCTTGCCTGTGACAGCGATAAAAGATATATGCTCCCAAATAGCAGGATCATGATACATGATTGCAGTTGGGGCAGAAATGAGATGGGTGGCAAGAAGCCTCACGAAATAGAAGAAGAGCTGAAACAGCTGAAAAAGACCAATGAAAAGCTTGTCGCCATAATTGCGGAGCGTACGGGCAAAACAGCTGATGAGATCGCTGAGCTTACAAAAAGCGACAGTTACTTTAGCGCAGAGGAAGCCGTGGAATTCGGACTGGCATCTGAAATAATAGACAGTCAGATCCTTGGTGAGCTCATAAAAAAAGAATAATAAAAAAGAAAGGTCAGGTAACTACTATGAACAAAACAGAAAACAGATATGGAAACAGGTATCTCGGAGAAGGATTTTCCGTCAGCAACGACACAAGAATCACTCATCTTAATAATAATGATCTTGTGGTAGGAAGCTCTGGCGCATCAAAGACAGGGTCGATAGTATATCCCCAGTTAAAATCCCTTAAAGATTCCAGCCTTATCGTGTCGGACACAAAAGGAAGACTTGAGGGAATGTTTAGACAGGAACTTGAGAGCAAAGGTTTTGAAGTCAATAAGATCGATTTCATAAACCCAGCGCAAAGCGCAAAATATAATCCGCTTGATTATATAAGAAGGACTGCCGACGGCGGCTTTAAGGAACAGGATGTCGCAAAGATTGCGGCAGCGCTTGTACCGGAAACCTTTTGCCCTGAGGATCCCTTTTGGGTCTACAGCGCCAGAAACGTGATCGAGTTTTTTGTTGGATATGCTCTTTCGGTATTGCCTGAAGAAGAACATGACATGTATTCGGTTTATCAGCTGTATAGAATGTATATCTCTCCGGCGGGGGATATCCCGTTTATTCAGTGGGTAAAGGAAAATCCGGATACTCTTGCGGCCAGAAAATATGCTCAGATTTCCGCAATGAAGGCAGCGGATAAAACGGTCTCCTGCATATATGCGTTTGTGAACCTGGCCTTTAAACCCTTTGATTATTCCGAATACAGGACAATCTTTAGCATTGATAATAGCAAAAATGCGAAAGAAAACAACTTCAACATAGTATCACTTGCCCGCAGAAAAAGTGTGCTTTTCCTTAATCAGTCCGACAACGATCACAGCATGGATGCCCTTGTGAATCTGTTCTACACCCAGACTTTGCAGACGCTTATTTCGGAAGCCGATGCAAAAGAGGATGGGAGACTCGAGGTGCCGGTCAGGCTGATAATCGACGATTTTGCTTCCGGGGCTAAATTAGAGGATTTTGACCGCATAATCTCAGTTGTCCGAAGCCGTGACATATGGCTCACCATGTGTATGCAGTCGTTTACACAGTTGCAAACCTTATATACTTCTGCCCAGGCACTCACTGTGATCAATAACTGCGATCACATCATTTATCTGGGCAGTAACGATCTTGGCTCCGCGGAGTTTATCGGAACAAGAGCAAAAAAAACCCCTGAAGCGATTCTCAGCATCGACAGGGATAAAGAGTTTATCCTTGAAGGCGGAAAACCGGCCCAGATGGTAAACAAAATACCTTCATATGCCTTTGTTGAGCCGGAGTAAGCTTTCTGTGGGTATAACAAAAGTTTTGGGTGATGCAGGATGGTAGTGGCTCCTAAATATGCTCCGTAAAATTTACGGAGCATATTTGATGGGTGTGCTATAAAACATATAACAAAACAAATCGATTCCATCTTGAAAGGAGCAATGCTATGTTTGTACTGGTTTTTTATTTCTTTTGCATTTTGTTTTTTTTCTACTGTTGCTCAATGTCAGGCCACTTTTTTGCGACATTGTTTGTCGGTATTATCGCGGTTCTTGGAGCTGCATTTCTAGTTGATAAATATCCGATCGTTCTGGTAGTCATAGCTTTTTTTAGGCTTGTAAAAAAGAAATGACCACGCAGACAGTTTTTGAGTCTGCAACAGCAGTAAATGACATTCGTAAAATTTACGAATGAAAAAATAACATGTGATATATTTACATTACAAAAACAAGACAAGAGAAAGCGAGGACAACAAAATGACACTTAAAACAGCAATCATAATAATCATAGCAATGACAATGATCAAAAAATACTATAGGAAATGCACTTCGGTAGGAAGGATGAGATTCAGTTTTGCTTCTTATGTTCCTCTGGCTGTTGAGAAGATATTAATAAATTCCGAACTAGAGAAAAAAAGACCATACTGGAAAATACGGTTTGTTCTTGGAACAATATTGATTTGCTTTATGGCACTGGTTGCGTTGGGTATGTAAACGAAATCATTACTCTAAAAACGCCGACTGGATAACACCATTCAGCAGGGAGTGCCCAAACCTATGCTAAATGATAATGTTGATGGCGTTACAGCCATTACAATAAAAGGCTATATAGGCACAGTTGCTGTAGAATATGGCACGGAAGAAGCTGCCGGTTTTTAACGAGACAATCTGTAGAAAGCCGCACATCCCGGCTAGAGTAGCTGGGGTGGCTAAAGCTCCATCGAGAGTTGTTAAAATAATACAAAAAAAGGATGACATTTCATAAAATATATGATATATTTATTGTAAGGGATTCGGATATGTGAGCAGAGTCCTATAGTTGCAAGAATGCCGTTTTGATTTAAAAAATAAAGCGTTTTCGCTTTAAATATCATTATAATAACTATTAATAAAGGAGAAAAAAGATGGTAGATTTTTGGACAGTGCAAAAAAGTTTTGTAGTAGACGAGGTAAATAAAAACGGAATTTATAAGCCTGATTTTTCTAAGAGCAGTTTTGTTTTGGAAAACAAGGCGGTTTTCGAAAACGATGAGTTGGAATCGTTCTATAATTATATTTTGAGTTGTTTCAATTCATTAAACAATACCGATTGTGATGGCTTGATATTTTCTTTCGCCGGTTATGATTTTGATGATTCGTCAGTATTTGCATTTTCTGGTGTTGAGGACTTTTCAGATTGTATGCGAAGAGGATATGCATCAATAAAATCATTGTGGAAGAAATTTGAGAATGGAGATTATAAGCTGCTTCATTTGAGAAGAGAAATGGATTTTAATCCTGTTACGATAGATATAGATGATTTTCAGCTGCTTATGCCGCCGATTTGGGTCATTCCTCCTTATGATGAGGGATATATTAATTATCTGAACAGCAATTTGAAAAAAGGTGTTGTTACACGCCCGTTAGTTCCAAGCGGAATAATGCAACAGCATTTACCGGATATAAGAAAACAGGATATTGTAGAGATCCTTTCTGTTCCGCAAATTACAGTATAAAAAGACCTCGGGACTTAAGTCACAGTCTCATTTTTGCTATAAAGCGGCTTGCGCAGGAAACTACTTGTTCCTCGTGCATGCCGCTTAATTGATCCGTAACGGATAAGCTTAACGATATATGTAGTAATACGGATCAGTGCACTCAATAGCGATAACAAATGAGACCCCGGGACGGAGTCAGAGTCTCATTTTTTCATCAAAAATGGCGCGAAGCTTTTGGCTTCGCGCTCTTTTATAATAACATATCGCCCCTTGCAGGATTTGTTTTTTTTAAATATATTTTTTTGTCGAGCGATTCCATTTGTCCAATGCCACGAAGAACAAATATAAGCATATATTTATATGTAAAATTATCATATGGAAAACTATAACTATTTATGATTTAATGTGTGTATGAATACGGAAAACTATTAATTAGAGGGGGAGATAATGAACGAAAAACAATATCATATTATATGGTATTCAAAATATCACTATTGTGTACTAAGAAATGGAGTTGATGTGACTCGCTGTGCAATGTTTTATGGTAAAGTGGACATTTTCATAAGCTCGTTATGGAATATAAATGAGAGTATGGTGAAAAAATATTTTGATTTTTTAATTTGAATAAAAAGTGGATTTAGAGTATCCTTATATTTACAGAAAAATGGTTGGTTATTAACAATATTTGTGTTGTGATTTTTATACGGATTTGATGCAACAATAGCATTAATTCCGTATTTTTTTATTTCATAAATAAAATGTAAAAAGTTGAAAAATAGACGGAATTGTGGTAAAATGATGTTTGGTGAAATAATGGGGAGAGTGTACCTTTTTTTGATTATTTAACACATTAAAATGTAAAAACACATAAGGAGATTGTATGACGAAATATATTATAACTGAAAATAATAAATCTTTTAAGGTTTAAAGCTGGAGAAAGTACAGGTGAAGCAGTGATTCCTGTATTATTTGAAGAAAAAGGTGGTATATGGATGAACATCCTATCTGAAAATAATATGTAATATTATATATTTACTTTTATAATAGTAGTAGAAAACATTAAATATGATATAAAATTATAGTAATTAAGATTTATAAAAAATGACTTGACAAATGTCCACTTGACATGTATAATTTACATGTCAAGTGGACATTATATGATTAAGGAGATTTTTATGGATTACTATTCAATAGAGGATGTGGCTAAATTAACAGGAAAAAGCCAAAAGACAATTCGCAGACATATTGCTGCTAAAAAACTACCAGCATATAGAATGCAAAATAAGTATAGAATTCTTATTGAAGACTATAAAAGGTGGATTGCTACTGGAGCATATGATGAGGATAATGATAGGGAGACGTTTGCTTTAATAGCTGGTAATAATGAATACGAAGATGAAGTAAATTGGATTGATGTAAAAAAGGAATGTACCTCAAAATCTAAGGATGGATGGGCGCACCCTCGTGCTAGAAATGGTTATAATTTTATAGATTTGTTTTCTGGAGCTGGTGGTTTGAGTTGTGGATTAACGATGGCAGGATTTACACCAGTTGCATCTGTGGAAATAATGGAACAGGCTGTGGAAACATATAAATATAATTTTGTAGAACAAAAAGGTTTCAATGAAGAGGTTCAAACTAGGGATATAAGGAAAGAAGAGGTAAAGCAAGCTTTATATGACAGTATAGGGGATAGGCATATTCATTTATTGGTAGGAGGATTTCCGTGCCAAGGTTTTTCTCTATCAGGAAATAGAGTGGTGACAGACGAACGTAATAGTTTATATTTGGAAATGCTTAAGATTGTAGATCATATAAGACCAGAATATATTGTAATGGAGAACGTTGAAGGTTTACGTTCTATGTTAGATGGTAAGATAGAAAAAAAGATTATAGAAGATTATAAAAATATAGGATATGAAATAAATGTTACTATTTTGAATAGTGCTGACTACGGTGTAGCACAAACGCGTAGACGCGTCATTTTTATCGGAAATAGAATAGGAGGAACCAATTATCATCCAAAGCCTTTTGTTGATAAGGATCATTATAAAACTTTAGGTCAAGAAATAGAGAGATTTATGGATATGCCAGAACGAAAAGACATAAATCATATTTTCAGTAGGCATACTGAAAATATGAAACAAAGGATTATGGAGGTACCTGAAGGAAATAGCTTGTATGGAAATTATTCAGATGCGTGGAAAAAATCTCCTTGGGATAAACCGTCTTGTACAGTAAAAGAAAACCATGGAGGAGTTAATTTGCATCCTAAGCTTCCAAGAGTATTAACACCTAGAGAATTAGCAGCATTACAGTCTTTTCCAGATGATTTCATATTTAAAGGATCAAAGAAATGGCAGTTAGTACAAATAGGTAATGCGGTTCCTCCACTGTTAGGAAGAGCAATTGGAGTAGCTGTTCAGAAGGCACTGATTGAAGCAAATGTAGATCAGGATAATTAACATATATAAATAAAAACATCACTGTATTATATGAAATGCAGTGATGTTTTTTACTATATTTTAAAAATGTAGTAAAAAATGTTGACAAAAATTGTGATATGAGGTATTATTTTAGTATAGAAAATTGTAATTATAATACAATAAAAGGAGAATGTTGCATGGATAATCTGTCGAAGAAAAGAGAAAGATTTGTGGAACTAGCTGAAAAAAGGACGAATGTAGTACTAAAAAATCTTGATTTACTAGGGAATTTGTCTAATAAAAATAATTATGAGTTTTCACAAGAGGATTTCACTAAAATAATAAAAACGATTAGAGAAGCAACTAATGAGCTAGAGAGGAAATATAATAATAGTATTACGGGCAAAAAAACATTTAAATTGTAAAAAGGAGTATTAGTATGGGAAATAAGTACATAGGATATTATTTTAATGATGAAAATAGTCCCTCCGATAATTTTGTGGATGAATCTGTAGATTCTAAATTTGGAATTAATTCAATGGATTCATATGCAAGAGAAGTAATTCAGAATTCAATTGATGCATATGATGTTGATTGCGAAGAGCCTGTTAAGGTAGAGTTTAGTTTTGATTACTTGGATCTGTCAGAAATTCCGGATGGAGCATTTATAAAATATGTAATAAATAAATGCCTTGAGAATATTTCGAATCCACTTACTAAGTCTTACTATAAAAAAGGAATAGAAATATTAAATAGTGAAAAAATACCATGTTTAAAAGCGTCGGATTATAATACTACTGGAGTTAGACCGGGGAGAGATGAAGCTTGGGGATATCTGTTATATGATGAAGGAAAATCATATAAAACAAGACCGGGTTCTGCAGGAAGCCATGGTGTAGGAAAAAAGGTACCTTTCTTAAGGAGTACCGCTAAAACAGTATTTTATTCAACCTATAACAAGGAAACGCAAGGTAGATTATTCGAAGGAAAAACTATGCTTGTAAACTGGAAAGATGAAAATAATAAAAGAAAGAGTTCTATAGGTTGGTATGGAAAAGTCGATGAAAATGAAAGTGATACAAGAAATATTGTTAAGCCTCTTGAAGAAGAGGATTTTGGAAACATAAATCCATTTTTTATTAGACAAAAGGATAAGGGTTATGGAACTGATGTAACAATAATTGGTGTAAATGTTACAGACGATGAATCTAAGAAAAAGTTAAAAAGAGATATGATCTGTTCTATTATGGATAATTTTTTTGTAGCAATAAAAAAAGGTAAATTAATAGTACAGGTATTTGATAAAATATTAGATAAAGACAATTTTGATGATGTGTTCGAAAATGTATATAAAAAAGAATCACCATTAAGAGATAAGAATTCTAATTTTAGTTTGACCGATTACATAGAGGCTATGAATTCAGGTGATGTAAAAGAAGAAACAATAATGGATACGTCAGGAAAAAATAAAATCGGAAGTGTTATTATTCATTTTAAATTGGGAAATGAAAATCACAAAAAGTATTATGCTGTAGTTAGAAATCAAGGAATGAAAATTGTGGAATATCGTATTAATAAGGCTAATCAACCTTATACAGCAGTTGTAGAAATTGAAGGAGAAGAACTAAATAAGAAATTATTATCTCTTGAAAATGCAGCACATGATGATTTTATAACAAAAGATGATAATTATGATATTCCTGAAGATGCAGTGAAATTACTGAAAAAAATAAAGGATGTGGTATCCAATTATATTACAGAAAAAACTAAAATAGATGCTAATGAGAAACAGGCGTTAGAAGAATTTACAAGTATAATAAATCTTCCAGGAACTGTGACTGACATAAAGAAGAAAGAAAAAAATAAGATTTCTAAAAAGGTGCCGATAAAGAAAAAGAAAAAAGGTGACGCTAATGGTAATGAATCTGGAATGGCTAGTACAAGACAAAAAAGAGGGAATACTCCAGATCCTAAACCACATATGGAACCAGAAAAAGAAAAGAATGAAAAGAAGAAAAAAAAGAAAGTTTCTGACGGAGGAAATAATAATATAGTTTTATTTGATGATTACACAAGAGAACCTTTTTTTATCAAGACAAAGAATGGGTATATAATAAGATTTACAACTGAGTCAAATCTTAAGGATGCAGTTATTTATTTTAAGTCCATTAATTCAGATGGCAGAAGTGTCAATGCAATAGCAAGTTACATAAAAAACTTTAAATTTAATGGCATTAATAAAAAAGTAAATAATGATGGCACTATTTCAGGCTTAAACATTGAAAAAGATAGAGTAAATGAATGCATAATTGAGACATCAAAAGATATTCTTTATAAAATACAATTAGAAATTCAGTGTAGGGAGGGTAACATAAATGAATGAATATCCTTATCCGGTATTACAAGAGGAAGAATCAGCGTACAAAGATTCTATTTTTTTATTGAAATATTCAGATAATTCGTTAAACGAGGAAAATGGAAAATGTCTTAGCTTTGAATTTGAGATTAATCTTAAATGTGATTCTATTTCAAAACTAATAACAGACAATAAATGTCAGTTTGCTGTAAAATATGAAGCATCCAAAGTTTCGGGGATGAAGAAAGTAACTGGATATGCTGAAAAAATTAATGTTTCAATTCCGTTAGAAAAACTTGTTGAAAATGATCAAATAAAATTTACTGGTTATATATTAGTTAATGTAGATGATTTTAAGTTGGAATATCAAAGCGAGATGAAAGAGGAATGGTCAGGTTTTGAATTAGAAATACCAAGGTACTATCCGCTTGCGATATCTAATACTGAAGTTTTAGATTATGATAAAAAAGGTGATGATCTTATTCAGTTAAATCCATCTGAAGAATTAAATGGAAAAGGATTTGAAGTAGATTTAAGCAATCATGAGTTAATACAAGTGAATGTTGGAACAAAATTTAATGAGGCATATGGAATTATAAAACAAAAAGAAGAGTATAATTTGTTGTTTATTACAAATCTTACATTCGAAGTATTTGTTTATGTGTTAATCGAATTAGTTCAAAATGAAGAAGAATACAATGAAGATTGTAATTGGTATGATGTTTTTATAAAGATGTTTAATAATAAAAATCCTGATGACTACAAATTTGATGATTTTAAGAAAAAAGCAAAGTATGATGGTTTTTTAGATATGTCTTTGATTTATGAACAAGCACATTTGTTATCTGATTATCAATTGGAACATTCTATAATTTCACTTGCAGACAAGGAGAGGAGTGATAATAATTGAGTCAAATTAAATTAAAGAGAATAAAAAAGGATTGTATGAATTCTCTATTAAACAAAATGGTTGATGATTATGAAAAAACTTCTAGAATTAACTATCTTGGAATGGAGATGATTGAAGTTGACTCGGAAGTTATAAAAATAGATGGAGTAAGCATAGATGTTGAAATAGATTTGGAAAAATATAATACGATTTTGGAAGATGAAAAACTTCCTAACAAATATGAAAAGCTCTCGAAGTTGGGAATTCAATTACATAAAGATATGAAAATGAAAAATGGCAGAAGAATTCCAAGTGCAATATTATATGACCATAGGCTTTGGGCATATTTAAGTTTAACAGTTTTTGTAGAAATAATAGAAAAACTATGGTTTATAGAAGTTGACGATGAAAAAGCAAAAGATAAGATAAGAAAGTATTATTTCAATAATGGAACCGCATCTAGAACGGGTTTTTTGTTTTTATGGACTATGGTGGATAAACTAGTTGGCGAAGAAAATGAAGAAAGCGAAGAAAACGAAAAAAGAGTTAGGACGGCATTCGAATTTATTGATCCAGTTAAAGCAATATATGAAAGAAAAATGAGTAGAAATGATGTTGTTATAAAAGCATTTGTTGATGCGATAATTAGAAATAATTATCCTAATAAGCTTAAAGGAAAAAAGAAGAAAAGTTTGGTGCCTACATCAATTAGTTGTTTTGCTGCGTTATGTATGGTTGATGCATTTGACTATGAAGAATTAGTGAAAATAATGGCTGAACAACAAAAAATGGCATTAGATGTGTAAAATAGTTTGTATATAGGAGCAAGTATGAATAATGCTGATTATGGATTGACCTTACAAAAAATGATATGTGATAAATATAATTTAGAAATAAATGATTGGGCACAAGCTCAATTCTCATCTAGTTATAATAAGGAATATGAAGAGGAACTAACTCCTGTTGTAACAAAGATATTTGATGAAGTAAAGAGTAAGCCAACTCATCTTTTGACATATTCACAAGAATTTACTAAAAATGGAATTACTACGTCGCCCCACAATTTTGAGTTAGCAAATGGAAAAACTTTATCAATACGAACTATGAAAACAAGTGACAAAGTTGCTCCCAAGACTGTTGGGCAGGCGGGTTATTCAGTTCTTAATGAATTTTTCGCTGATATTTACGGAAACAAAATCGAAAATCAGGTTGATATACAAAAATTAGTTTTTTTCCATATACATGAAATATTACCAATTTTTATTGATAATATGTTTCAATCTGATTATACGGCATTAATATCAAGAAAAGATTTAAGCAAAATAGTTGTTATTAATTCTGAAGAAATAGCCAACTATTCTTTTTCAAGAGATGAATTTAGTTTTACAAGAGGGATTGATGAATGGAAAGAGAGTACTACATTAAAATTCCATGGGAAATCTATAGCTGAAATACAAGTTCATAAAGAAAGATCATTCAAGTTTAGATTTATAATTTCCGCAATACCAGAATGGTTCAAGATAGTAAAATCTAACACAGAGTCTCTTGGAATATCTGCAGAAGGAGCCATTTGTGAGTACTTTGACTTGGAAGAACCAGAAAGTTTTAAAAATAGAATCATAAAATCATATGTTAATAAAGTTATGCCTTCTATTAAGAAAGCATTTGAAACAGTTCCTCCAGCAATAAAACACACAGGTTCTATGAAGGGTGATAGAGGAGAAAATAGCAAATGTTCTTATGATTTTATATTAAGAGATAATTTAACATTATCTTTGAAGACTAATAAAGGAAAAATGGTTTGTCCTCCTGAGGTCGGTCAACCAGGAGCAAAAACATGCTTATTATATTTTAAGGAGTTTTTCGAGCCCGGTATTGTAGAAGTTACAGGAGAGAAATTCAAGGAAATGGTATTTAGAAATATAGATAAAATAATGCCAATCTATGTAGCACATTTATTTGACTCCGATTGGCTATTATGGATATATCAAAATAGTGATGCGACCTTCACGCAGATGACAATTAGTAAAGAATCAATAAAAGAGTTTTGCTGGAAGAAAGAAAAATTTAGCTTTACAAGACCTACTCTTGAAGAATGGAATGAGAGCAATACTGTTAAATATGATGGATTATCTATAGGAGAATTCCAGGTTCATAGTAATAGAAATTGCTATAAGTTTAGATTCAATCTTAGTAATTTGTTGAAATTGCTTTTAGGGCCATAAATGATATGAATAATAAGAAAACAAAAGAAAAAATAAATAGTAAACGCATGAGGAGCATAAAAAGTAATAATACCTCAATAGAATTACTATTGCGAAGGGCTTTATGGAATAAAGGGTATAGATATAGAAAAAACTATAAAAATTTACCAGGGAGTCCTGATATAGCTATTACAAAGTATAAGATTGCAATTTTTTGTGACGGTGAATTTTTCCATGGGAAGGACTGGGATATTTTGAAACCACAATTATTAAAAGGAAATAATAGTGGATTTTGGATAAAGAAGATTTCAAGGAATATAAATAGAGACGTTGAGGATAATAGAGAATTATTAGGAATGGGGTGGACAGTTATAAGATTTTGGGGTAAAGAGATCAAAGGAGATGTAGATGCATGTGCTAAAGTGATTGATGAAATAGTATTTGAGAAAAAAATAGGAAATGTGTAGAATATAGAAAAGTATAGATATATAAACGGGTTTTATGCTTAAATCAGTATAAAACCTGTTTTGGTATAATTTATATAATGAAACTATTATTTCTAACTGGAAAAGAATTTAAAGGTTGGAATGGAAACAATGATAAAAGGCATCTTTGTTAGAAGTGAGGTAAAAGCTATGTAAAGTTAGAGAAAAATAGGAACGTATGATTGTAATAAAATTCTAGTTTATTATTGAGTGAGTTTTAAAATGAGAAACACTGGTTTTAGAGAAGAGGTGTTGATTCAAATTGAATAAAAATGAAGTTTACCAGATTAATAAAAAAGAAATTGAACGTGAAAGAAGAATGGGATATAGAATAGTAGGTAGAAGAGGTTATGATATCATTAATAATAGTTTTTTTGTTGAAGAAAAAATTGTAAAAGGCCTTATATCTGAAGACAAAGTGATGTGGTTTGATAGATTTAAGGATTATTTTGATTATATAGATGGTGATATATATGAGAATTCATGTTATTATCAGTGGAAGGTGCCGAAAGAGTTAAAAGAAAAATTGGATTATGGCAAATTATTTCAAAAAGAAGCTTTTATCACTGTAACAATTGACGATGAAAAACATAATGATAATAGTGAGGATGAAGCCAAATATGCTATCGGAGAAAAAAGAAAAAAGCAAGTAAGAGAGTGGATTAAAGAAGCAGAGAAATGTAAATCAGGAAAAGAATTATTGTTGTTAGAAAAAAAATTCAATCATAATAAATTATTTGTTAATTTTGATGTATGGAATAAGGCGTTTGAATTTGTGTTATGGAATTATATAAGTAATATAGGAGAGAATGAAGAAAAATTTATTGCTTTGATGGATTACTTGTCGCATTTTACATGTTCGGAAAGCATTGTAAGAGAAGCTTTAGGAATATTAGATAATGATAAAGTTATTAATAATTATAAATTTATAAATGGATCCAAAGGAACTTTCTATCATCAACTCAGCAGGTTACGTAGAATATCTAAAGCCATTCGTGAAAATAGGGTGAAAAAAAGTGTATTTGCTTACTATGATGATGATTACCACTATTATTCCGAAAAAACAATTTATGAGCTTATCGATCAACAGGATATTAATTTTGAAGGTGGACCATTTTATAGATGTTACAGGTTTTTTGAAACGATTGAAGAATTTGTTGAATATAGAAAGGGAGATTTATATAATACTGATTTATCGAATGTTAGAAATCTAGAATATGATTTTTCATCATGTAAAATATATGAATCCACCATACTTCCGATCCGTAATGAGAAAGAAATAAATTATAGGATTTACAAACAATTTTTGGATGGTAAATATATAGTATGTCAGTATTGGTGTAATTATGAAGGGAAAGTAATAAGAGCTAATGAAATGAAATTTGATTATTTTTGCGATTTTGTTTACTACCTAAAGGGAGATTTGTCTGGTGCCAATTTAATAATGTGCGATGGATTTGCTAACATAACGATTACTCCAGAAATAAAACTTGATGGAATTATGTTGAATAGTCGCAATTGCAAAAAAATGAATATGAAATATAAATTGCAAGATGTAATTAAAGATAATCTTACTACTTTTTCAATTAGCGAAAAAAATGAGAAGGAAACTTTAAAAGATCTAGAACAGAATAATGTAGATGAAATATACAAAGATGATTACGAGGAACTTTTAGATTATGATAAAAAGCAGCAAAAATTTATTTATTATGTATCTGACTTGCACCTTTTGCATAAGCTAAAGGAATATGGAGCAGAATCAAAAGAAGATATTAATTATGTATTATATAGGATTTCTATAAATATAGTTAATGAAGCAACTGATTTAAAATTAATTCATCCTATCGAAATAAACAATATTGTATTAATTGCCGGGGATGTTTCATCTAATTTGAATGTATTTAGGATGTTTGTAAAAATCCTAAGAAAAGTAATGGTTATAAAAAGAAAGAATCTAAAAATAGTATTTACGTTAGGGAATCACGAATTATGGCCCTTTGAGGGGAGTTCTATTAATGACATAGTTAAACGGTATAAAGAGATACTTGATGAAAACGAGATGTATCTTCTGCATAATTCAATATTTTATGTTGATTTAAATAACAACCCTTGTGTTATAGATGCAAATGATATTTTATCATTAAATAATAATGAACTATATGATAGAATTAGAAGAGCTAAAAGCATCCTCTTTGGAGGAATTGGTTTTTCAGGATATAATAAAGAGTTTAATGCAAATAATGGCATATATCAAAATGTTATTAGCAGAAAAGAAGAGGTGGCTGAAAGCAAAAGGTTTGAAAAATTATATAATAAAGTTTTAGAAGTTATGCCCGATAGAAATGTTGTAGTATGTACCCATATGCCAATGGATTGCTGGAGAAAAAAGGTAGAATATAATAAAAATTTTTATTATATAAGTGGACATACCCATAGAAATGTATTTTACGATGACGGTGAAACACGTATATACGCAGATAATCAGATAGGTTATGGCAATAATCCAATTCATTTAAAATGGATTGAATATGAAGAATGTTTTGATTATTTTGGTGATTACGAAGATGGCGTATATAATATTACAAGAGATGATTACATAAATTTTTATCGTGGATTAAATAGAATACTGAATTATAATGATAAAAAAAATGAATTATATTTGCTTAAGAAAATGGGGTACTACTGTTTTATATATAAGAATAAGAGCGGGAAGCTAGGAATATTAAATGGCGGACAAAAGAAAACTCTTTTACATAATGATATAAACTATTATTATCAGAATATGGATAAAATGATAGCAAGTATTGAGAAACCTTTATCTACTTATACTGAATACCAAAATATAATTGCTGAAGAAATAAGGAAAATAGGAGGGGATGGTAATATTCATGGTTGTATAATAGATATAGATTTTTATAATCATGTTTATGTTAATCCTATTGATAAAAAAATAACAGCTTATTATGCTTCTGACATTGTAAATAAAGTTGTATACTCTGATGTTCCTGCATTATTAAAAAAAGAATGTCCTACAATGTATAAGAGGTATCGGAAGCGTATAAAGGATAAATCAATAAATGCTTTGATTTCAACTAATCCTAATGAAGAGTTAATATCTGAATTTTCCCGGATTTATCTATCTACTGATATATATAAGGTTTCAAGAGAAATCTTTAAAATGCAAAAACTGAATGATAGACTTTTGGTTACTTGGCTTGAAAAAGAAGAGAAGGTAAATAAAGTAAAGGAAAATACACTAAAAGAGAATATAAAAGCAATAGCTATTGATCACGAAAAAGAATGGATTGGTAAGAGTATGGAACAAAAGGTAGGAGGTATAGCTACCATTATTTCTTATAAAGGAGCTAGACATATTGATGTTCAGTTTGATGATGGACATATAATTAAAGATACATCTATAGAAAAGTGGAGAAAAGGAATATTAATAAAAAGAATCAATTGACAAATTAATGGCTAATTGTTAGAGGTAAAGGAAATACAATAAACGATACTTATTTTAATTATATATCCTATATTTTATTATATGACAGGAGGGCAATTATGGTCAATATAAAAGCTATTCTAGGCGACATAACAAAACAGGGCAATGTAGATGCCATTGTAAATGCAGCAAATACATCCCTTCTTGGCGGTGGCGGAGTGGATGGAGCAATCCATCGTGCAGCTGGTCCTGAATTACTTGAAGAGTGCAGAACGCTTTATGGCTGCAAGACAGGTGAAGCTAAAATAACCGGAGCATATAAACTGCCATGTGTATATGTAGTTCATACAGTTGGACCGATCTGGAGAGGAGGAAACTCGTCAGAAGATGAGCTTCTTAAGAATTGTTACATCAACTCGTTATTGGTGGCAAAGAGAAAAGGTATTAGAAAGATCGCATTCCCATCAATATCTACAGGTGTCTATAGTTTTCCTTTAAATAGAGCTGCTGAAATTGCTGTAAAGGCAGTTTGCGACTTTGTTGATGCACATCCGGAAATGTTCGACTTAATAGAGTGGGTGTGCTTTGATGAAGAGACTTTAGAAGCATACAGTAAGCAGATAAAAAAGCTTTTTGGGGAAAGTAAAGAGCCTGTTTTCCCAGACGATGATGAATTAGCTGATAAAAATAGAATTACAGTAAAAACAGACTGGTGGAAAACACTTGATATGCCTGAAAAGCATGAAGTATTCACTTTTAAAAGAACATTTTCACCGGAGCAAATGGAGAAACTAAAGAAAGGGCATATTCCAGAGGAAATGGAAGATAAGTGGTTCTGGTATATGGAAGGTAATACCCTATATGCACATAGAAGCTGGACAGGCTTTTGCATATACATAATTAGTTTTTCTGAAGACGGTAATCATACTGTTACGGTAAATCGAGAGCTAAGTCAGTACAAGGAAACAATTATTGAAAAAGATGAAAAGCTGATCAATAATTTGCTGGATTGTTGGTCGTAATAAGTACAATAGTAAAAGCGCTAAATTCATATATGGAAATATCGATTTTACCTAAATACTTTGATGTTGGAAATGTAATTCCTATATGGCCAGGTGGAAACGAAAACAAAGGGAAGACTAAGGGCTGTTTTGACATTCCGGAACTGTATTTTGCAAAATACTATGACTGGTTTAAAGCCCTATTTGTCCTTGACTTTTGAACCGGTATATGGTATGGTTGTAGCTACGACTGATCACGCAGGAATTCCAGATCAAGTTACCGATGGTTTGAATGGAATTAGTTGTCTTTGCTAAGGCTGTAGAATCTGGCAGGAATATGAACTATGTATCCGAGGAAATCTCGGAAGCCATTGCTGGAGTAATAGAGGATTTTAACGGCAGAAGAAATATGATATGTATTGAATAGCGAGAGGAGAACATAAGAAAGAATGCGAAACATAAAGACATGCTTCACCCCTTTAAATGTGTATAATCCTTATGCGAGAAATGTTGTGAAAATCATCAATGGATTAGGTTATGATGTCATATCATTATCTGAATTGTTTAAGAATCCGAAGAATCTATTTTGTTGTAAGATTGTAAATTTGAACTGGTTTGAAAACATAAATAATAAGAAGGATTATTATCAAAAAACGATTATCCTTAACATCTTAAAGATACTAAAAAAGAGGATAATATATACTTTGCATAATAGAGTACCACATAATAAAGATGATGAAATCACTAAGTATTCTAAAAGATTAATGAGAAAGCTGTGTAAAGATGCATCTGTTATAGTAGGATTATGTACTGAAACAGAAGATGTAGTTAAGAAACTAAATCCTGAAATGCTAAGCAAAATTGTAATTATCAAACATCCTAACTATATTGGAAATTACGACTTGTCAGGCAAAGGAAATTTGAGGGAAAAATATAAAATTGAAAAAGAAAAAAAGGTGATGCTTTTTTTTGGAGCTGTTTCACCGTACAAGAACATATCAATATTAATTGATTGTTTCTTAGAACTAAGGTCTGAAAACTTTGTGTTGATTATAGCTGGAAATCCTACTGATACTGAATATTCAAAAAGGATAATAGAAAAATGCAAAGACAAAGAAAATATATTTCTTGACCTTCGCTACATTCCGGATGAAGAAGTTGAATTGTTTTATAATACTGCTGATATAGTTGCGCTACCTTATGATAAAACGAGTTCATTGAATTCGGGAGCGGTCTACTTGTCATTTTCATTGAAGAAAACAGTTATCTGTCCCAATATTGGAACAATAAATGATCTGGAAGATCAATCTTTTATATATTCGTATTCATATGAATCTTCTGAAGATCATAAAGGAATGCTTTTATCTGCCATGATCAACATGAAAAATGAAGTCAGTAAGAGACCGGAAATCTTGAAGGAATACGGAGAAAAAGCATTTCAATATGTAAAAACAGTACATTCTAATCAATTGATTAAGGACCAATATGACGCATTATATAATAAGCTGTACGAACTTAAGTAGTGTCTGCTCAACAAAGAGGTATATCATGTTGTTTTCAATTATTACAGTAGTTTACAATGCAAAAATGAATTTAATGAATACAATTGAATCTGTTTTCTCACAAGAAAATGAGCATTTTCAATATATAATTATTGATGGTGGGTCAAATGATGGAACTGTAGAGTTCTTAAAAACACTAGTCGACAATCGGAGAGAGATAATCATTAGGTCTGAACCTGATAAGGGGATATATGATGCGATGAACAAGGGGGTAAAACTAGCTACTGGACAATACAGTTACTTTTTGAATGCAGGAGATAGGTTCGCAAACACTAATGTTTTATCAGATACAGAAAAAATTATAGAACAAACTGATGCGGACATATTTTATGGGGACGCTTTTGATTGGTATAGAGATGATAAAGTCATACTACATAAATACAACAAAAAAATTAACAAGTTGTATTTTCTTAGAGGAAATGGAATTTGTCATCAAGCAGTATTTGCTAAAACAGAATTGTTGATAAATATGCCTTTTTTGCAAAAATATCGTTTGGCAGCAGATAAGGATTGGATAATGAAGCAATATGTTCATGGTAAGAAGTTCTGTTATTTGGGTTATCCAATTTGTTATTATGATCGAGGCGGGATAAGCTCCAATCCAAAACAATCAGATAGATTAAAAAAAGAAACTAAAGATATTATTATATCTAATTACCGATATTCAGGTTCATTGTTTTATAAATGCAAAGAGTTAAAACAGAAATTCATGCATTTGTCAAACACTGCGCACAGTAGATTTAGGCAAAGCAAATGAATCATGTAGAATTTTCAACGATTGGTTCGGTGTTCCTTTACATATAGTAAACGAATTAAATAATGGCGTTTTGAGGTTCAGAACTTAAAAAATAGCAGAAGAATATGCTTAATAGAATTTATTAAAAAGTATGTTCCACAGTTTATTATTAAGTATAGGCAAAAGAGAATACTGATAAAAGAAGGATGGATTGATAATTATGAATCAATTGCCAATAACCACGGTTTTGCCTGATTCATTCTTGGATGAAGAATGTAGGTGTGATTATAATGTTTCGTCGAAGTTAAAGGCAATTTGGGCAGTCGAAATAGATCTGCTTATTCACTTTGATGAAGTGTGTAAAAAATACAATATTAATTATTGCGTTTATGCAGGCTCTTTGTTGGGAGCAATTAGACATAAAGGTTTTGTGCCATGGGATGATGATATGGATGTTTGTTTGGATAGGGAAAATTTTCAAAAACTATTGGATGTTCCGCAATCCGAATTCAAATCCCCATATTTTCTCCAGACAGCTTTTAACGACAGAGAGTACTTTACAGCATATGCTCGATTTAGGAATTCTAAAACAACAGGAATTATCACAAATAATATATCTGAAAATTATAACAATGGAATCTACATAGATGTATTTGTCCTTGATGGTTATATAGAAGATGAAGAATTATTTGCCAAGCAATCTAAAGAACGTAGTAAATGCCAGCTTCATTTGAACAATTACTATTCTAAACTAATAGAGCGAAAAGGGGTGTTAAGGAAAATCAAATACAAGGGAATACAGTTATTTGATCATTGTATAATTTCGTATGATAATTTAATTCAGAAACATAATAATATCATTTCCAGATATAATGATTGTACAAATAGGGTGACTTTAATGACTCATGGCGGTTTTTTCCAAAAACGCTATTGGTGCGACAAGAATGATTTGAAAGATTTAGTTGACGTACCCTTTGAGTTTATAAAGGTTCCTGTTCCAAGAAATTATGATGAGATCCTACATCATATGTATGGGGATTATATGACTTTTCCACCGATAGAAGAAAGAGGAAAGTGGCACGATGGACAGCTTATTATGGAACCTTATATTCCTTACGATGAATATATCAGGAGCATGAATGATGCTAAATAAACTAAAAACAACATATAATAAGCTTCCCCTACCCGTAAAAGCATCCTTTTGGTTCATGTTCGCAGAAATTATAAATAAAGGGATTTCTTTTATATCGACTCCAATTTTCACACGTTTATTGTCGAAAAGTGATTATGGATATAATAGCGTGTATAACTCTTGGGCAACGATATTGAGCATTATTGCCACATTGCAATTATCAACAGGCGTTTTCAACAAGGCGATGATTAAATATGAAGATGCACGAAAAGAATACACTTCATCTATGCTTGTTATTACGACTTTGATTACTTTGCTCAACATGACTGCTGTAATTATATTGTATCCATGTTTGGAAAAAATTATAGGATTGCCAATATCATATATTTATATTTTATACATTAATATTCTATTTTCATCTGCTGCTTCATTTTGGATGGCAAGAGAGAGATTTTCATATAATTACAAGAGCGTAGTCTCAGTAACTGTAGTGACAAATATTTTGGCGGTTGCATTAAGCTTGCTATTAGTTATTGAGAACGACTCAGATAAGGTTTTTTATAGATTACTTGGAAATCTAATTGTTCATGTTGTTGTTTATGGGGTTATTTTTGTTAAAGTTATTATTGAGGGAAAAAGGCTTATAAATGTTGAATATTGGAAGTATTCAATCTTATTTAATTTACCACTTGTTCCTCACTATTTATCACAGCAGGTGCTTAATCAGTCAGATAGAATTATGATTTTAAACATGTGTGGTAGTTCAGATGCTGCAGTCTATTCATTAGCATATCAATTGGCTATTTTAATGCAGCTAGTTCTTAATGCTATTCATGCAACATTCATGCCTTGGACTTTTCAAAAACTTAAAAAGGGACAAAATAAGGACATTGGATTAAGGTCTTTGCAAATTGAAGTAATTATAGGTGTTCTTTGTTTGACATTTTCTTTATTTGCACCTGAATTAATTCTTATCCTTGGTGGAAAAGACTATTCTGTGGCGGTTTATATTGTTCCACCAGTATCAATGAGTGTTCTTTTGATGACAATATATAGTTTTTTTGGAAATATTCAGTTTTATTACGAAAAAACAACTTTTGTGATGGCGGCATCAATAATTACCGCATTTCTTAATGTGGCTTTAAACTATGTTTTTATAGATAAATACGGATTTATTGCTGCTGGTTATACTACTCTTTTCTGCTATATTGTTTATAGTGCAATACATTATACCTTTATGATAAGAGTTTGCAGGGAATTAAATGTTGAGAACCCATATAATGGGAAACTAATGTTTTTGATTGCAATATTGTTTTCTTTAATATCGATTTCTATAAGTTTTTTGTATGAATTTGTTATTATACGATATATTGTAATCTTGGTATTAGCATTAGCTGTTTGTATTTGGATCTCGAAAAATAAGGATATATTAAAGAAGAGTACTGAAGTACAATAGACATGAGGAGTTGTATCAATGGAAGACATTAAAACCACTGGCGGTGTATTCACCGAGGAAAGCAGAAAGATAGTTGTAAAAAATATCTGCACTGTGTTTGATTGTAAAGAGGAAGACATTGAAGAACTCGTTCCTGTTCAAGCTGGTCTGACCAATGTTGTGCTGAGCTTTAAGCTTAACGGTGGAAAATATGTATATAGGCATCCAGGTCTCGGATCTGAGATTCTTGTTGAACGCGGCCGTGAAACCATCATGCAAAAGATTGTCGAGGACGCAGGGATAGATACGACACTCATTGCTATGGATGTGGACGAAGGCTGGCGAATTGGTCGTTTCATCGAACATTGGGATTTCGATTATAACAATCTGAATGACATGGTTCGTGCAATTATGCTTTTCCGAAGGCTACATGCAGCACCGTGCCATGTTCGTTGGAATTTCGATGTAATAAAGAAGGCTGAAGGAATCAGAGATCAGATTCCTGCCGAGAAGTATGGCCATTTTCCTGACTTTGAGAATGTGAGAAATCGCATTTACAGACTCGCAGAATTAACTGAAACCGATGGGATTAAGAAGTGCAATATCCACGGTGATGCCCGAGATGTAAACTTTCTCATTAATAAGGAAGAAATACATTTGATTGACTGGGAGTACGGTGGTTATGGTGACCCCGGATTTGATATTGGAACATATGTCTGTGGAGGTCAGCACAAACTAGCTGAAATTGATCGAATCCTGTTTACCTATTACCGTCACAAACCTACAGATACTCAAAAGAGACATTTCTATGCTTACATAGCCATTTCAGGATGGTTCTTCATGCATTGGGCAATGTTGAAATTGAGCAAGGGGCAGGGTGTTGGATCCCTGAAAGAACAATGGTATCACTTTGCTAAAAATATGAGCTTGATTGCTCTTCCTATGTATGGAGTGGATGTGGATAAAGATGCTTATGATGATGCAATGGTGGCATTGATCGATTGTAAACTTGAGGATTTGAGTTTCCTAAACCATGAGATTGGCGTGTATGAGGAGGTGAAGTAAGATGATGACATATATTATTCTTGCAGCTGGCAAAGGAAATAATCTGCAGCCTCTGACGCTGAAATATGCCAAGACGAGCTATAAGCTTGATGAGGAGACTACGGTTCTGCAACGCATGGTCAGAAGCATAAGGACTGCTGATAAAAACGCAGAAATCGTTGTGGTTATCGGCTATAAGGCAGATGATGTGAAAACGGAGCTTGACGGTGAGAACGTTAAGTTTGTCATGAATCCCTTCTACGAGGTGACGAACTCAATATCTTCTGTATGGTTTGCCAGAGATTATTTGGAACGTGAGAACGTAGCTATTGTGCATGGTGATGTGGTCTTCTCTGATGAAATCATTGATTCTTATCTTACTGTGCCGACTGACTATCCATACGTTCTAGTTGATAGCTCCTATGTTCGTCCTGGCGCATACAATGCAGTGATTCATGGTGACCAAGTTCTCGTGATGAGCAAAAAGCTGGAGAACTTTACGGCAAAGTACTGCTGCATGACAAAGCTGGATCCCGTATCTTCTCGTCTCCTAAAGCAGGAAGTTGACGGTATGATTAACGGAAACATGTATGATCAGTATTTCGAGGATAGCCTTGTGCAGATGATCATGTTCCATGACTTCCAGCTTTTCTGCGTAGATATTGCAGGAAAGAAATGGGCAGAGGTCGATACAGTAGATGATTTGTTAACGGCACAGGAAATTCATAGAGGTTTGACTAAAGAATGAACACGGTAATTATTTTAGCCGGAGGAACAGGAACAAGAGTAGGAGCCGGAAGACCGAAGCAGTTTATTGAAGTGCTGGGAAAGCCGGTCTTAGCTTATACCTGTGAAATCTTCCAGAAAAATAAAAATATAGATGCAATTGAGATTGTCTGCCATCATGACTGGGCTGATTATTGTCAGGAGATGGTGGCTAAGTATCAAATCAATAAGGTTCGTTGGATTGTTCTTGGTGGCGAAACTTTTCAGGATTCCGTCATGAACGGTGTAAAAAATCTGGAAGAATTGCTCGGAAAAGAAACAAGCCTTGATGATAATGTCTTTATTCAGTATGGTGGTGCTCCGTTTACCAGTCAGAAAATCGTTGATGCTGTAGTCAAAATGACATTTGAGAGAGGTTCCGCTTTCACGGCTACACCCTGTTATCAGCTGATTTCAGAGCGTGCTACCGACACGACATCCACAGTTTGGTGTGATAGAGATCATTATATTCAGATAGCATGTCCCTATGGTTTCCGATTCAGCTATCTGATCGACATTTACAAGAGATCAGCGGAGCAAGGACTACTTGAGAAAATCGAGCCTCATACAACAAGTCTGATGTATGCTCTTGGTGAAACGATAAACTATACATATGGTGACCAGACGAATATCAAGATAACCACAGCTGAAGATATAGAACTCTTTGAAGGCTATGTTATGGCAGAACAGAAAAGAGAGACAGAGAAGTGCTCTGGAGATGTAGTTGTCTTCCTTGCTGATGGTTTTGAGGAGTGCGAGGGGCTTCTGGTTGTGGACATTCTCCGCCGTGCCGGCCTTAAAGTTGTCATGGCATCCATAATGGGCAGACGAGAAGTTATATCATCTCGGGAGATTATGATTACAGCTGACTGTCTGGCTGAGAACGTTAAATATGAGAATGCTAAGATGATTGTTCTTCCCGGTGGCAGAACTGGCACAGAGAACCTTGCATCATCTGAACTCGTTAAGGACAAGTGCATAGAGTTCGCTAAGAATAAATACGTTGCTGCTGTGTGTGCGGCACCGTCAATCCTTGCAAGTCTTGGCTTAATGAAGAGAGCTACTGTGCATCCTGATTTTGAGGATAAAATGCGAGATGTAGTAGTTACTGGAGCAAGTGTGACGGTTGATGGAAATACCATCACTGGTCGGGGGCTTGGGGCTACTATTCCGTTTGCCCTGGAATTGGTAAAGATACTTGTTAATGAAAATAAGGCAGAACACATTAAAAAGGCTATTTGCTATAGAGAATAACAATCCTAGTGGAAAGTGGAAAGGTAAGGAAAAAGATATGGTATTATCGGTATTCAATAGGGAGAACACAGATGGGAACGGTTATTAGGCAAACCCTCGGGTTGGGATTATTATGCTTTGTTTTCGTATATAATCAAATCTTTTTTCAATGCCTGCTGCCTAAGAAATCGAGAACACAATCATTTTGTTATGCATCAATTTTCTGGTCAGTTTGTTTATTCATTATTACAGAAGGGCTAAGCTTATTTAATGCAGTAAACGGTAAAATGCTATTTGCTTCATGGAGTGTAGTTATCTTCACGGAAATTTTGATTTCCATCAAGCAAAAATATCGTATTCAAAATGTTGTTGTTCAAAGCTTTCAAGATATAAAGCGCTATTGGAGCAGTCTGGAAACGATTTCAAAAGCGCTGTTCGTGACGATAATAATTTCTACAATCATTACAGGCATCCTTGCGGTTATTACGGTTCCAAACAACTGGGATTCTATGACATATCATTTGCCTAGGATTGCATTTTGGCAGGAACATGGAAATGTGAACTACTATGCGACAAATATTCCTAGGCAGTTGTTTTCACCTGTTTTTGCGGAATATATTAATCTTCATGTGATGAGTATTTGCCGCGGAGATCTATATGTTAATCTGCTTCAGACATTTTCTGGGATTGGTGTTCTCGTACTCGTATATTCTTCTGCAAGAGCACTCAATATCTCAAGGAAACTGAGTCTGTTTGCTGTTGTATTAGTTCAGGGAATGAACATATTTATTGCAGAGTCAATTTCGACTCAGGTTGATATTGTTGCATCGTTTTATTTTTCTGTATTGATCTATCTTTTGATTGACTATCTGTGTTCAGGAAAACAAGATCATACGTACGTTTCTCATTGGTTACCAATCGGATGTTTAAGCGGTCTTTTATATATAACAAAAACAAATACTTGTATCTCTGCTGCGGTCATGATAATGGGAGTACTTCTTATAGATGCAATTGTAAGGAGACGGATTCTTTGCCAATTATTCAGGTGTATTTCAATTGGCATACCAGCGTTTGTTATGGCTGCTCCCACGTTTCTTCGGAATTATTTCTATCTGAATGATCCATTGGCTTCCGAGTACATGGGCAGAATTGCAATAGGGACAAATAATGTCTCTATGCTATTCATTAATCTCCTGAAGAACTTTGGAAACTGTATTGCTCTTCCGTGGGTCAACCGAATATATGAAGGGCTCGTAAAGAGAATTGCAGGGTTGTTTTTAGTCGATGTTAATGCGCTTGAAATCAGTTATACTACGCCCTATGCAATAAGATATTCTTATCATATGGATACTGCAGGGGCTCCGTTTTTGTCAGCATTGATTGTTTTAGTACTGATACTGTCTATAGTCGTTGTAATTCTCAAACATAATCGATGGGCAGTACTGAATATGCTCTTGCACATTCAATTTATTATAATGTTAATGGCTGTGAGGTGGCAACCCTGGGTTACCCGGCTGCTGCTGCCATCATTAGTTCCATTAGCGATCTCCATTGTTTATTGTGTTACAGAATTGAGAGAATCTATTCGAGCAAGATCAGTAAGCAACAATTTCTCACGAGCAGTAAATATTGCAATCACTTTCATCCTGATCATAACTGTTGCGAATTCAGGAATCGCATTTGTTTATCATGGGAGAGTTGTTTTGAAACGCTTAGTAGAAAATAGAGACAGATTTGAATCTTACTTTGCCTATTCAACTGGAAACATGGAAATATATAAGAGCCTGTGCGATGAAATAGATAAACATGGATATAGAAGCATAGGACTTTATTCTGGTGGAGATAGCTATCAGTATCCAATCATCGCGAGATATATGTATAATGGTATTAGGGTTGAAAATGTTATGGATCAAGAAGTGGCTAATGGCGACTCCACGCACTTTAGTCCAGATGTCGTTGTTATGTTAGAAAGAAAAACTGATAATGATACTGTGATTTTTGGTAATCAGATCTATCATTGCATTTATACAAATCCTGCTGATGAATCATTTTCATTGTGGGAAAGTTATGAGGAGGAATAAAAGTGTGAAGGACTATACTCTATCCATCATCATCCCCTGTTACAACGAAAAAAACAGCATACACGCTATCGTTAACAGAGTTCTTCAATCACCGATCCCTAACAAGGAAATCATCATCGTTGATGATAAGTCCACCGATGGAACGTCTGAGATCCTGGACCGCGACATCGCTCCGTTGGTCAGCAAGGTGATTCATCACAGTCTCAACCAGGGCAAAGGCGGTGCTCTCCGGACAGGCTTCCAGCACGCCACAGGCGATGTGGTTATCATTCAGGATGCAGATCTTGAATATGATCCCAATGAATATCCGCTGGTGGTTGAACCGGTAATAAACGGTGAATGTGATGTATGTTACGGTTCAAGATTTCTGGGCCAGCCGGCGAAAGGCTACATGGTAAATCAACTTGCAAACCGGTTCCTGACAGTCCTATCAAACCTTTTTACGCACCTTCATCTTACGGACATGGAAACCTGCTACAAGTGCTTTAAGCGCGATATCATCCAGGCTGTGGATATAAAAGAGAACCGCTTCGGTTTTGAACCGGAGATTACGGCCAAAGTGGCGAGGATGGGAGTAAGGATTAAAGAGGTGCCGATTTCCTATCATCCACGTACGAATGAAGAGGGAAAAAAGATCGGTTTTAAGGATGGCCTCCGGGCAATATACTGTATCTTGAAATACAGAAACGGATGAAGCGTAAATGTTCAGACTGTTATTTTACAGTTCCTTATATACTGTAACAAATTACAAGAACAAATAATGGAGAAAAAAGATGAAAAAAAACAGAGTCTTAGTAACAGGTGGAGCAGGTTTTATCGGTTCACATCTTTGCGATCGGTTATTAGCCGATGGTAATGATGTAATATGTGTAGATAATCTGTTTACAGGGTCAAAAGATAATATAAGACATCTTCTGGAAAATCCGTATTTTGAATTTATTCGGCATGATGTAACGCAGCCGCTTTTTGTCGAATGTGATCAGATTTACAATCTTGCTTGTCCGGCGAGTCCAAAATGGTATCAGAAGGATCCAATCTACACGTTCCAAACATCTGTCTATGGCGCAATGAACTGTCTGGGTTTAGCGAAACGAACCGGTGCTCGGATTCTACAAGCATCAACATCTGAGATTTATGGCGATCCCAATATCCAACCGCAGCCTGAAAGTTATTGGGGAAATGTAAATACAATTGGAATTAGATCTTGTTATGATGAGGGCAAGCGAGCAGCAGAAACCCTTTTCTTTGACTATCATCGCAAGCATGATGTCGATATTAAAGTGATGAGGATTTTTAACACGTATGGTCCGCGCATGGATATCGGGGATGGACGTGTAGTGAGTAACTTTATTGTACAAGCACTTCGCGGTGAAGATATTACCATATATGGCGAGGGTAATCAAACTCGTAGTTTCTGCTATGTAGATGACCTTATCGAGGGTATGGTTAGACTGATGAATAGTAGGGACGGTTTTACAGGTCCGGTTAACATCGGAAATCCGGGTGAGTTTACCATCAAGAAATTGGCTGAAATAGTTATTGAGCTTACTGGAAGTGGTTCAAAGCTCGTATATGAACCACTTCCATCAGATGATCCTACTCATAGAAAACCTTTAATTGATCTTGCAAAGAAAGAACTAAATTGGGAACCCCATATTCAACTCCGAGAGGGCTTGAAGAGAACAATCGAGTACTTTAGTAAAGTGGTTTAATACACTATACCTAAAATGTTAACTTCCACCGATTTTTCCACTCAAAAATGATAGAGCCCCGATCTCAAGCTGCATCGCAACTGTAGACCCGGGCTTTTTTCTTTTTGATGCTGTTCCATTCGTTCTGAAATGCCACACTGTCTTCCACAGAGATCTCACTGATTAAACTTGGAGAGCCCTGCATTCCGCTAAATCGCCATTGACAATTATGTCGTCTTGTGCTAAATTTATAAGGCATAGATTACAAAATGTTTACCTATGTGGTTTGCCGTAGCCATTCTATCCCGTTTGTTCGGCAGATCATGTTTTTTTATGATTATTTCGACTCTCCAAAAGTATGAAATTTTAGGTAAATGCTCTTATAGATATTGTAGCACATCAATGAAGAAATGGTGAGCAGAATGACATTTAGATTGGATGTTTTCGAGAAAGTTGCTGACCAATTGGATTATAAAAGGCTATTTGCTATAGAGAATAACAATCCTATACTGTAATAAAACTGCCTTAATCTGCTAAATATCATGGCGAAAATGTGACATACAACATAAAGTTTCTGAGCGATACGTAAGATTATAAGCTATGTAGTTCTATAAATGGAATGGCTACAGATGTTAAATACTGAAAGGACATATAGTTATGAAAATAGGAATTGACCTTCTATGGGTTCGACCGGGTAAGAATGGCGGCACAGAATCATATATCAGAAATCTACTAAATGGTTTCAGCCAATTAGAAGAAGCTGCGAATAGCTTTATCCTCTTTGTTTCCGAAGATAACGCTGATTCCTTTGAAGAATACGATATGTTTAATGTTGTTAGATGTCCAGTAAATACAGCAAGCTTTACTAAACGGGTAGTTTGGGAAAATGTGAATCTTCTTACATTTGGAAAGAAACATGGAGTCAATTTGTGGTTTTTTCCTGTTTATTCAAGACCTCTATTCATGAATGGATTTCCGAATGTAACTGTTATTCACGATTTGCAAGCACTTCATTATCCTGAGTACTTCTCACGATTCAGAAACTTGTATTTTAAGATAGCCTGGAATGCCGATTGCAAGAATTCGAGCAAGGTGTTGACTATTTCTGAGTTTTGCAAGAAAGACATAGAAAAGAATTATAAGAAAGCGATAGGTAAAACAGATTATATTTACAATCCAATTCTTATGACGTCTGATGCAAGTGATTTTAATTTACTTGCAAAAAAGTATGATATTAAAAAAGGTGAATACTTTTATACTGTATCCTCTCTTGCAAAACACAAGAATCTTATCACACTTCTTAAGGCTTTTAAAATCTTGAAGGATCAAGGACATAGTGAAATATTACTCATTACAGGCGTTAAAGTTAACGCGGTAAATGAGGTCATGGATTATATAAGGGAAAATGACCTTAAAGATAATATAATCTACACAGGTTTCATATCCGATGAGGATCGGAATGCTCTTTATGATAACTGTAAAACGTTTTTGTTTCCCAGTGTGTTTGAAGGCTTTGGAATGCCGCCCATAGAAGCCATGATTCGCGGCGTTCCTGTGTTGACCACAAAGGAAACTTCTTTATACGAGGTTACCGAAGGAAAAGCATGTTATGTTGAAAATCCGCTTGATGAAATGGAGTGGGCGAGAAAGATGCAAGAAAAGATAACAAAAATGGAAAATAATACTAGCAAACATTTTGCTCAAAAATATAGTGTTCAAAACATTTCGGCTCGTTATATAGAATTGTTTAATTCCCTTAAATTGGGGGGGAGAAGAGAATGAAGATTACACATATTTGTTTGACTGGGCCTGTTACAGATGGATGGAATTATCAGGATAATCTCCTTCCTAAATATCAGCAAAAAGCCGGAAATGATGTAACAATAATAACATCTAAGTGGATCTGGGGAACGGATGGTAAATTAATCCGTGATAATAGAAATTCATATATCAATGAGAATGGTGTAAAAGTCATTCGTCTGGAAATCAAGGGAAAAGATAATTTCTTAAGAAAACTCAAAAAATTTAAGGGATTATATGAGACAATTGCGGAAACTGAGCCAGATATTGTTTTCGTTCACAATGTCGCATTCAGAGATACTGTTGTTATAGAGAAATATTTGAAAAGTCATCCCAGTGTCATAGCTTTTGCAGATAATCATGCTGACAAGTCAAACAGTGCTACAAATTGGCTTTCTGAAAATATTTTGCATAAAATTATTTGGAGATATTACGCCAGGAAGCTTATTCCTTATGTAAGAAAATTTTATGGGGTTTTGCCTGTTAGAGTGGATTTCCTCACAGAAATGTACGGAATATCAAAAGAAAAATGTGAGCTGCTTGTTTTGGGAGCAGATGATGAATTGGTCGAAAAATCAAAACAAACAGACGTTATCAGCAAAGTCAGAGAAAAATACGGTATAAGCAGCGATGATTTTTTGATTATGACTGGGGGCAAAATAGATCCATGGAAAACACAAACTATATTGCTTATGGAAGCTGTTAAGAAAATAAACCGTCCTAATGTTAAACTGATAGTTTTTGGTTCAGTAACTGATGATTTGAAAGATCGAGTTAATTCTCTGGTTGGTGATAGGATTCAGTATATAGGTTGGGTGAAGACTGAAGACTCATACCCATTGTATGCATCAGCTGATTTAGTTGTTTTTCCAGGAAGGCATTCTGTTATGTGGGAACAGGTAGCAGCACTAGGTATTCCAATGATTGTGAAAGATTGGCCAGGAACACATCATGTAGATTTAGGCGGAAATGTTGAGTTCTTAGATAAAGACGATGCAATGCTTATCAAGAGCAAGATTTTAGAAATCTTGGATAGTAAAGAAAAATATAACTCAATGAAGGCTGTTGCAGTTGAAAAGGGCATGAAGACATTCTCTTACAGGGAGATAGCCAAAAGAAGCATTTCTATCTGAATACTACAATGTTAACTTCCACCGATTTTTCCACTCAAAAATGATAGAGCCCCGATCTTAGGCTGCATCGCAACCGTAGATCCGGGCTTTTTTCGTTCTTGTCTTTTTTCTTTTTGATGCTGTTCCATTCGTTCTGAAATGCCACACTGTCTTCCGCAGAGATCTCACTGATAAACTTGGAGAGCGTCGAGTCACTATAGATCCTGTTACATATCTTTTCACCTAGACTATATAAGTATATATACCTACTCAATTAGTATAACATAAACCGCCTGTAAATCAAGAGAATTCTTGAATTTACAGGCGGTTTTCATATTATCTTTGATTTGAGTGCTAATTTCTACTGGAAGCTATAACTTCATTCCCACCGGGTCTGAAGTTGGAGGGGCGGCAGATTCTCGCAAGAGGTCTGCCGTTTATGCACAGTAAAACAACGGTTGTATAATAAAAAAAGTCCAAAAGTTTCATACTTTTGGAAAGTCGAAATAATCATAAAAAACACATAACCTGCCTAACAAACGGGATAGAATGGCTACGGCAAATTACATAGGTAAACATTACGTAATCTATACCGTATAGTTTTAGCACAAGACAACATAATTGTCAAGGGTAATTTAGCGGAATGTAACAATTTTTATTCTGATTTGTAGCAACTGATAGTTGGGCGGCATGGAAAAATTGGTTTTATGTGTAGAATTAAGACGATAAGATGGAGTTTTAGCCGTCAATCATAACGTCATTTTGGAGGGAATAGTCATGGCAAAGAAAGGAAACAACATTTATCACCGCGCAGACGGGCGCTGGGAAGGGCGATATTACTTCAAGGGAACTAAGAAATATCGGTCTGTTTACGGCAGATCTTACATGGAAACAAAGGAAAAGCTCGACAAGCTCCGCAGTGAAGTCCTTGTACCGTCAGTCAGATGTGTTCTGCTTGTAATAGATATTTTGAAGATGTGGCTTGAAGCACGCAGACCATCAATCAAGGAGAGCAGCTACGCAAGCTATCGCCATAAGCTGGAAAAGCACCTGATACCGTATTTTGACAAGATGAAGTATGACCGTCTCTATCTTGGCGGTATCAATAAGTTTATCACAGACAAACTCACAGAGGGGCTTTCTCCGAAGTACATAACCGACATGGTTATCATGGTGAAATCGGCTGCAAGGTGGGCGGAGATCACCCATAACTACGCTAATCAGGTCAAAAACGCCAAGCTGCCTAAGAAAAAGACAAAGGAAGCATCGTTCTTTTCGCCTGCGGAGCAGAAGAAAATCATCAGCACAGTTAGGGCTGAACATAGCAATACAGGCTGCGGAGTAATGCTCACGCTGTTCACGGGTATGCGTATCGGGGAAACCTGCGCCGTGAAATGGGCAGATATTGACTTTGACGTGAAAATGCTTCATGTGACAAAGACCGTTCAGCGTATTGCGACCTTTGGCTCAGAAAGTAAATCTGCCGTCAAAGTCACTGCACCGAAGTCGGAGTCCTCTGTCCGTGACATTCCACTGCCCGATTTTCTGATCGATATGCTGAGAGAGTATCGTGGAAAAGACACCGATTATATTCTTTCGGGAACTGAAAATGTGGTAGAGCCCCGCTGTTTCTCAAACCGTTACAAGGCTCTACTTAAAAAAGCAGATGTACCGTCACGCAAGTACCATTCGCTCCGTCATACCTTTGCTGTAAACGCCCTGCATCAGAGCTTTGATATTAAGACGCTCTCCGAACTGCTCGGTCATTCTAACGCAAATATCACAATGTCCGTGTATCTGCACTCATCTATGGAAAGAAAAAGTGCCTGCATGGATCGCCTGCAAGCACTCGTTTGAAGTTTTATACCGTCAGATTTTTTGTCCTGCCGTGTCGAAAACGGTGAAAAATGCGCCGAATTTGAATGTGTATTCTGCAAGTATGAAACTTTAGGTAAATGTTCATATATATAGTTTATCACATCAAGGTAATAAATGAAATGGTGAATAGAGAAAGGCAAAAAATATGGCACTAACATACAAACTTGATTCGGTTCTCAAAAAGATCACATCGCCGGTTATATTGGAGATCGGTGATGCGATGGAGGAGTACCCTGACGGAAACGCTGCATACGAGCAGTCTTTTGACAAGTTTTATGCGATTTCCGAGATTTGCAGCAAAGACAGCAAAGTATATGTTGTCTTGAAAGAATTTGACAGATTGAACGATGTAACATGGTGCGGCGAAGAACAGGCAACGTTCTTTTAATATGGTATGAAAAGTTTATTGATACTCGGTGCAGGTCAATACGGTATGGTCGCAAAGGAGATCGCCGAGGCGACAGGGCTGTATGACCGTATCGTCTTTCTTGATGATAATTCCTCGGCTGCTATCGGCAGGCTGAGTGACTTTGATAAATGTTCAGACGTTTTTGACAGTGCAGTTGTGGCTATCGGTGATGCAGAGAAGCGTTTGAAGCTGATTGAACGGCTTATCGACGCAGGCTATGATGTTCCCGTGCTGATACACCCGAGAGCATATGTTGCTCCGAGTGCCACTATCAGCATGGGCTGTTTTATCGAGCCTATGGCGGTAGTTCATACTGATGTTGTAATCGGGGCAGGCTGTATTATTTCCGCAGGCACGATAGTAAATCACAATGCTGTTATCGGGGACGGCTGTCATATTGATTGCGGCTCAATTGTTGGGGCAAGGGCAAATGTTCCGTCCTGTACAAAGACCGACTGCGGACAGATAATTTACGAAATTTAGTTATGTGGGGGAAGAGAGTTGGATAAGAAAACTGCAAAAAAACTCAAAACGGCGGCAGCGACCGCAGGGATACTTTTCGGTGGAGCATTAATAGCGTTAAACTACATAGCAAAAAAGAGTTATCCAAAGTCTGTTTATGCCGATCAGCCCGAGGAAAGAAGTCCGTTTGAGGGCAAAAAGGTCGTTTTTGTTGAAGATGAAAATGAACCTGTCAATGCCGACGGAAAGAGCGGACATCTTGAAGCCGTTGGCGCAAGTGAACATACTCCGACTTTTTATGAGAAGTATGTGAAACGTGGTCTTGATATAATGCTTTCAACCTGCGGAATGATCGTACTTGCACCTGTCTATGCAATTTCAGCAATTGCTATCAAAATCGAAGACCCGGGTCCGGTTTTATTCTATCAAAAACGTGAAGGAGCTTTTCACTCCAGATTCAGATTGGAGAAATTCAGGTCAATGCGATTGGATACACCGCAAAATGTTCCAACGCACCAGCTCGCATCACCTGAAAAATATCTCCTTCGCAGCGGCAAGCTGTTGAGAAAAACTAGCGCTGACGAGCTGCCGCAGCTCTTTAACATCCTGCAAGGCTCTATGAGCATAATCGGACCTCGTCCGGCACTTTGGAATCAAGAATTTCTGATTGCTGAACGTGATAAATATGGTGCGAATGATATAAAGCCCGGTCTTACAGGGCTTGCACAGATCAGTGGGCGTGATGAGTTAGAGATACCCGAAAAAGCAAGACTTGATGGGGTTTATGCTCAGGCGTTCAATGCTAAAGGTAAGAGTAAACTGAGAGCGAACATTGAGCCTTTTGTAATGGACTGCAAAGTGTTCTTTGGCTCGGTATTTGCGGTTTTGAAGCAAAAAGGCATTGTTGAAGGCGGAACAGGAATGATCGCTAAGGAAACGGAAAAGGCTAAAGAGTTATGAAGAAGATACTGATTACGGGTGCGAACAGTTACATAGGCACTTCGTTTGAAAAATATATAGCGCAGTTCGGCGATAAGTATCAGGTCGATACCCTTGACATGATTGGTGACGATTGGAAAAAATTTGATTTTGGGGGTTATGATACGGTTTATCATGTTGCAGGGATCGCCCATTCCGATAACGGCAAGATCAGCAAAGAAAAAGCAAAGCTGTATTACGAAGTCAATACCAAGCTGACGATCAGGACGGCAATGAAAGCTAAAAAAGCTGGAGTTAAACAGTTTATCTTCATGAGCAGCGCAATCGTCTACGGTGACAGCGCTCCAATCGGCAAGATGAAGATGATCACAAGGGATACTCCTGCTTCTCCTGCGAATTGCTATGGTGATAGTAAGGTAAAGGCTGAGAAAGGGCTGCGCAGACTGGAAGATGATAGGTTTAAGGTAGTGATTCTTCGTCCTCCGATGATTTATGGCATGGGCAGCAAAGGCAATTATCCACTTATGTCAAAGCTGGCGCAAAAAATGCCTGTATTCCCTTATGTGAAGAATTGCCGTTCTATGCTATATATTGAAAATCTTTGTGAGTTTGTTAGGCTCATGATCGAGAATGAGGAAAGCGGTACATTCTGGCCTCAGAATAGTGAGTATAGTAATACGAGTGAGTTAGTACATATGATTGGCGAAACTCATGGTAAAAACGTGCATCTGATTAAGGGCTTTGAATGGGCATTAAAGTTTTTGGGAGTGTTCACGGGGATTGTGGATAAGGCGTTTGGAAATTTGGCTTATACACAATCATTGAGTAAATATAAAGAAGACTACAGGGTTGCTGATTTGAAAAAGTCGATTGCTTTGACTGAGGGCATAAGCGATTCAAAAAAATCTGACCCTAAAAAAGCTCTAATGCTAACATCAGTTGCTTCTATGATTGACCAGTTCAATATTCCTAATATTGAACTATTGCAGTCACTAGGATATCGAGTTGATGTTATTGCCAATTTTGAAGACCCAGGAACAATTACGTTTGAAAGAGGCGAAGAATTAAAACAGAAGCTTGTTAGCATGGGCGTGAAAGTAACTCATGTAGCAATTCCAAGAATTCTTGATCCCAAATCTATTTTCTCGGCTTATAGGTCGGTTAAGAAAACAATAAACAAAGATAAGTATGACTTAATTCATTGCCATAGTCCAATCGGCGGAGCTATTTGCAGACTTGCAGCTATAAAAGCAAGGCGTAATGGCACTAAGGTTATCTATACCGCTCACGGCTTCCATTTTTATGATGGTGCTCCGAAAAAAAATTGGCTTATCTACTATCCTGTGGAAAAGTTCTGTTCCAGGTTTACAGATGTATTGATCACAATCAACAATGAAGATTATAAAAGAGCAAAGGCTAAATTTCATGCCTTAAAAACGGTATATATTCCCGGAATTGGAATCAACATTGATAAATTTGCAAATGTTCACATTGACAGATCAGCTAAACGTTCAGAACTTGGAATAACCGGTAACGATATTATGATTCTTTCTGTAGGTGAACTCAATGAAAACAAGAATCATAGTACCATTATCAAAGCACTTGGTCAAATAAATGATAAAAGGATTCATTATTGTATTGCAGGTAAAGGAAATCTGGAACAATACCTTAAAGATATCGCTGAACGCAATAATGTAAATCTCCATTTGCTTGGATTCAGATCTGATGTAGAAGAGTTGTATAAATGTGCAGATATTTATGTTCTGCCTTCAATACGAGAAGGGCTTAATGTTAGCTTAATGGAAGCTATGGCTAGTGGATTGCCTTGCGTAGCGTCAAGAATAAGAGGAAATTGTGATCTAATCTGCTCGGGAAAAGGTGGTTATTTATGTCGTCCTACAAATATTGAAGGATATGTGAATAAAATAACTACACTAATTGCAAATGACCATATCAGAAAGACAATGGGAGAATATAATCATTCTGCCATTGTCGATTATTCTCAAGAAAAAGTCAATAGTCTGATCTACAGTATATACAAAAACATTCATGATTGACTTTGATTATATGTATACGGCTAATTAAACAATTGAATTGAGGTGTTAAATTTTGAAACAGAGAATAATCAATTTTCTCAAATATAACAAAGCTGCGTATACAGCCTATTATTACACAATGAGTGCTGCTATAAATATGTTGAAGCTCTTTGTTAAGCCCGATGACAAGCTGATACTGTTTAATTCGTTTGCCGGAAGAAAATATGATGACAGTCCTAAAGCGATATATGAAGTTATGCGGCGTGATCCACGATTTAAGGGTTACCACTTTGTCTGGGCATTTCATCATCCGGAAAAATATACTGTTAAAGGTGCAAAGAAGATAAAAACAGATGGATTGGATTATTTTATCACAGCTCTTATGGCAAGAGTATGGGTTACAAACTCTTCTGTTGAACGAGGATTGAACTTCAAAGGTAAGCATACCGTTTATTTTAATACTTGGCATGGTACTCCCATGAAAAAAATGGGTACGGATATTAATTCGGGCAATCAATCATTCAAATCAAAGGGTGACAGTAAAGTCGATGTAATGATGTCTCAGGGTAGATTTGAAACCGAGATCTTTTCTCGATCTTTTAGAATACCTAAAGATAGATTTCTGGAGGCAGGACTGCCAAGAAACGATATTCTTGCAAATTACACCAAAGAACAGCGTGAAAGCATAAGACGTAAGCTCGGAATAAAGCCCGAGCAGAAAGTTATTCTGTACTGTCCCACCTTCCGTGAGTATGAAAAAGATGAGAACCTCGGCGTTGTTATGGCTCCGCCTATGGATCTGAAGAAATGGCAGGATAGTTTAGGCTCCGACTATGTTTTATTGATGCGTGCTCACTATGAAGTTTCAAAGGTCATGAGTATTGATGAAAACGAGTTTGTTAGGGATATGACAGATTATCCCAGCCTGAATGAGTTGTTTATAGCATCTGATATACTCATTTCTGATTATTCCAGCGTTTTCTTTGATTATTCCATTACAGGAAAGCCGATGTTGCATTTTACATATGACTATGATAAATATAGCAGCAAGCGTGGAATGTATTTTGATATAAGAGAATATCTGAGCGGTGCTGAAACCGAGGAAGAACTGATACACGTTATCAAGTGCTTGGACGATCAGACCGAGCGTAATAAAACTATCTGTTTCAGAAATAAATTTGTAAATTATTATGGCAGTGCCGCAGTTAAGGCAGTAGATAGAATTGCTGAACTTATCAAGCGATAATTGTAATTTGTGAAATCAACTTAATTTAGGAGTACCTTATTATGAAAAGAGTTATTACATACGGCACTTTTGATCTTTTGCATTACGGTCATATAAACCTTTTGAAAAGAGCAAAAGCACTTGGCGACTACCTTATAGTTGTCATCTCATCAGACGAGTTCAATTGGAATGAAAAACACAAAAAGTGTTATTTCACATATGAGCAGAGAAAAGCTCTTGTTGAGGCGATACGTTATGTTGATCTGGTGATTCCGGAGACTAATTGGCAGCAAAAGAGGACGGATATGCACGAGTATCATATTGATACCTTTGTTATGGGTGATGACTGGAAGGGTAAATTTGATTTTCTTAAAGAAGAAGGTGTAGAGGTCGTTTATCTTCCGAGAACCCCGGAGATCAGCAGCAGTCAGATAAAGCATGACCTTTATGATTCAGCCGGTGTGGAGGAAAGCAAGACATCACATGATGAGATAAATACGGATCCGTGATATATGATCAGACGATTATAATGAGGATAAAGTAATGGCAGAACCGATCAGAGTGTTGCAGGTACTTCACGGCATGGACTGTGGTGGAGCCGAGAACATGATAATGAACCTCTATCGAAATATCGACAGAAGCAAGGTTCAGTTTGATTTTCTTGTGCATACAAGGAAAAAGTGTTTTTTTGATGATGAGATCAGAAGTCTTGGCGGAAGACTTTTTCATGTTCCATACTATAATGTAATAAATCATTTTACATACAAGAAGCTGCTTGAAATATTCTTCAAAAAGCATCCCGAAATAAAAATAGTACACGGGCATCTTGGTAGTTGCGCTCATGTTTATCTTGATGTCGCAAGGAAAAGCGGTTGCTATGCTATTGCACATAGTCACAACACGCTTCCAACAAACAAAAGTATCAAGAATACGCTATATAGGCTGTTTAGTTTAAGAACACGAAAAGTTGCTGATTTCTATTTTGGCTGTGGAAGACAAGCCGGTCTCGATCGCTTTGGTGAGAAGATCGTATCATCTGACAAGTTTCAAGTTTTGAACAATGCAATTGATACGAAGCGATATATATTTGATCCTGACACAAGGGAAAGAATGCGTAAAGAAATGGAACTTGAAGATTCCTTTGTAATTGGTCATATAGGAAGATTTAATTATCAGAAAAACCACGAATTCTTGATTGATATTTTCAACGAGATTTCAAAGAAAGAGCCTAAAGCAAGGCTGCTACTCGTTGGGGACGGAGATCTTCGTCCTGAGATTGAAAGCAAAATATCTCGTCTTGGCATAAGTGATAAGGTGATAATGACAGGTGTTAGAAGCGATGTCCCAGATTTATTACAAGCAATGGATTGTTTTGTTTTTCCTTCGCATTATGAAGGACTACCTGTTACTATCATTGAATCACAAGCAGCTGGTCTAAAATGCTTTATAAGCGAAGCTGTTACCAGAGAAGTCGATATCACCGGAAGATGTGAATTTCTACATATAGATAATCCCGAAGACTGGGCTGATAAGATCCTGAGTTGCAATCTGAAAAAAGTCGATACATATGAGCAGATTAAAGCAGCAGGTTATGATATAAATACAACAGCAAAGCAATTGCAAGAGCTTTACCTACAAAAACGTAAAAAGTAATTCAGAATATTTTTACTTTTTAATAGTTATCAATAGATTCGTGTAAATACGATTTTTAATATGGCTCATAACTCGAGTCAAGTTTTTGCATATGTCAGTGTTGATTAGAAAACTATTTGGTATTATCAGTTATGTACTCGTTTTATGAAATTTTGAACGATAGTCGAACAGTGTGGATTTTTCAAGAACAACTTACGAAAGGAATTAGATTCCTATGATTATATACATTATTCTATACTTAGGAATGATGATATTTAGCGTTTATGAACTTAAATTCGTGAATTATGAAGATGATTCAAAACACTCTCATATAAAAATACTTGTTTTTGGGGCTACTTTATTGTTAGCCATTGGTTGTTTTCGTGCAGAATTGCTTGGAGTAGATGTATTCAGATATAAATATAACGGATTTGAATATTTTAGAAATATGAGTATTCAGGATGCAATCCACTTAAACAAAGATGTTGGATATGTTTTACTAAATAAAGTCGTTGGATCTTTTTCTGATAGCTTTATACTTTTTAGAAATTTAATATATTTTTTTAACATTACTGTTTTTTGTATTTTTGTTTACAAAAATACAAATTATTACTCATTTAGTATAGTGCTATATCTTGCCGTCGGTTATTTAGGTTTTAACTTTACTATATTTCGTGAATCAATTGCAGTAAGTTTTTGCATAATAGGACTTATGTTTTTGAAAAAAGAAAAATATTTTGTTTTTTTCCTTTTTATATTAATTGCTGTGTCGTTTCATCAAACTGCAATCCTATGCTTAATATATGTACCACTAATTAAATATAAAAATAATCAAAGAATATTCATCAAGTTCTTTTTGTTTCTCATAGTACTTCCTATAATGTTTTTATCTGCAAATAAAATTCTCCGTTTATATCAACGAAATGACTATACTAATATATATACTTCAGGAACTGGAGTTGCGTTGCTAGTTTTCTTTGTTATTGTTTTTTTAGAAATATCAGTATTATTTAGACATAGCATAAATAAGCATTCGATAGATTATGATTTAGCATTAAGTGTTCTGTTCTTTCAAATACTTGCAGTTTCATTTTCTTTATACAACAGATGTATTCAATATTTTTATCCGCCTTTGATAGTTCTTATTTCTAATTGTATTTCTGAAGTGAAAAATAAGAAAAACAAATTGTTTCTACTGTTTTTGTTTTTCTTGGAGTTTAGCATTTTGTATTTCAAGTTTTTAATCGATGATTTAAATGATATTGTTCCTTATCAATCGTGGCTTTGACTGCTATCTAGAAAGGATGATTTGTAAATGAAATTTAAAACTATACATTATTGTTGGTTTGGAAAAAATCCAAAGCCAGAGTTAATACTAAAATGTATGAAAAGTTGGAAGAAATATTGTCCTGATTACGAAATAATTGAATGGAATGAAGAAAACTTCGATATAAATTGCTGTGATTATGTTCGTGAAGCATATGAAGCAAAGAAATGGGCTTTTGTTTCAGATTATTGTCGATTTTGGGTTTTATATCATCATGGTGGTATATACTTGGATACAGACGTTGAACTAATAAAAAGTCTTGATAACTTAGATAGGACCTTTGTGGGTTTTGAAACCATAAAAGGGGTAAATAGTGGATTAGTCCGAGGTGCAGAAAAAGGTGATATGATTTGTAGAAAAATGTTAGAATCATATCATAACGATCACTTTCGTAATAGTGATGAATCATTGAATCTAATGACTGTATGTGTTAGAGAAACAAATATTCTTTGCAGTCTGGGAATGAAGTTGAATAATAAAATTCAAAAGGTTGAAAAAACCACAATTTATCCCTCAGATTATTTTAACCCTATTAATCATCGCACCTCAAATTTAGAACTAACATCAAATACAGTTTCTATTCATCATTACGCTGCAAGTTGGGTAGATAATAAAACAAAGCTTAAAAGTAAGATTTATAGTACAATCTATAGATTGTTTGGTGTGAATTTTGTCGAAAAAATTAAGCAATTAATTGGTTGGAAAACCGGTAAACAAAAAGATTAGTGAATTATGATACATATTGGAAATGAAAAAATGATAAAAATAGGTATTACAACACATTATACAGGTTCTACAAATTACGGAGGCTGTCTACAAGCATTTGCATTACAAAAAGAACTGCACTACATGGGCTATTCAGCTATGCAAATACGATTTAGGTCTACTGATATAAGAATTAATCAAAGAATTCGTAGAACAATTAAAAGCAAACGTGTTTTTGATGTTTTAAAAACAGGTATAAAATTAAGAATCAACAAATTGATAGGAAAAATAGCAAATGCAGAACCACAAATAAGAACTTTTAAGGAATCTTTTAATGCTTTTCGTGACAGCATTCCGCATACCACGATTACATATGATAATAAAAGCATTACAAATTGTACTGACTTTGATATTTACATAACCGGAAGCGATCAGGTATGGAATATCGGAGTAGCTAATTATTTTAGCGTTTTTCACTGGCTTAGTTTTGTTACTAAAGATAAAAAGAAAATATCTTATGCAGCAAGTATTTCAAAAATGGATTTTCCTAAAGAGCTTTATCCTAAAGTCAGAAAACTATTATCAGATTATTCGGCTATCTCTGTTCGTGAAAAACAAGATAAAGAACTTTTGGACAAAATCTTAGGAAAGGGTAAAGTTCGATGGGTGTTAGACCCTACACTTCTTCTTTCACGAAAAGAATGGGATGAACAATGCACTACTAATCCATTTAAAGATAAGAAATATGTTTTTGTATACCTTCTTGGGGATAACAAAAAGCAACGTCAGTTTGTTACCACATGGGCGAAGAAAAACAATAGAATTGTGATCAATATCCCATACCTGTTGGGGCAGTATCGCAGTTGTGATAGAAAATTTGGTGATATACGAAAATCTGATGTGACTCCAAATCTTTGGTTGTCGTTGATACGAGATGCAGATTGTGTTTTTACTGATTCATTCCATGCGACTGTATTTTCAAGCATTTTTCATACTCCATTCTATGTGTTTAAACGGAACAAAGACACTGAAAAAGCGTCTATGAATTCACGAATATACAGCTTGACCGAATTACTCGGCTGTGAAAACAGGATAATTGAGAATAATGCTGATATAGACAGCATTCCTGCTCTTGATGATATCGACTTCGATCAGGCAGATAAAAATGTTGCAATCAAAAGAGAAGAGTCAATATCTTTTTTGAAGAAAGCATTGGAGGAATAATAGTTTAGTTTATGCCTAAAAACCAAATAAAAGCAGGCTCGATCATATCTTACCTGCAAATGGCACTGAGTGTCATCATACAGCTTGTATACACCCCTGTGATGATACGACTACTTGGTAAGCACGAGTATGGCTTGTACCAAACAGTAGCATCGACTATCTCAATGCTGTCTATACTCAGCTTGGGATTCAATAGCGGATATATCAAGTATTATGCAATCTACAAAAAAGAAAATAATCGCACTGCAATAAGCAAGCTGAATGGTCTGTTCCTGATAATTTTTGCTATCATAGGATTTGTCGGAATGCTTTGCGGACTATTCTTGTCATTTCATCTTGACCTTGTTTTTGATAAGGGACTTACACAGGCTGAATATGCCAAAGCTCGGATATTGATGCTGCTTTTGACTGCAAACCTAACAGTTTCATTCCCTATGAGTGTCTTTCAGAACATAATCTCTGCTCATGAAAGATTTATCTTCCTGAAATTGCTCGGAATGGTCAAAACAGTATTCAGCCCGCTGATAACGTTACCGTTGTTGCTTATGGGTTATCGTTCGATAGCGATGGTAGCGGTAACTGTAACGGTCACTTTATTTGTTGATGTAATGTACCTTGTGTATGTCCTTTTCAAAATGAAAGAGGAGTTTATATTCAATGACTTTGAAAAAGGCATATTCAAAAGCCTGTTCGCTTATACAGCATTTATTGCATTGAATACAATCATAGATCAGATAAACTGGAATATAGATAAGCTGCTTCTCGGCAGATTCAAAGGAACTGGTGAAGTTGCGGTTTATTCCGTTGGTTACACACTTTATGGTTGTTATATGATGTTCTCTACATCTGTTTCAGGTGTATTCACCCCAAGGATACACAAAATTGTCAATGCGACCAAAGACAATACCGCAGAGCAAAAAAATCAACTTACTGACCTTTTTATCCGTGTCGGACGGCTTCAATTTATTATACTATCCTTGATTGCATCGGGTGTAGTTTTCTTTGGCAAGTTTTTCATAGTTAGAATATGGGCTGGCGGCGAATATGATAATTCGTATTTTGTTGCACTTTTACTTGTTATACCAGCTTCTATTGCACTAATTCAAAATCTCGGCATTGAAATTCAACGTGCTGAAAATAAGCATCAATTTCGCAGTATTGTATACACTGTTATGGCATTGATAAATCTCGGATTATCCATAGTTTTATGTCAGAAATTTGGCGCAGTCGGAAGTGCGATCGGTACAGCTATCTCGCTTGCTCTTGCTAACGGACTTGTGATGAACATTTACTATAACCGCAAATGTAACATTGATATACCGCTGTTCTGGAGGAACATCCTTCGACAGTCTGTTGGATTGATAATTCCAATCGGTGTAGGTATTGCAATGACTATGTTTATTGAGATCAATTCTGTTTGGTTATTTGGCGCTTGTGTTCTTGCTTACACTTTGGTTTACTGTTTCTCAATGTGGCTGTTTGGGATGAATGATTATGAGAAAGATCTGATTAGAAAACCGTTAAAAAAAATAATTAGGAGAAACTGACAAAAGCACGGATGACAACAGTTTTCGTTATTTAAAGAGAAGAGAATAAGTATATGATTGAACTTAAAGAAAAGAAAAACTGCTCCGGCTGTCACGCCTGTGCAAATGCCTGTCCTAAAAACTGCATAAGCATGACCTCGGACGAAGAGGGCTTTTGGTATCCGCAGGTCGATAAAAGCAAGTGTATTGACTGCGGCTTGTGCGAGAAGGTCTGTCCAATAATTCACAAGTGGCAGCTTGATGACAGCCACACGACTACGGCTATGGTGGCTATAAATCTGAATGAAGAAATACGGCTCAAAAGCTCCTCGGGCGGAATATTCACACTTATAGCCGAGAAGATCATAGATCAGGGCGGAGTTGTTTTTGGTGCTGCTTTTGACGATGATTTCAAAGCTGTTAGGCATATCTGTGTGGACAATATTGCTGATCTGGACAAGCTGCGTGGCTCTAAGTATGTGCAGTCGAAGATCGGTGATACATACAAGCATGCAAAAAAATATCTTGACAGCGGACGTAAGGTGCTGTTTTCGGGAACACCTTGTCAGATCGGCGGGTTGTATTCGTATTTGAGAAAGCCTTATGAGAACCTGCTCACACAGGATATTATCTGTCACGGAGTTCCCTCACCTATGGTGTGGGAGAAGTATGTAGAGGAACATGAGCGAAAAACTTCCTCTAAGGCAAATAAGGTTACATTCAGAAACAAAAAGAACGGTTGGAAAGCATATTCAGTATTTATCGGTTTTGATAACAAGAAACAGTACCTTAAAGAACACTCTGCGGATATATATATCAGAGCCTTTTTATCTGATATTTGCCTTCGTCCAAGCTGTTCGGACTGTCAATTCAAAGGCATAAAGCGGCAGGCGGATATAACTCTTGCAGATTTCTGGGGCATACAGAACGTCATGCCTGAGATGGACGATGATAAGGGGACTTCGCTTGTGCTGGTGCATTCGGAGAAAGGGCGAGTGTTGCTTGACGAGCTTTCAGAAAAGATCAAAAGCAAGAAAGTAGATACCGATATTATTGAAAAATATAACCCATCCATTGCTAAAAGTGTTTCTGTAAATGACAAACGAGAGGGTTTCTTGAAAGATATTCGTAATGAAGATTTTGAGATGACTGTTGCAAAGTACACAAAGCTGAGTGTATATAAACGAGCAAGAAGATTTGCAGGCAGAGTAAAACGAAAGCTGTTTAGGATACTTGGAAGATGATAGAGAATCATGATGTATTAGTAAACAATTTTAGTGCAACGTACATCGCTAATCGTTATGATAGCTGCCTTGATGATGTTGCGGACAAGGTTTACACAAGGGATATTTTTAGAAGAGATTAACTGTTAAAGCACCTTTCGAGGTGCTTTATTCAAAGGAGGGAGAGATCATGGCAATGAACCTATTCGAGCATAACAAAACAGCCTACGAAGCTGTAGTCCGTATGCTCTCTGAACGTGGCAAAGCTGCTGTGATCCACCCCACCGGAACAGGCAAGAGCTTTATCGGCTTCAAACTCTGTGAGGACAACACCGACAAAACCATTTGCTGGCTCTCTCCGTCAAGGTATATTTATCAGACTCAGCTTGAAAACCTTGCTGAATCAAGCGATGGTTACCAACCCGAAAATGTGAAGTTCTACACATACGCCAAGCTGATGAACGTCAGCAAAGATGAAATCTCTGAGATCAAGCCTGATTACATAATCCTTGACGAGTTCCACCGCTGCGGTGCGGAGCTTTGGGGTGCAGGCGTTGATGCTGTTCTGAAAGCATATCCCGATGTACCTGTCCTCGGTCTGTCTGCAACGGCTATCCGCTATCTCGACAATCAGCGAGATATGACGGACGAGCTGTTTGACGGTAACGTTGCAAGTGAGATGACGCTTGGCGAGGCTATCGTGCGTGGGATACTCGCTCCGCCTAAGTATATCCTATCAATATTTTCATATCAGCAAGACCTTGAAAAATACGAAAAGCGTGTACGCACCGCAAAAAGCAAAGCCACAAGAGATGCCGCCGAAAAGGTGCTTGAAGCACTCCGCCGTGCGCTTGACAAGGCTGAAAAACTTGATGTTCTGTTCGACAAGCATATAGAGGACAGAACGGGCAAATACATAGTTTTCTGCGCAAATCTCGACCACATGACCGACATGATGAACAAGGCTTGTGAATGGTTCAGAAAAGTTGATAAAAAGCCGCATATTTACTCGGTATACTCCGATGATCCGACTGCAAGCAAGTCTTTTGCGGACTTCAAAGCGGATAATGATCCAAAACATTTGAAACTGCTGTACTGCATTGATGCTCTGAATGAGGGCGTCCACGTTCCCGATGTTTCGGGCGTTATTTTGCTACGTCCGACCATATCACCCATAATTTATAAACAGCAGATCGGTCGTGCGCTGTCTGCTTCAAAGTCGAAAAATCCCGTCATTTTCGATATTGTCAACAACATCGAAAACCTGTACAGCATTGATGCTATTGAGGAAGAAATGCAGGTCGCTATCCAGTATTACCGTTCTCACGGCGGTGAGGGATTTGTTGTCAACGAGACATTTGAACTTGTTGACAAAGTGGCTGACTGCAAGAGCCTGTTTGATGAGCTGGAGGGAACACTCTCTGCGACCTGGGACATAATGTTTGAGCAGGCGAAAAAGTATTATGACGAAAACGGAAACCTTGATGTGCCAAAAAGATATTTTACACCGGAGGGTTATGCACTAGGTTCGTGGCTGATGACGCAGCGCCGTGTTTATAAGGGCGAGGTCAACGGCAATCTCTCGCAGGTACAGATAGACCGTCTGAACAGTATCGGTATGCGCTGGGAGTCGGTGAGCGATGTGGCTTGGGAAAAATACTATTCCGCCGCAAAGACGTACTATGAAAATCATGGTGATCTGAAAATTCCCACCACATTTGTTGACGAAAATGGTGTTGATATCGGACGGTGGATAGCACAGATACGGCGCTACAAAAAAAGTGGTATCAAAACGAAACTGCTGTCCCCGGAACGGATCGAAGCTCTTGATAAGATCGGCATGGTGTGGGACGTTCCCGACTATTTGTGGGAGGAAAACTATTCTGCGGCGGTGCGTTATCATCGGAAACATGGAGAGCTGAATGTACCTGTGAGCTATGTTGACAGTGAGGGCATAAAACTCGGTTTTTGGCTCTCACAGATGCGCTCATGCAGGCGGACGGGCGGAGGAAATTATCGAGAATTGACAGATGAACAGATAGCCCGCCTTGATACACTTGGCATGGTTTGGGATACAAAGCACGAAAAGCAATGGAATAATGCTTTTCAGGCTCTCTGCGAGTATCATACAAAAAATGGTACATTTGATATGCCCGTAGCTTATCAAACGGAATCGGGTATCAGGCTGGGGGCATGGACTCGCCGTCAGCAATATTTTTATGCGAACGGCAAACTTTCAGATGAGCATATAACCAGACTTCGTAAGATAGGCTTTGTACTTGAAAAGCCCGATCCGTGGGAGGAGAAATATCAGCTTGCAAAGGCATATTTTGAAGAACAAGGCAACCTGAATGTCCCGTCGCAGTATGTAGTGAACGGCGTATGGCTTGCCAAATGGCTCAATGAACAAAAGCTGATCGCAGAGGGTAAGCGCAAGAAAAAGCATTCTCCCGAACAGCTTGCAAAGCTCGAAGCAATCGGTCTGCGGTATGGTTCAACATACTATGAAGAACAATGGCAGGAGCGCTATAAGATTGCAAAAGCGTACTTTAAAAAGCATGGCGACCTGAAAGTGCCTTATGCTTACTGCGAGGGAGATTTCCCGCTTGGGAACTGGCTCTCAAAACAAAAAAGCCAGTACCGTGACGGAAGTATGCCTGATGAACATTATACGCTTTTATCAGCTATCGGCATGGAGTGGGAAACTGCCTTAGAAGAACGTGTGCGCAGCTCCTATGTACTGGGTTTTCAGCACCTTGAAGCGTTTATTGCTGAACAGGGTGTTGAAGCACTGACCGGAGAAACAGTCTGTGGGGACGGCTATAAACTCGGCAGATGGGTTTTTAATTGTAAAACAAAATATCGCAAAGGAAAACTGCCGAAAAAGCATATTTCACATTTTGAAATGCTGGGTGTACAGCTTGAAAAGTCTGATGCATGGGAGGAACGTTTTCAGGAGGTAAAGGCATATCTTGAAAAGAATGATACTACCTATGTTCCGAAAGGTACATACAGCGAAAGCGGCTATGACCTGTATTCTTGGGTAAGCGAACAGCGCAGAGCCTATAAAAAAGGCAAGCTCTCTGCGGAGCAAATGAAGAAACTTGATAAGATCGGTTATCCGTTTGTAAATACCTGAGCAAAAAACATACCTGCACGGTATTTGAACCGTGCTTTGCCGAAATAGTAACCGCACTCTTGCTGGAGTAAAACCGCTTACGAAACCATATTATTCCGCAAGAAGAAAAGATGAATACCCCATTGCGGTATGGCTGAACAATCAGAAGAATAAGGCTAAACAAGGTCTGCTGACTGAGGAACAGTTGAAAAAACTGAGTACCAATCCTTGGTTTACAGCAAGATACAACAGGATTGCTAAATTAAAAAATAAATAATAAAGTGCTTTTAACATTTTAAAAGATAATGTATAATATAGGCAATAAAAATTATAGTGGCAGTATCGTAAAAACGGTACTGCCTTAAAAATTTAAAGTGGAAAAAATTAAAATAGGAGATAGATGATGATACAGGATATATTTCCAAGTAAATTACATAATGAGTTTGTAAAATGTGACATAAAAGCTGGCGATTTTCTTTTAAGCTTTAATGAGAAAGGTGAAATCCTGCTAGGAAAAAATGGTCAGGAGGTTTTGTTTCCAGTAGCCGGTGATATTCAGTGCGAAAAATCAGTATATCTTTTTTCCATAGATGACAAGAAATACTTTTTGCAGCTTGATGATAAAAACGCATCGGGGGAGGGCTACTCTTATTATTCCATAAGGGATGTAAGAGATCAGTTTATAGGTAAAGAGGTTTATGCAGTTTTTACAGCATATCATCTGTGGAAATGGTATAAGGATAATGTTTACTGCGGTAAATGTGGTAAAAAGCTGGTGCTTGATGATAGAGAAAGAGCACTCAGATGCCCGGAATGCGGCAATATCATCTATCCAAGAATAAATCCTGCTGTAATAGTAGGTGTAATAAAGGGAGAATATCTTCTTCTTACAAAATATAAAAGGGGCTATGCGCACAATGCCCTAGTAGCAGGCTTTACAGAGATAGGAGAAACTCTTGAAGAAACCGTAGCAAGAGAGGTTTTCGAGGAGACCGGTATAAAGGTTAAAAACATAACCTATTATAAGTCTCAGCCTTGGGGGATGGCCCAGGACATACTTGTAGGCTATTACTGCGAGGCAGACGGCGAGGGTGAAATCCACATGGATGAAAATGAGCTCAAATACGCCGAATGGGTAAAGAGAGAGGAAATCATTCTTCAGCCTAATAATTTCAGCCTTACTAATGAAATGATGAGAATGTTTAAAGAACATAAACGTTAGGCAGGGATAGTAAATAACGATATTATTTAGGAAAAACCGCACAATAAATATTGAATTTAAAAAAAATTAAATGCAGATGAACTATACAAAAATAACAATATTTGATTGAAAAATTGGAAAAAAAGTGCTAGAATGAAAATGGACTAATAGGGAAGAAAAAATTTCCTAAATGTTACCAATTGTATTAGCAGTTGATGCAATTATATGCAATTATAGAGGGAAGAAAAAATGAAGAAGAAAAAATCAAAGAGTAATCTCCTTATTATTGACGCCGTTCTTGTTGTTGTGCTTATCATGGTCATAGTTCTGATAGCAAAGTTCATACCTAAGCCAGGTAGTGATAAGGATGAATCTTCAGTGAAAGCAGGAGAAGGTGATACAAATCCTGGTGTTACTGCTGTTGCTGATAATCAGCCTGTCACCGAGGTAACGGAGGCAGTTTTTACAGACGGTGTTACAGTAAATGGTGTTGATTTATCTGGGAAAACTCTAGAAGAGGCCTTGTCATTAAAGGAAAGCATTCTTGCAGATGCTCCTGATAAAAAGGCTGCCATAAAGTTTGTGGCAGAGGGTAAAAATGTTGAAGCTGATACAGCAAAGCTTAGCTTTACAAATGATTTAGAAGAGGTTCTTGAAAAGGCAATCAGCGGTCAGAAGGCTGCAGATGGAAGCACAGCCTTTAAGGTTACCTATAAGGCATCTGAGGATTCTGTTAAGACTATGGTAGAGGATGCTCTTTCAGGTCTTAATGTTGAACCGGTTGATGCTCTTGCTAGCGGTTTTGATACAGATACCTGCAAGTTCATAATAGAAGAAGAAAAGAGCGGCAGCAAGGTAGATGTAGAAAAGGCTACTGCTGATATAATGGCAGAGTTAAATAATGGAAATTATAATATTTCAGAGGAAGTAGAAGTAAAGACTGTAGAGCCAGAGGTTACTGCAGAGTTCTTAAGAGGTTACCTTTGCAAGGTTTCTTCAACTACTTCAACAACAACCTCTGATTCAAACAGAAACATAAATATCGATCTTATCTGTCAGAAGATAAATGGTCTTGTTCTTCAGCCAGGTGAATCCTTCGATTTCAATACATACATTGGAAAGAGAACTGCAGAGGCGGGCTTTAAGGAAGCAGGCGGTATTTACGAAGGAGCACTCCGTCAAGAGCTTGGCGGTGGAATATGCCAGGCTAATGCAATGATTTATCATAGTGTAGTCAAGGCAGATCTTAAGGTCGATACCAGAACAGCTCATACATGGCCAAGTTCTTATGTAGATGTCGGAACTGATGCCACTGTATCATGGGGCGGTCCTGAATTTAAGTTTACCAATTCTTCAGATTATCCTATAGCGCTTCACGCATATTACGGCGGAAGACAGGTAACTGTAGAAGTATATGGAAGACCATTGCCAGATGGAATGAAGATAGGCTTTATCGGCGAAGAGGTTTCAAGAGAGGAAGCCGGCGTTGAGTATGTTGCAGATTCATCTCTTGCAGTTGGTAAAACTGTAACAGATAGAACTTCTCATCCATTAATCAAAGCAAAGTCTTATAAGATCTATTATGATTCAAATGGTAATGAAATAAAGAGAGAAGAGTATTTAAGCAGTACTTACCGTATGATCAATAAGAAGGTTCGTGTAGGTACTCTTGCACCTGATGGAACTGTCTTTAAGCTTAATACAAAGACAGGTGAGGTTACTGCTCCGGAAGGATATGTACCTCCAGAGCCAGATGAGCCGGAAGTAATCGGTGAAGATGGTGAAACTGCCGAAGAAATCGGTGAAGCTCCGGAAACCAGAGAGGAAGCAGGCGATGATTATTACGAAGATGATCTTGCAGAGCTTGAAAATGAAATAATTGAAGATCAGCCAGAATAATGTCTAGGTCTTTATTTGATATTTGAAGCGAGGAGATTGGAGATTTTAGCAATAGCTAAAAAATACAATCAGGGAGAAATTTTGAGATGAAAAAATTAATTAAAAGTGCGTTAGCATGTGCCATAGTGGCGGGTTGTTTGAGCAGCCTGCCTAATAGTTATGTCTACGCCGGAGCTTCAAGTAGAGATCTTGTAAGAGATAATCTTGACTTAAGTGTCAAGTCTTATTCAAAAGGACTTATATCCGCTGCAGTTTCTAAAGAAGAACTTAATACCGAGATTCCAGAAGACTATGAGCTTAATGAGGCAACTCAGGGAAAGGCATCTGAAGGAGCTTATAATGCATATTTCCTAGATGATGACATTCAGGTAGTAAAGCTTGTAGTTGATGAGAAAAATCTTGAGTATCTTTTTGAAAATGCTGCCGATGAGCCTACCGTAATGGCAGAAAGCGTAACTATAGGAGATGCAACTGTTAAATACGTAGGTTTAAAGACAAAGGGCAGCTTTACTCTAGAGCATTCTGTTTTAGATAATCCTAATAATGATAGATATTCCCTTAGCATTAATTTTGGTAAATACATAAAAAAGGCTGATTATGGTGATAAGCAGAACTTTTTCGGCTGCAATAAAATAAGCTTTAATAATTTCTTTTTTGATAAATCCATGATGAAGGAATTCTTTTCTTTAAAGCTTATGCATGAGATGGGACTTCCTACACCTCAGTTCGGAATTGCAAAGCTCTATATTAATGATGAATATTACGGAGTTTATGCAATGGTGGAGAATATGGATTATTCAATTCTTCAGCAGTACTATGAGTGCGGAAAGAGCGACCTTAGCAGTTATCTTTGCAAGCCTGAATATACTAAATTCTTATACAGTGAAATATCAGAGGATCCATCACCTTTATGGGAACAGGATGAGGATACCCTAAAGGACGTAGAGGATATGATTCCTACAGTTACAGAATGGGTAAGAAAGCTCAATCTATTAAGTGAAGGTAAGGATTTTGATGGAAATGCAATAGATGTTAATTCAGAAGAATATGTTAAGCTTCTCAATCAGATTATGGATGTCAATGAGACAGTAAAGTATTTTGCGGTTCATAGCTGGCTTTGCCAGATAGACAATATGTTCGATGGAATGAAGAATTTCGGACTTTATGTTGATTTAGATGGCAGAAGTGTAATAGTGCCTTGGGATTATGATTTAAGCTTTGGATGTTTTTATCCAAGTACCCCGGAGAGAACTGCTAATTATGACATTGATTTAATGTTTAAGGATGACTGGATTTATCCGGGCTGGGATGGAACACCTGCTATGTATAGCAGCAAAGAAGAGGTTTATTCTAATTATCCTTTGTTCAATGTAATATACCAGAATGCTGAGCTTATGGATAAGTATCATGCTTATATGCGTGAGTGCTCTCAGATTGCTACGCTTGGCGGAAAGGTTGAATCTACCGGAAAGTATTATGACCCTGCATATTTTAATTCTTATATTGATATTTTCAGTGATAAGCTGGCTGAAGCCGCAAGTGAAGAGCTTGCTGATCATGTGGCTTATATGAACGGTGTTAAGCAGCCGGTCAGCGTTAAAAATGCATTGCCTAATCTTAGCAAAATAATCGCAATGCGTTCTATGGGTGTTGTGCTTCAGGTAGATGGAATAGATGCAATGGTAAGCAGTAAGGGCTGTGCACTTGAGACTCTAGGAAATGCTCTTAATGACTATTATAATCAGAACTGGGGCAGAATTGTAAGCATCAATTATCAAACTGGTATCAATGTCATGGGAGATTATAACGATGCCATATGTGCTCCGCTTCTTTCCTTTAAGGAGGTGGCTGAGGATAAAAAGGCAGCTCTTCTTGCAGAGGCAAATGTTCAGGAAGAAAATATCATTGGTTTTTACAATGTAAATGTACTTGCAAAGCCGGTGGGAGATTATACCATTTCAATTCCTATGGCTAAGGAATATTTAGATAAGGCTGTTTCCTTCTATACCTGGAATGAAGGAAAAATGTCAGTTCTTGACCTGGAGCTTAAGGGAAATACATATACAGGAAGCGCAAAGTGCTTTGATCATCTTCTTATAGCACTTGGTGAAAATGGAGCAGCCATAGCGGATGCAGAAACCAAAGATAATTCTGAAAAAGAGGGTGAAGCGAAAGAAGGAACCAAAGAGAGCGAGAAAGCAGCTGCAGCTACTGCAGATAAAAATACAGCAGATAAAAATAGAGCAGATAATAGTAATGCTGAAGTAGAAAAGGCCAGGGAAAGTAGTTCTTCTGAAATGATGATAGGAATTGGTTGCGGAGTAGTGCTTCTTTTAATTGGCGGAGGCATTATAATATCAAGAAGCGGCAAGAAAAAAGAAGAGAAGAAATCTGAAGAAAAGACATCAGAAGAAAAGAAGTAATGATATAATAAACAGCAATAAAGAGGTGCAGGCTTGTATGGTCTGCACCTCTTTATGTATTTAAATAGGAGATAAAATTATGATTTGTCGTTTTTAGAAAATTATTTACAGGAATGATATTTCTATATAATAATATTTTAACATTAACGACTGCTTTTGTCAATCTTTTTTATTGGATTATTTAAAGAATTTTAAAAAATATTCCTGGTACTGTATGAAAAAAAGACCTAAAGAGGGTGAGTTTTAGGGGAAAGATGTGATTTTGATATTATTGGATTTTGATTTATGAAAAATTAATAATTAGCCCCTTGACTTAGAGTTAACTCCAGGGTTTATAATATACATAAATTAGAGAATATAGATGTGTGCGAATAGAAGATGAATTAGAAATTGGGAATTGTGTAATAGGGGGCCCGTTAATGTAAAGGGGTTACCCGCTAGTGTAAAAGGAGGAATATATGGAGAAGATTGTAGGTAAGAGCTTTGATGAAGAAAGAGCTTTATATGGAAGTAATGGAGTGGAGCTTGAAAATTGCCGTTTTGATGGCCCTGCCGATGGAGAAAGTGCTTTAAAGGAATGTAAGAATGTTTCTGTTAGTGATAGCTTTTTTAATTTAAGATATCCTTTCTGGCATGTAGACGGTCTTAAAATAAGCGGAAGTGAAATGACAGATAAGTGCAGAGCAGCTCTTTGGTACACAAAGAATGCAGTTATGAAGAATGTGAAGTTTCATGGTATAAAGGCTCTTCGTGAGTGCAGTGATATTACCATTGAAGACAGTGACATCATTTCACCTGAATTCGGCTGGTCTGTTAATGGCATTACAATGAAAAATACATCAGCTCAAAGTGAATATTTCATGATGAGATCAAATAAGCTTAAATTTAATAAGGTTTCTTTAAAGGGAAAGTATTCTTTCCAGTATATTGAGGATTCTGAATTTGAAGACTGCGATTTTGATACTAAGGATGCTTTCTGGCATGCAAAGAATGTGGTTATCAGAAATAGCACAATTAAAGGGGAATATCTTGCATGGTACTGCGAAAATGTTACATTTGAAAATTGTACCATTATCGGAACTCAGCCGCTCTGCTATTGCAAAAATTTAAAGCTTATTAATTGTAAGATGCTTGATGCAGATTTAGCCTTTGAAAAATCTGAGGTCGAAGCAACCGTTACAACTCCGGTTATTAGCATAAAGAATCCTCTTAAGGGACTTATCGAGGTTCCAGAGGTAGGAGAAATCATCAGAGACGATGAGAATTCAAAGGGCGAAATTTTAGTTGGCGGAAAGAAGTGTGCTTGTTCATAAAACTGTTTTAGGCAGGAGGCTATGTAGGAGGCTATATGACCATTAAAGAAGTGTGCGAAAAATATAATATTACCCCAGATACTCTGCGCTACTATGAGCGCGTCGGAGTAATTCCAGAGGTGCATAGGACAGCGGGAGGAATCAGAGATTATCAGGAAAGTGACATCAAGTGGGTCGAGCATGCCTTGTGTCTTAGAGATGCAGGTGTATCCGTAGAAAAACTTATTGAATATGTAAAGCTCTATCAGCAGGGAAGTGATACCTTTGAGGCAAGGGCTAATCTTTTAAGGCAGGCAAAGGAGGAAATACTTAAGGTAAGAAAAAAGTATGATGATGCCATAGAAAAGCTTGATTACAAGATAAGCAGGTATGAGGTCGCCATGCAGACGGGAGAGTTAAAATGGGAATGCCCGGAGGCAGCCAGAAACATAAAAGGAAATTAATTTAAAAAATAGATTTTAAAAGACAAGGGTGTCTTAACGATAAGGTATCCTTGTCTTTTTTATGTAAATGAAAAGGAGAATTTTATGGTTTTATGTTCAGATATTAAGGATTTAAGACTTGACGGAGTTGAATTATTAGCGGGCGAGGCAGGCTTAAATAGAAGTGTTTCATGGACTTATATAGTGCAGACCCGTCCTTATGAGGATCATATGAATAAGGGAAATTTCGCTCTTTTGGTAGTGGATTATGTAAGATATGATATTACGGAGGCCTATGAGGCCATGATAGAACTAAATGAATTAGGAATTTCAGGTTTTGCCGTGTCTGTAATTGATGATAAGGAAGAGCTTCCGGATTATATGCTTAAAAAGGCAGATGAACTAGAGCTTCCTCTTTTTTTCGTAAGATGGGAGGGGGCTTCATTTGTAGACATAGCGCAGAGCATCGGTCATTTAATAACTGAAAAGGAATTCAAGAATAAAAGAGAAGGAGATTATCTCTATAACCTCTTATTTGGCTATGATATTAATGAGAGATATATAGAAAAGATATCAAAGCAGTTCGGAGTTAATTTTACAAAGCCTTATAGAGTCGGAATCATAGTAGTAGACCGTAAATACGGCATTAATCTTGAGCAGGATGAGCATTACTATGAGTACTATACAAACAGTCTACAGCATCAGGTAAGTAATATGGAGTCCCATCCCATGTTTATGGCCTTTTTGAATAAATTCGTACTTCTTTTTGAAGCAAAGGAAAATAAAGCTGTTGAGCATGAAATTGAAAAAATACTGGAAAAAATAGATTCTGATCCGAGATTCAATAAGCAGATAAAGAGCATGTGCATACTAGGCGCAGCCTATACCGATCCAAGGAAATTCGGACAGAGCTATCAGGAGGCAAAGAGCCTTATAAGCAGAAAGGATCTTTTGCCTAATCCTAAAAACAAAAAGGTGCTTAGTGCCAGCTCAATGGGACTTTATAAGTATCTTTTTAATAGTGGTAATCAAAGTGAAATCTTAAAGTATTGTAACGAAAGGCTAAGGCGCATTGAGGAGTATGATCATGCAAATGGAACCTTCCTTCAGGAAACCCTTGTAGAATACTTCATGCATGGCTTTAGTAATGCAAAGACGGCAGAGGCTCTTTTTATACATAGAAATTCACTGCAGCACAGACTCGATAAGATAGAAGAGCTCTTAGACTTTGAGCTTAATGATTATACTGAATATTTAGATCTTTTGAATTGCATCCTGGTTAAAAGAATAATGTACCTTCAATGATTGTGCAAAATGCCCCTTAAGATTGTGCAAAATTGACGTTGTATATTTTTTTGTAATAAATATAATAGGGTACAAGCAAAGGCGCTGAAGAAACTAAAAAAGTTTCATCAGCGCTTTTTGTTTATTCAAAAAGAGGAGGATAAGATTATGAGAAAGAGAAGTTTTTTTAGTTTACTTTTAGCAGGATGTGTAGCCGGAAGTATGATGGTAGGATGTGGAAGTACTTCATCAAAGGATGAAGGAGCAACTACAAAGGCTGCAGGTAGTGATGCAGCAACTTCTTCGGCAGATGAAGCTAAAGAAGGCGAAGGCAGCGTTTTAAAAGTCGGAATGGAATGTGCTTATGCTCCTTTTAACTGGACACAGGATACAGACACAACTCCAGATGGAAGCAAGGCAGAGCCGATATATGATTCAAACTATTATGCTTATGGTTATGACGTAGCTGTGGCTCAGATGCTTGCTAAGGAACTTGGAATGGAACTTGAAATCCACAAGGTAGAGTGGTCTTCAATAGGTATTTCTCTTGATGCAGGCGATTATGATTGTATCATAGCAGGTATGGGAAAGACAGCAGAGCGTGAGATGTCATATTCCTTCACAACTCCGTATTATTACAGAGATAACTGTATTGTAGTTAAAAAGGACGGCGACTATGCAGGAGTTAAAGGTCTTTCAGAGCTTAATGGCAAGGGCGTAAAGCTTACCACTCAGCTTGGTACAGGATGGATTCCTCTTCTTGATCAGGTAGATGGCGCTGTAACAGGCACAAACTTTGAAACAACCTCAGAGTGCTTTATGGCGGTATCTAACGGAATAGCTGATGTAAGTATCGTAGACCTTCCGACAGCTCAGTCAGCACTTCTTACAAATAACGATCTTTCAATCATTGTTCTTGATGAAGCTGATACCTTTTCAGGTGATGAGGAAATGGTAAATGTATGTATCGCAACAAGAAAGGATGATACAGCACTCAGAGATAAGCTCCAGGGAGCCATGGATTCAATAGGATGGAATGATAAGGCTAAAATGGATGAGCTTATGGAGAAGGCAATATCACAGCAGCCGGCAGCAAACTAAGGCAGCAGGGCTTAATAGTACAGGCTATGGAAACTTAGCCGATTAGCTCTAAAAGGAGGAAAATATGTTTAACATCGATAATCCGACTAATTCCATAGAATGGATGCTATTTTTAACGAAAAAATACCTGAATATGTTCCTTGAAGGAACCTGGCTCACACTTTACATTGCAGTAATAGGTACTCTGTTAGGTTTTGTATTAGGATATGTTATAGGAATAATCCAGGATATTAAGATAAGTGCAGGAGATGGATTTTTTAAGAAGCTTCTCGTAAGAATACTGAAGATTATTTCAGCAATTTATGTAGAGATATTCAGAGATACCCCTATGATAGTTCAGGCCATGATTGTCTACTACGGCATAAGACAGCTCGGAGTGAACATGTCACCTATCTTTGCTGGTATTTTGGTAACAGTTCTTAATACCGGAGCTTATATGGCAGAAACTGTAAGAGCTGGTATCGGCTCTATTGAATTAGGTCAGAGGGAGGGCGCGTGGGCCATGGGAATGTCACCTATGAAGACCATGTTTTATGTAGTTCTTCCTCAGGCCTTTAAAAACATCATTCCTGAAATGGCAAATACCTTCCTTACAAATCTCAAGATGACATCAGTTTTAAATGTAATTGCTGTTCAGGAGCTCTTCATGGCAGCTAAGACAGTCGGTGGTAACTATTACAAGTATTTTGAGTCATACTTGGTAATCGCAGTTATTTATTTTGTACTTTGCTTTGTTTTCAATAAGATATTCAATTTCATTGAAAAGAAGATGCGCGGCTCTAATGATTATGCACTTGCAGTTGAATATTTGGATAACCAGTAGGAGGAGAAATATGGGTGAATCAATAATTTCAATAAAGAATTTAAGTAAATCCTTTGGTGATCATGAGGTATTAAGAAAGATAGACATAGAGGTTAAAAAGGGTGAAGTAATATGCATAGTTGGCTCTTCAGGCTCTGGAAAGTCTACTCTTTTAAGGTGCATAAACAAGCTTGAGAGGCAGACGGATGGAAAGATAATGTTCAACGGCAAGGAAATACGTGATGTGCAAAGGGAAATAAATGAGTATAGATCTAAGGTTGGCATGGTGTTTCAATCCTTCAATCTCTTTAATAACATGACGGTGCTTGAAAACTGCATGCTATGCACCAGAAGGGTGCTTCACATTCCAAAGGACGAGGCCTTTGACCGCGCTATCACTCATCTTAAGGAGGTTGGCATGGCGCCTTACATCAACGCAAGACCTTCTCAGCTCTCTGGTGGTCAGAAGCAGAGAGTTGCGATTGCAAGAAGCCTTTGCATGAATCCTGAGGTGCTGCTCTTTGATGAACCTACTTCAGCGCTAGACCCTGAGATGGTAGGTGAAGTATTGAACGTAATGAAGCAGCTTGCTACTACTGGCCTTACAATGATAATTGTAACTCATGAAATGGCTTTTGCGAGGGATGTTTCTACTAGGACTATTTTTATGGATAGAGGCTATGTTGCTGAGGATGCAGCGCCTGCTGAACTTTTTACAAATCCAAAGAATCCAAGAACTAGAGAATTCCTTAGCAGATATCTTGCAGGATAAGGGGGATTAATATGGATAAATTTGTTGTTACTTTTGCTAGAGGTTTTGGTTCTGGAGGTAAGGAGATTGCTTCTTTACTAGCAAAGGATCTCGGCATTCATTGCTATGAAAACAGAATCTTAACGCTCGCAAGTCAGATGAGCGGACTTGATGAAAAGCTGTTTCAGGCAGTTAATGAAAAAATTCGTGATAATGGAGGCTTTGCAGGTTTCATAAGAGGACTTCCAAGAGCTAAGAGCTATATTGCAAGAAATGAGAAATTTGTTTCAGATGATAAGCTCTTTGAATGCCAAAAGGAAATCATCCGAAATCTTGCAGAAACAGAGTCATGCGTTATTGTAGGAAAGTGTGCAGATTATATTCTGCGTGATAAGCAAAACGTTGTCAGTGTTTATATTGAGGCTCCAAGAGCCTTTTGCCTAAATAGGACAATGGAAAAAATGGGCGTTACCAAAGAGGTGGCGGCAGCTACTATTGAGCAGACCGATAAATTCAGGGCTGATTATTACAAATATTACACTAAAGGAAACTACTGGACAAATCCAGTTAATTATGACATGACCCTTAACAGCGAAAAAGTAGGTATTGAGGATTGTGTGAAGCTTATAAAGCATTACCTTCAGATGAAAGGATTTATAAAATAGGAGGATAAAGTCATGAGATTAAAGGACACAGGCTATACAGCAGAGCAGATTAAGGAAAAGGCTTCAAAATACATGATTGAAACCTATGAGAGATTTGATTTCGTTGCAGAAACAGCAAAGGATCAGTACATCTACGATGATAAGGGAGGGGCATATCTTGATTTTTATGCAGGTATTGCAGTAAACTCAGCTGGTAACTGTAATGAGAAGGTTGTTGCAGCTATTAAGGAGCAGGCAGAAGAGCTCATTCATACCTTTAATTATCCTTATACCATTCCACAGGCACTTCTTGCTGAAAAGGTATGTAATGCAATTGGAATGGATAAGATTTTCTATCAGAATTCAGGAACTGAGGCCAATGAAGCCATGATCAAAATGGCTCGTAAATACGGCATTGAAAATTATGGTCCAAACAGATATCATATCGTAACTGCAAAGATGGGCTTTCATGGCAGAACCTTTGGTGCAATGTCTGCTACAGGTCAGCCGGGCAATGGCTGCCAGATCGGTTTTGGTCCTATGACTTATGGCTTTTCATATGCTCCATATAATGATCTTCAGGCTTTTAAGGATGCCTGCACAGAAAATACTATTGCGATTATGATAGAGCCTGTTCAGGGCGAGGGCGGCGTGCATCCTGCTACTATGGAGTTCATGAAAGGTCTTCGTAAGTTCTGCGACGAAAATGACATGCTTTTACTTTTAGATGAGGTTCAGACAGGCTGGTGCAGAACCGGTGCCGTTATGAGTTATATGAATTACGGAATTAAGCCTGATATTGTTTCAATGGCTAAGGCTCTTGGCGGCGGAATGCCAATAGGTGCAATCTGCGCAAGAGAAGAAGTAGCTAAGGCATTTACTGCAGGCTCTCACGGAACTACATTTGGAGGACATCCTGTAAGCTGCGCTGCAGCACTTGCCCAGGTAGGTGAGCTTCTTGATAGAGATCTTGCTGGAAATGCTAAGAAGATGGGTGACTATTTTGCCAGTCTTCTTGAAAAGCTTCCACACGTAAAGGAAGTAAGACATCAGGGACTTTTAGTTGGTGTTGAATTTGATGATACTATCTCAGGTGTAGAGGTAAAGCATGGCTGTATCGACAGACATCTTCTTATTACAGCAATAGGTGCTCATACAATCCGCATGGTGCCACCTCTTATCATTACAGAGGCTGATTGCGATAAGGCGGCTTCTATAATTGAAGAAGCAGTTAAGGCATTATCCTGATGGACTTTATAGAAAAGCAATGCTTTAAACGCACAAATGCTTTCCTAAATTCAAAATTAATAAAATAAATAAAACGCTCTTATTTTCTTAAAAAAACTTAAGGAAATAGGGCGTTTTTTATATAAAAAAGTTGAAAAATAGGCGTTTTTGTGATAAAATGTAAAATGACGGGGAATGTATCATATGAATAAGTAATTTTTGTTCTGGCGAGAAAAATGCTGGTTGATTTTTTTGAAATTGGATAGGTTTTTAGGTATGATTATGAAGTTACGGGGAGTATAAGGGGGATATGATAATAACAAAACGTTTATATACGAAAGAAGGAAAAGAGCTTGGGGAAGTGCCTTTAGATGCATATCCAAGACCTCAGCTAAAAAGAGATAATTGGCAGTGCCTAAATGGCACTTGGACTCTTAGGGAGAAAAATGGTAAGGAAAGGGAAATTCTTGTGCCATTTTGTCCTGAAAGTCTTTTGTCAGGTTATAAGAAGAAAATTAAATATGGAAATGGGCTTATCTATAAAAGAGCCTTTGAGCTAAATGAAGAGCTTAAGAATAAAAGAATAATTCTTCATTTTGGCGCCGTAAGTAATATCTGTGAGGTCTTTATCAATAGAAAGAGCATATGCAGGCATGAAAATGCATATATTGCTTTTGAAGCCGATATTACTGAATTTTTAAAGGAAGGAGAAAATATTCTCGAGGTAATCGTTATCAATAAGCTTGATAATGTTCTTCCATCTGGTAAGCAGAAAATAAAAAGAGGCGGCATGTGGTATACTCCTGTTACAGGAATATGGCAGAGTGTATGGCTTGAGAGCGTACCGGATAGATATATTAAAAAAATCAAGATAGATGTTGATTTAGAGGGTGCCGATATTTTGGTTTCCTTTAATAAATCTCTAAAAAGTAAGTACGTTAATGATAAGGCTGCGAAGGATAAAAATATAGATGGCGTAATAATCTGCGAGGGTAAAGAGTATCCAATCAAAAATGGCAAGGCTAGGATAGAGCCTGATAATATAAGGCTCTGGAGTCCTGAAAATCCTGCTCTTTATGATTTTACAATTATTTCAGGAGAAGATAAGGTTTCTTCTTATTTTGCTCTTCGCACAATTTCAGTAAAGAAGGTGGATAATATTCCAAGGCTATGCCTTAATGGAAAGCCGTATTTCTTCAATGGTCTTTTAGATCAGGGCTATTTTAGTGATGGAATCTATACGCCTGCTTCACTTTCTCTTTTTGAAAAGGATATTAAAATTGCAAAGAAATTAGGTTTTAATACCCTAAGAAAGCATATTAAGGTAGAGCCGGAGCAGTTCTACTATGATTGTGACAGACTTGGAATGGTGGTTTTTCAGGATATGGTCAATAACGGTGGTTATAGCTTTTTGAGAGACACTTTCTTTCCTACTATTGGAATTTCACGTAAGGATGACCATAATAAGCATAAAAATCCTGACAGAAGAAGAGAGTTTCTAAAGGGAATGAAATATACTGTAGATCAGCTCTACAATCATCCTTGTATCTGTTACTGGACGATTTTCAATGAGGGATGGGGTCAGTTCTGTGCAGATGAGGCCTATTATAAGCTGAAGGCCTATGATAAAAGCAGGATAATTGACTCTACAAGCGGCTGGTTCATGCAGAAAAAGAGCGATGTCGAGAGCCTTCATGTATATTTTGAAAAGCTCCATCTTGGAACAAGAAGCAATCTTCCACTTGTTGTTTCAGAGTTCGGAGGCTATGTTTATAAAATCAGAAAGCATAGCTTTAATTTGACAGAAACCTATGGTTATAGGATTTTTTACAGAAGAAAAGAATATAAAAAAGCAGTCAAGAGGCTTTATTATAAAGAGGTCTATCCTTTAATTGAAAAGGGACTATGTGCGGCGATTTACACACAGCTCTCAGACGTTGAGGATGAGACTAATGGCATTTTGACTTATGATAGAAAAAAATGCAGACTTAGACCTGAGGATATAGGCTCTTATGAGGCTTATTTACAGGATAGTAAAGCATAGTTTTTAAGGAAAAGGGAAAAAAATTGTGTCTTAAAAGACGATATGGAGAGGAAATTGAAATAATGATGAATGGAAGAGGATTATTTCATGGAGAGAAATTTTATTCATGACCCGGCTATTTACTGGGATGAAGCAACGAAGAAGTATTATGTTTACAGCACAGGAGCCATGGGCTTTGTATCTGAGGACCTTGTAGACTGGGAGGCTCTTGGCAGGATCTGTGAGGTTTTGCCTGAGGCAAAGGAGTGGACAGGTGGTTCTGATATCTGGGCACCTGACATTGTTAAGGTGGGCGATGAGTACAGACTATATTGCTCAAATTCTACCTGGGGTGTTAGACAGTCCTGTATTTTTCTTGCTGTATCTGATAAGGCAGCAGGACCATTTACTCCAAAGGCTGCTGTATTAAAAACTTCTGATGAACTTCCTGTAAATGGCATTGATGCAAACATTATTTCAGACGTTAAAACAGGCGATATGTACATGCTCTATGGCTCCTTCTGGGGCGGTGCGCATATGATAAAGCTTGACAAAGAAACCGGACTTGCTGCAGAAGAAGGAATAGGCACCTGCGTATGTAAGCGCCCTTCCTGGCTAAGCACTGCTGCAGAGGGTCCTTATATGATTTACAATAAGGATACTGAATATTATTATCTTTTTGTTTCTTATGGCTCACTTAAGAGCGATTATAATATAAGAGTTGGAAGAAGCAGGAATATTCTAGGACCTTTTGTAGATGTAAATGGCTGTGGTTTAACAGATGAGCCGGATTTGAAAAATGATCCGGGTTACCTTCTTATGGCAGGATATACCTGGAATGAAGGCAAGGCTTATATGGGACCCGGCCATAATTCAGTGCTTTTAGATAAAGACGGAAAGTCTTATATTGTTTATCATATTAGAGATAAGAGATTTAATACAGATCCAGGTCCTTCAGAAATGCAGGTTCGCCAGATTTTCTGGAATGAAGAGGGATGGCCTGTTGCTTCAGCCTTTACAATGGATGAAACCAGGGGCGCCCTAGACCTTATGACACCTGATTCTAAGACTGAGGAATTATCGCTTAATATGAAGAATGTATCCGGTGTTTATCAAAGAATTAATTTTAATGTGACCTATCCGCAGGGGATTTCAACGGCGGCCCCTATGCTGCTTAGAGAAGATGGTTATTATGAGTCAGGCTGCATTCAGGGAAACTGGAAGCTTTCTGGTAATAAGATCTGCATAAGCTATGGACCGTTTGAAGAAACTGCACTTGCATATTCGGGAAGGGGCTTTACCGGCATTTCAGGAATGAGTGCTTCAGGAACTGAATTTATTGCAAGAAGAGATACTTTTGTTTTGTATAGAAATGAGGTGCCTATGCACGAATTAAAAGAAGATAAGTTTTATGAAGTAATTAAGGATTATAAGGATTGTGTGATTGATTATTGTATTGTGCTTGATTGCAAGCAGTATAATGGCAAGGAATCGCATAAGGAGATAGTGGCCTATGCCATGGGAAAGTATGCCGGCAAGGATCTTTTTGATGTCTCCTTAATGCGCGGAAAGGCTGTTACGGCTGACAGTTTTTTGTATGTTCCGCAGGTGCTTGATGATAAGCTTTATGATTCGATTTTTTGTGCTAATGGTTATCTTAAAAGAGGCGAGGGCGGAAAAATACCATATTGGTATGCTTTTTTGGAGCCGCCTAATAAAAACTCCTATGGACGTGATGACTTTATAAAAGTGAATGAGGCTTTGTTTCCAAATGGAGCTTCCTCTTTAGAGGTTTTTGAATGGTCAACTGATTGGTCGGAATATTTCAGCGAAGGCCACGAATGGTGGGGCACTGCCTGCTATAGCGTTTATGACAAGGTAAATAAACGCTTTGTAGTTGTGCTTGCATCAGCAACAGATTAATTGCAATGACTGTCATGGAAATGGCAGTCATTTTTTAAAAGATTGATTTTTCATTATAAAAACAAATTATTATAAAGATTGATTTTACATCATAAAAACAAATTATTATAAAGATTGATTTTACATCATAAAAACAAATTATTATGATGTAAAATTTTTGGGATAAGGGATAATCCTAAGAATAGACGGTGATAATATGAAGCTTGAAAAAGAATATTTGTACCATGAATTTATACAAAGGGAAAATGAGTTTTCGAGGGCAGCCTATAGACCTGAGTTTGATTTCTATTTAGCGGTCATGCAAGGAGATGTTGAAAGAGTGAAGGTGCTTTGCGAAGACGCTTTTTCAAATAAAGAGGGGCTTGGGGTTCTTTCTAAAAATCCGCTTCAGAATCTAAAGTATCATTTTGCAATTACGGCGGCAATGCTTGCAAGATACTGCATTGAGGGCGGAATGGAAATGTCAGATTCTTATAGTCTAAGTGACTTTTATATTCAAAAGGCTGATGTAGCAACTAATGCCGAGGCATTAACAGAGCTCCACAATGTAATGTGCATTGATTATACCAAAAAGATGAAGGGACTTCGCAAAAGTAAGATTACTTCAATGCCGGTAGCTAAGGCTGTGGATTATATTTATGATCATTTAAATACCAGAATCACTCTTTCAGTTCTAGCAGAGCATGTTGGTGTAAATCCTTCGTATTTATCAAGGGTGTTTAAAAGGGAAATGGGAGATACGGTAAATGGCTACATCAAGAATAAAAAGCTTGAAACTGCAAGAAATATGCTTTTATATTCTGATTTTACGGCAGCTGAGATTTCTTTCATTTTGTCCTTTAACTCACAAAGCTATTTTACCGAGGTCTTCCGCAAAAAATATGGATTAACGCCTTCAGATTTCAGGGCTCAGAATCTATTTTCTAACGAACTGGATAATCCAGGTATACGTAGTAAAAATAGACACTAATGCGACAATCTAAGTATACGTAATAAGAAAAATAAACTAAACGAGGTAATCTAAGTATACGTAATAAGAAAAATAAACTAAACGAGGTAATCTAAGTATATATAATAAGAAAAACAAAAACTAAATAGGGTAATGAAAACGATAAAAAAGTAAATAAAGTGATATAATAAAAGTTGCTATTTCGGTATGATAAATTCAACAATAAAAAACACTTTTAAGGGAGGTTTATCATGAGAAAAAAAGTGACAAAGCAAATGGCTATGCTTTTATCAGCAGTTTTCATTGCATCTGCAGTTACGGGCTGCGGGAACGGAAGTGCAAATGGAGACGCAAAGAATGCAGACTCGAAGGCAGCTCCTACTACAGAGGTAAAGGATGCAGGTAATGTAGAAGTTACAACAAAGGAATCTGAAAATGTAGCAACTAAAGCTACAACAGAGGCACCTGAGGTAACAACTGAAGCTACAACAGCTGCCACAACCACAGCAAAAGAGCAGCCATCCAGCCAGGAAAGAACAGTTTATGATGAAGCTGAGCTTTCAGGAATAAACGTACCAGAAGGCTATCAGATGGTCTGGCATGATGAATTCGACGGTGAGGAGCTAAACGAGGCTGACTGGAACCGCGAAGCACATGAGGTGGGATGGGTTAATCACGAGCTTCAGGAATATGTTCCAACCAGTGAATATTCCTTTGTTAAAGACGGAGAGCTTGTAATTCAGCCAGTAAAGATAGTTGATGATGCAGGTAATGTTTCTTATGTTTCAGGAAGAGTAAATACTCAGAATAAGCATGACATTAAGTATGGCTGGATTGAAGCTAAGATAAAGTTCCCTCAGGGAAAGGGTTTCTTACCAGCTTTCTGGATGATGCCAAAGGAGGAGAGCTTTTACGGTAACTGGCCAAGATGCGGTGAAATTGACATTGCAGAGGTTTTAGGAGATAGCATCAATACAACCTATGGAACAATTCACTACGGCGTTCCTCATAAGCAGAATCAGGGAACATTCTCACTTAATGAAGGTGATTTTGCAAACGAGTATCATGTATATGCACTTGAGTGGGAGCCAGGAAGCATTAAGTGGTATGTAGACGGCGAGATGTTTTATGAAACTAATGACTGGTATACTAGTGGGGATGACGGCGAAAAGCCATATCCAGCGCCATTTAACCAGCCATTCCACGTTATTTTAAATGTAGCTGTAGGCGGTGACTGGCCAGGTTCACCAGATGATACAACCGTGTTTGATGACAGGGCAGCAATGAAGGTAGATTACGTTAGAATGTTCCAGAAGGACAGCTATGATGAAAACGTAACAAAGCCTGAAAAGGTGCTTGAAATGAGAGAAGCAGATGAAACTGGAAACTTTGTTCATAATTCAGATTTTTCAGTAGCTGAGGAACTTTCAGATGATACTGACTGGGTATTTTATGAATTGAACTCAGGAAAGGGCTCTGCTGAAATTAAGGACGGTGAAATTGTAATTACAACTGAAAATAGCGGATCTGAGGAATATTCAATTCAGCTTGTTCAGGCTGAAATGCCTATGGAAAAGGGAGCAAAATACAAGTTATCTTTTGATGCTTATGCAGATGAAGCTAGACAGATGAAGACAGCAGTAACAGCTCCTAATGTGAACTGGATAAGATATTTCCCTGATACAACCGTAGATTTAACAACAGAAAGTCAGAAGTTTGAATTTGAATTCGATATGACTGAAGAGAGCGATGATAAGGGAAGAGTAGAATTTAATATGGGTAAGCAGGAAAGTACTGCAACAATCCATATCACAAACGTCAGACTTGAAAAGGTAAACTAAATGAATTGGTAAATATTGGGAGATTAGCCGGCTTGATAAAAGGACTATGTCAGTTGGATAAAGGATTTTACAGCTTTATAAGAGAATAACACTGAAATGATGAATTTGTAGAAAGGGTAAGGTGGAAATATGAAGAAATTTGAGGGCTACATGCATGGAGTTAACCTTGGAGGCTGGCTTTCTCAGTGCAATCATACAAAGGAAAGATACGATAATTTCATTTCCTTTGAGGACATTGAGAAAATAAAGGGATGGGGACTTGATCATATAAGAGTTCCGGTTGATTATAATCTCGTCGAGGATGAAGATGGAAATTATAAGGAGGAAGGCTTCTCCTATATTCAAAAGGCTATTGACTGGGCAGGAAAATGCGGCCTTAATATGGTTCTAGATCTTCACAAGACCTATGGTTTCAGCTTTGATGCAGGAGAAAAAGAAGAAGGCTTTTTTGAAAGTGAAGCCTACCAGGAGCGTTTTTACAAGCTTTGGGAGGAATTTGCAAGAAGATATTCTAAGTACTATAGCAGGCTATGTTTCGAGCTTCTTAATGAGGTTACCGATAAGGAATATTCTGATACCTGGAACAGGATTTCAGGAACCTGCATAAAGAGAATAAGAGCTATTTCAAAGAATATTAAGATTTTGGTCGGAGGCTATTACAATAATAGCATTGAGGCACTTTGGGATCTTGAGTATCCAGTGGATGATAATATTGTTTATAATTTCCACTGCTACGAGCCTCTTGTTTTCACCCATCAGGGAGCTTATTGGATAGAGGGCATGGATAGAAGCTTTAGGATGCCTTTTGAGAGCAGCTACGGTGACTATAATGAATACTCAAAGAAGAACTTACCAGGTTTTTCTCTTCCTATGAAAAATTATCTTACTGAGGATGTGATCGGCATAGAATACTTTGATAATTTAGTCAGTGAGGCTGTAAGAGTTGCTGAAGAGAGAAATGTTGCTCTTTATTGCGGCGAGTTCGGCGTAATTAATAATGCTACAGCTGAGGATTCTCTTAAGTGGTACAAGATGATATGCAGTTGCTTTGATAAGAACGGAATAGGAAGAGCAGCGTGGAGTTATAAAGAAATGGATTTTGGTATTTCTGATGATCATATGAATAGTGTAAGAGATGAGATTATAAATGCTATTTGACAATTAAAGCCCATTACTTAACACTAGATATATAATCACACTTTTCCACATGTACCTAAAGTACATGTGGATTTTTTCGATTTTTGAAAATTAATGTATGTTTAAAATAATAAAAAAATATTATTGATTTTGTGAAATGTTGGTGGTAAAATTTGCGCTGTCTATTAGACAGCGCTTTTATGCTGTTTGATATGAAACAAATGGTAATAGGTTATGAAAGGATCAAATTATGAGAATTAAGAGATTTTTAGCAACAACACTTAGCACAGCACTTATTGCAGGAATTTTTTTTACAGGATGCGGCGATACTAATGAAGCAACAACAGAGGCTACAGCAACAACAACTGTAGCAACAGAGGCAACAACAGAATCAACAGAGGCAACAACTGAAGCAACAACTGAAGATACAACCGAAGCAACAACTGAAGCAACAACTGAAGATACAACCGAAGCAACAACTGAAGCTACTACTGCAGATACAGGAAGTATTGACGTTGCCAAGGAAGATGATAATAGCGCTGATTTAGGTTTTTACGAGGGTAATTATAATGATACCTATAGTGGCAGAGCATATGCTACAGTAGAGAAAAATGATGATGATACTCTTCATATTATTGTTCATTGGGGTGGATCTGCAACTGAATATGCTCAGTGGGAAATGAATGCTACTGTTGATAATGGTACTTTGGTTTATTCTGATAGCAAGAAGACTAATTGTACAACAGCTGATGATGGAGCCGGCGAGACAGTAGAGGTTGTTTACGAGAATGGAACAGGCTACTTCAATGATGAGAACGGTAGTCTTTACTGGTCTGGTTCTGAGGACGAGAGCTGCAGAGATTGCGTATTTGAGCGTATTCCTACAGAGGAATAATTTGATTTTAAATTTGACTTTATAGATAATGCTAAAAGGCTATCTGGTGGTTTAACACCAGATGGCCTTTTTTAATTAGTATAAAAAGCAGAAATATAGAGTTTATGTCCTCTATTAGTTTAAAGTAAAATAACAGAAAAGTGGCCGTAATGGGCATTATAAGCAAGGTAAATAAAAAAAATAAAAAAACTATTGACAAAGACAATACTTCGTGATATGATGTATCACATAGCAAGATACTTCGCCTAACGAGGTATCACATTAAATGAAGTATAACAGCATATGGGGTATTTCATTTGATGAGTTATAATAATAGTGGTGGTGTTGTATGAAAGGAGGTTATTAATGGATATTCAATTAAAAAGAGGCTTGCTCGATGTTTGTGTTCTTGCAGCTATCAAAAATAAAGAATCGTATGGATATCAGATCATAAAAGATTTAAAGCCGTATATAGAGTTATCCGAATCGACTCTCTATACGATTCTTAAAAGGCTAGAGGTAGCAGGAATGCTTACTGTAGCGAGTGCAGAGCATGGCGGCAGGCTGAGAAAGTATTATTTTATCACTCCATTAGGTCTGCAGAGAATTGAAGAATTCAAAGAAGAATGGAGAGAAATCATTTCAATTTATGAGTTTGTTTGCAGGGAGGAGCAGAGCAATGAGTAAGCAGGAATTTCTAGCTAGGTTAAGGCAAGGTCTTGAAGGCTTTCCTAGAGCAGAAGTTGAAGAGAGAATTGAGTTTTACAGTGAGATGATCGATGATAGGATCGAGGAAGGCAAAAGCGAAGAGCTAGCAGTTGCAGAAATGGGGCCGGTTGATAATGTGATAAGGCAGATCATTTCTGAAATACCTATCCAGAAAATTGTAAGAGAGAGAATTACTCCAAAGAAGAAGAGTTCGCTTGGAAAAATTCTTTTATTGATTTTCGGTTTCCCGATATGGCTTCCAATACTTATTATTGGTGTAGTATTTTTCCTTGTTTCATATATTTTACTATGGTCTTTTGTTTTTTGCTTGGGAACTGTAACAGTGGCTTTATTTGCAAGTCCATTAATATGTTTGGTTGCAGCAGTAGGACAGCTCTTTGCAGGTAATATTTTTATGGTCTGTGCCGCAATATCCATTGCGATGATATGCATGGGTGTGGGGATTTTTACAGCTCTTCTTACAAAGCTGTTATTCAAGGCTACTAAATATGGTAATGATGAAATGACAAATGGTATTAAGCATTTATTTATAAGAAAGGATTGATAAAATGAATAAGACTAAAGTGTGGGTTTTAATTGCTATTGTATTAATAGTAACAGGAGGAGCAGGTCTAACTGCTGTGCTCGCAGTAAATGATTGGAGCTTTAACAAGGTAAATAAAATAAAGGAAGAAGAAAAGGAAGTCGTTATTGAAGATGATTTTTCTGATATCTCCATCGACTTAGATACAACTGAATTATTTATTGTAAAAAGTAAAGAGAATGTATGTAAGGTAGTTTTTTTAGAAAATAATAGGACAAAGCATAGCGCTTTGGTAAATAACGGAACGCTTGAAATAAAGGTTGAAGACAAAACTAAGTGGTATGAAAATATAATTAATTTTGATTTTGGTAATACAAATGCAATAGTTTATCTTCCTGAAGATGAATATGGAAAGCTCTTGATTAAAGAAGATACTGGAGATGTTAAAATTGAGGAAGGTTTTGTTTTTGAATCAGCTGATATCTCTAATGATACAGGTGATATTTCCATAGATTCTGATGTTAAAAATGATGTTACTATTAAATGCAGTACTGGTAATATCAAGGCTGAAGGTATTTCAGCAAAGACATTAAATGCTAAAAATTCTACTGGTTCTATCGAATTAAATTCAGTAGAGATTGAAAGTGAATTATCTTGCAAGACCAGCACAGGAAAAATTGTTTGTAAGGATGTGAATTGCGGAGAATTTGCAGCTGATGCTTCAACTGGAAAGTGCGAGCTTGAAAATGTAATTGCTAAAAATACCATGAATCTTAAGGATGGAACCGGAAATATTAGACTTAAAGGCTGTGATGCTAATGAAGTCTACATAAAGAATGATACAGGCTCTGTAACGGGCTCGTTCCTGACAGATAAGATCATCTTTGCTAAAAGTTCTACTGGAAGTGTAGATGTTCCTGCTTTGACAAGCGGCGGAAGGTGCGAAATCACAACAGATACAGGTGATATTGAAATAGAAATTGCAGGCAGGTAATCGGGTTTATATTAATATGGGTGGCAAAAAGCATTGTATGTAAAAAGATTATAATTAATATGGGTGGCAAAAAAGTATTGTATGTAAAAGATTATAGTAAATATGGGTGGAAAAAAGCATTGTATGTAAAAAGATTATTGTAAATATGGGTGGTATAAAAAATATATTTTAGATAAGTATTAGTTTGAGGGGGCGGACAATTTGAACAAAGTTGTCTGCCCTTATTTACTTTTTGTCTGAAATTTGGTACAATAACGGTTGCGAACGTTTTAACTTTAGGTTTTTTAAGGGGTAATGATTAATGAGGTGCAGTAAGTGCAATTCAGATAATGTTTTTGTTAAAAAGGGTAAATGCTTTTGTTTCGAGTGCTTTGACTTTACTGAAGTAAATCCAAGTGATAAATTAGATGATTATGTAAATAAAAGAGAAATCAATGCAGATTATTTTCAGGTGAATATGCCAAGGCTGCAGAGCGAGCTGAATAAATTTGCTGATTTTGAAAAAAAGCTCGAGCAGGAGAGAGTTACAAAGACAGAAGAAAAATTAAAGCGAAGGGGTGAGAAGCCTCTTAAGCTTGAGACCGGAGAGGTAGATGAGGCTGAAAAATTTACGGATGAAAATAGCTATTCCTTTCAGGTAATAAGTGCTGGAATCGATCTTTTAGCCAAGGAAAAATATGATAAGGCTAGAGAAATCATGGAGCTTATATTTGTAACTTATAAGGAAGCGGATATTTATAATGAGTTCAAATATAAATGCTTTAACCGCATCTGTCTTTTGCTTGGAATGATCTATGACGGGCTTTCAAATATCCGTCTTGCTCTCGAGTTTTATCAGAGAAGTTTTGTGATGTATGAAGAGCTTGTTAAAAGATTTCCTGAAAAAATGGAGTATAAAAGGGGATATCTTACGCCTATCTCAAAAATAGCGGATGTTTATCATAGAAAAAATGAAAATGAAATTGCTAAAAGGACATATAAGCTCTGCTTAAAGCTTAGCAGAAAGCTTTGTGAGGAAAATGAAAATGACATTTATTTCCTTAGGTGGAGCGGTGATTTCTTTGTAAAGCTAGCAACAATATATGAAGAAAGTGATAGCTTGGATACTGCGCTAGATAGCTATAATAGGGCGCTTGTAATATATGAAATGCTTACGGATAAGTATTGGTCTAATTTCTTTTTTATGAATGACTATGCTAAAATCCTCTATAAGGTAGCAACAATATACTTTGATAAAAAAGAATATGATAGCTCATATGTCTGTTTTAAGGAATGTGCAGACATAAATATTGAGCTGACTAGAAAGCAATTTGATAATGCCTGCTATAGAAGGACTTATGCTTTTTGCCTTTTATATAAGGGAGATATCTGTAAAATAAGAAGAGGCTTTCAGAAGGCGCTTGATAATTATGAGGCGGCAGCAGAGACTCTTTTAAAAATAACTAAAATAAATCCAGAGGACAATGAGCTAAAAAGTGACTATGCGCTCTCGCTCTGGAAAATCGGTGAGGCACATAAGGCGCAGTTTGCCTATGATGATGCACTATCTCAATTTAAAAAGAGCCTTGAGATATCAAAGCAGGTGATTGAAAAGGTACCTGAGGATTATAAGAGAAAGACTTTGTATATCGATTCTCTTGTTAAAACCGGTGAGGTCTATGAGCTTAAGAATGAGTATAAGCTTGCTCTTGATTTTTATGATGATGCTTATGGAGAGGCCGAGGAGCTAGAAGAAAAGAAGGTCATGGAACCTGAATTCAGAGAGCTTTATGGCAATATCTTAAAGAAAATCGGTAGGATCCATGCTGATTTTAAGCATTTCGATGATGCCTTTGGCTATTATGATAAGGCTGAGGAGGTATTTGAAGAGCTCGCTAGTAGGTTCAATGAAGAGGACAGGTATAAGAGCGATAAGACTGATGTTTATATGTACAGGGCTGAAATTTATCAAAGACAGAGAAAGCTCAGTGATGCCTATGCCCTATATAATAAGGCTGCCATGAGTTTTGAAAAGATAAGCTCGGATAATCCTGATGTGGATGAGTTTAAGAGAAATCTTGCCATAGCTCACGATAGAATGGGCGATATTTATCTTGAGCTTTCAGATTATGATAATGCGCTCTTAAAATATGAAATCTATCTGAAAATAAGTATGGAGCTTAATCAGAAGAATCCAGCTGATCCTGAATATCTAGAAAATTATGCCATGTCAAAGCAGGTGATGGGAAGAGTTTATTATTTAAAGGGCGATACTGCAAGCGCCCTTAAGCAGTACAAATATTCCGGTGATATTCTGAAAAAGCTTGCAGAGAAAAATCCTGCAAATATGGAATATGTGACTAATTATTCCGATGCCATAAATGAGATGGCAAAAATGCATGAAGCAGTTAAAGATTATGACAAGCAGCTTATTTTATTAAATCAGGCTGTTGAATTTTTTAAGAGCGTTACCTATAAATTTGAAAGTAACCTCTATTATAAGGAAAAATATGCCGAGGCTCTTAAAAATATGGGCAGATACTACGACAGAAGTACTAATTATGCGAGTGCTGTACAGTACTATGGCCGTGAGAAGCTAGTTTATGATGATATGTTTGCTCTTGATGGAAATAATGATTATATCATTAAAAAGCTAAGGGCAATCAATAGAATAGCTGCTTCTTATAGAAAATCGGGGAAGTTTAAAAATGAAATAGAGAGCCTGAATGAGGAAATTGAGATTTTTTCAAAGGTGTGCGAGGATAATCCGGATAATCAGGATTATCAAAGAAGAGCAGCAGTGCTTTATGATAGGATAGGAAATAGATTTTTATCCGATAAGGACTATGCTAATGCGCTTCAGGGCTTTTTGAAGGAAAAAGAAATCTTTGAGGGGCTTTTAAATAAGAACCCTGAGGATCCTGAGGCTAAAAAAGAATATGCTAATTCTTTGTTAAATCTTGGAAGAGCGTATTCCTTCAATAATAATGTGAAGGCAAGGAAATATTTTTCTGATGCCTTTGATATTTTTAAGCAGCTAGTTAAAAGCAGCAAAGATGAGGCTGAGTATATCGACGGCTATCTCGAGGCAAGAGAGCTTTTAAAGAGTCTGTAAAATGGAGGCGGGAAATTGAACAGTGTTTTAAAGATTGGTATAATTGTTTTTTCGGTATTGATGCTTCTTGGTACTGGATTTTTGTTTTATCGTTATGCTGTTTTTGATGCTAGTGAAAAAAAATCAAAGAAAAAGAGAGATGTTTTGGGACTTGGAGGAATAGTCTGCTTTGGAATGTTTCTCATGGGTATTTTTGCTTTTATTATTTTTTCTGCAAGAGTTAATCTGGAGGTGGATATGGATAGTTTGGTAAAAATGAATGTATCTTCTGTTGATTTAATGAATAATGGAAAATGGAATCCTATAATAACTAATACAGCTAATGGTGAAAATATTTCTCCTGAGCTTACCTTTAATGAGGTGGAAGGTGCTAGAGCATATGCTGTCATCATGATAGATCCGGATGGCTTTAACTGGCTTCATTGGTGTGATGTAGTTACAGTAGAAGAAATAAGAGAGCTTCTTGGAGATGAAATTAATGGTATAAAGGGGGATACTATTTCTCTTGTATCAGGTTTTAATAATCTAAGAGGTGAGGCTAAGACATATGTGGGCCCTTACCCTCCAGCAGGTACCCATAACTACCACGTATATGTTTATGCCCTAAAGGCTGTACCTAGTAATTTCAATGTTATTCTTTCTGGGCTTGATAAGTCAGGTGCTAATATCAATAATATTATAAATTTATTAAATGTTTACGCTGATGGTTCAAATGCAGTAAGTGGAAATATCCTTGGGACTGCTGAAATATCCGGAACTTATACTTACGGAGAAAAATAATAGTTTAAAAAAATTATTTATTCTTGATATTTTCTTTCTTTTGTGATACCATTGTGTCTTGCAAAAGAAGGGAAGGGTAAATTTAAATGTCATTTAGTGATTGGAATTTTATAGTATATTTTCTTCCGGCCGTAATCCTTTTATTTTATATAGTTCCGGGGAAATTAAAGAATTTGATTTTATTTACAGCTAGCGCTGTATTTTATTATATGAACGTTAAATCGGCGCCTGTTCAGATGATTTTCTTCATTCTGACCATATTAATGGATTTTTATTTAGGCTGGACGATTTATAGTTATAATGAAGAAGAGAGAATTAATTTATTAAATGCAGGAGGAGGAGCAGGCAGTAAGCCGGTGCATTCAAAGATTGCTAAGCGTCTTCTTATAGTAGGTATAATATTGCATGTTCTTTCTCTTTGTATTTTTAAATATTCAGGCTTTATTATAGAAGAAATAAATAAGGCATCAGGTTCAAGTCTTGTGGTAAGCATACTTCAGCCTCTTGGTATTTCTTTCTTTACCTTCCAGGGAATTTCTTATCTTGCTGATGTTTATATGGGAAGAACGGCGGCTTCAGGCAGTCTTCTCAAGTTCAGCGTATATATGCTTTCCTTTGAACAGGTCATTCAAGGACCTATTGTTCGTTACGGCGAGGTAAGTAATGAGCTTAAAGATAAAAAAAAGCTCTCAGCAGGGTGCTTTTTTACTGGTCTTGCTGAGTTCGTTTTTGGTCTTGGACTTAAGGTAATCATTTCAAATCATATCGGAAAGCTCTGGATGGAGGTTAAGACCATAGGTTTTGAGACTATTCCTGTGTCCCTTGCATGGCTTGGCGTTGTTGCATATTCCTTCCAGTTACTTTTTGATTTCTGGGGCTATTCTCAGATGTCCATAGGTCTTGGAAGAATGCTTGGCTTTAATATACCTGTGAACTTTGATTATCCTTATTTATCAAAGACAATGTCAGATTTCTGGCGTAGATGGCACATGACACTTGGCCGTTTCTTCAGGGATTATATTTACATTCCTATGGGAGGAAGCAGAGTAGGTAAATTCCGCCTGATTCTCAACCTCTTTACGGTATGGTTCCTTACTGGAATATGGCATGGTGCCGGTTATAATTTCATGATCTGGGGCATTGGATTATTTGTAATAATATGTCTGGAAAAATTTGTTTATGGAAGATTCCTTGAAAATTCAAAGGTCATCGGACATATTTATATGATTATTCTGATTCCTTTATCATGGGCTGTTTTTGCAGTCGAGGATTTTACACAGCTAGGACTTTTGTTTGGAAAGCTTTTTCCGTTTTTTGGCGGCGCTCCTGCAGGGGACGTTGCAAATGTGGCAAATGCGGCAAATGCGGCATATGGCCTCACTGAGGCTGCGGCAGAGGCTGCAGTGGAAGGTGCTGCTGCTTCAAGCTTTATGACAGTTTTCCCTAAATATGCTGTTTATTTAGTTTTATCGATTATATTCTGCTTCAGATTCCCGGAAAAGCTCTTTAAGATGATAAAGAGCAATATTGTAAAGGGAATTATTCTTGCAGCTATTTTTGCACTATGTATGATCAGTGTATATAACGGCACTGGTGATACCTTCATGTATGCGAGGTTCTAAATATGAAAAATAGTAATATGTGGATGCTTATCCTATATGTTGTCATTGTTGCAGCACTATTAGGTAACGCAGTTTACTTAAAGAAAAATCCACCAGAGGATGATACAGATATTTCGGCTGCCGAGATGGATGAAATCATAAATGCAGCCAGTGATGATGAGGCTATAGATGACTTCTTTGGGGATGATGACGAGGATGATATTCAGATGCCTACTACGGTATCTACCTCGGATATGCTTGTAGATATCACTGAAACCATTACATCAGATGAAAATGAGGAAATTACCACTGAGTCTACTGCTGACATATCAGATACGGATGATACTTCTTTAGCTGAAAATGAGGCCGAGTCTACCGAGTCTACCGATTCTACTGATCCTGATAAGGTTAAAGAGGGAGGAAAAGATAAGGAAGGTACAGAAGGTAAGGAAGATAAGGAAGGTAAAGAAGGTAAGGATCAGAAGGAGACTGATGAAAATGGTCAGGAAATAACCACCACCTTTGAGGGTGAGGGTGAAAATCCAAAAGAATCCACCAAGAAGACAAAGAAGACGACTGCAGAGGGCGAAGATAGTCAGGATAAAACTACTACTGAAAAAGCCTCTGGAGAAACTGAAGATACGACTGAAAAGACAAAGCAGAAGACGACAAAGAAGACTACTGAAACGACTCAGGCTACAACGACAACTGAAATCACTCAGATGAGTGATGTTGTATCTATGGACGATGCGCTCTTTATTGGTGATTCTAGAACAGTTGGTATCCAGGCGTATTCCAATATAAAGGGTGCTGATTTCTTCTGTAATGTCGGTATGAGCGTTTATAAGGTAAATACTGAAGAGATTGAAGTAGGGGAGTTCGGAAAGATTACCTTAGGAAAGCTTCTTAAGAAGAAAAAGTATGGTAAAATTTATATCATGCTCGGTATAAATGAATTAGGTTATGACAGAACAACTACCATAACTAAGTTTACCCAGTTAGTTAAGGCTGTTCAGAAGAAGCAGCCGGATGCAATTATATTTGTTGAAGGCAATCTTCATGTAACTCATAACTATGCGCTTAAGAATTCTGTTGTAAATAACAAGAGCATTAATAATTATAATAAGGCTATTAAAGAACTTGCTGATGATAAGAAGATTTTCTATATCAATATCAACAAGGTATGGGATGATGAATATGGTGCCTTCCCACCTGAGATGACAGGTGACGGAGTGCATCCAAAGGCTCAGTATTATAAGCAGTGGGGAACCTGGATAATAAATAAGACTACTGAAATATATGCAGAGCATGGATTTGAGATAAAGTGATTTTGGAGGAATGATGAAGAGAGAGAGATTTTTTAGAGGGCTGGTGGTTGTGCTCTTTACTCTCTTGTTTGTCTTGGTGATAGTTTTTTTTACTGTACTGATTGTTCATGGACTTGATGAAAAAGAAACCGAAAAAAAAATCAAAGAAATTAAGGAACAGATAGTGACAGTACAGCCACAGACAACTGCGGTAACGACTAAGGCAATTGAAAGAGAAATAGAAAGTACTACAGCCACAACGGTAGCTACCACTAGTACAGGGAATCTTGTTCCAATGGCGCTTGATATGTCAAGGGCGCTTTTCATAGGAGATTCAAGAACTGTAGGCATTCATGATACAAGGGTGATATCGGAAGCTACGTTTTTTGCAAAGGTAGGTGCTACTGTATTTGATGCTCTAGGTGCTGGCTTTAATGTTGAGGGCTGGGGTCAGATGACACTTGACAAGGTACTTACAATAAAGAGCTATAATTATATTTACATTATGTATGGTGTAAATGAGCTTGGATCTGATGATGAAGTGATCTTGAATGCATATAAAAAGCTTGTAGATAAGGTGAGAACTGCTCAGCCTTGGGCTAGGGTGTTTGTTATGGCAAATCTTCATATGTCAGCTTCTTTTTCCGAAAAGAGAGATGACAGCATGACAAATGAAGCTCTTGATGTGTTAAATGAAGAAATATCAAAGTTTGCTGATGAGGATGATATGATTTATTATATCGATGCCAATGAACTCTTTGATGATTATAATCACGCAATGAAGGGCTCGGCTACTGGCGACGGACTTCATCCAAAGTCGCAGTATTATGCTGAATGGGCAGGATGGCTTCTTCAAAAGACCTGCGATGCTTTAAATTTTAATTAACTATTTTCTATTTAGATTAAAAGGACTTAAAATAGTAATAAATTACTGTTTTAAGTCCCTTTTTTATTGCAAATGTGCGAAAAAAGTGGTATAATGATTTAGATTGTGCATGTGTGCGATGCCTTTTTTGTTTATAAAAGTTTACTTATCACATGCAACCTTGGAGGCATTGGTTAAATGAAGAATGAAATTACTGCTTTAAGAAGCAAAATGGTTGAAAATGGTTATGATCTTTACTTTGTAGTTACAGCCGATTATCATGATTCTGAGTATGTGGGGGAGTTTTTTAAGTGCAGACAGTTCTTGTCTGGATTTAGCGGCTCGAATGGTACACTTGTGGTCACAAAGGATAAGGCTGCTCTTTTTACGGACGGAAGATATTTTCTTCAGGCAGAGCAGCAGCTAAAGGATACCGGAATAGACCTCATGCGCATGGGAGAAGAAGGAGTTCCGAGTCTATCTCAGTACATTCTCTCTCAGGTGAAAGAAACAGCAGTACTTAGAGGAGAAAATTATTCCATAGGCTTTGATGGAAAAACAGTAAGCTATAGCTTTATAAAATCCTTAAAGAAGCTTTTAGCAGACGAGCTTGAAAATTCAGGCGTTTATTTTAACGAAGACATACCTGATATTACTAAAGATCCTGATTTTCCGGTAAAGCTCCTTTATGAAAAGGATCTTGTAGATGAAATCTGGGAGGATAGGCCGGCTTTATCTGCAAAACCTCTTATGGTGCTTGATGAAAAATATTCAGGAGAGAGCGCAGATAAAAGACTTTTAAGACTTCGCGAGAAAATGGAAAATGAAGGCGCAGCCTTCACCATTATTTCTACGCTTGATGATATTGCATGGCTCCTTAATATCAGAGGCGCAGATGTTGATTTTAATCCGGTCGTTTTATCTTATCTTATTGTAGGAGAGGATGAAGCTACCATTTACCTGAATGAAAACATTTTAGATGAAAAGGCAAGGGCTTATTTTGAAGAAAAGTCCATTAAGATAAAGGCTTATAATGATATCTATGAGGATGTAAAGCAGCTTAATAATGCCTTTTCAGATGGCAAAAGAAGAGCAGGTGTAATTGTAGATCCGTCTCACCTTAATTATGCTCTTTATGAAAATATCGACAAAAAGTGCAAGAAGCTAGAGATGAAAATGCCAACTCAGCTCTGGAAGGCCATCAAGAATCCAGTTGAGGTGGAAAATGAGAGGAATGCTCATATCAAGGATGCAGTTGCTCTTATTAATTTCTTTTATTATCTTAAGACAAATGTAGGTAAGGAAAAAATTACCGAGCTTTCAGCAGCTAAAAAGCTTGAAGAATTCAGGCAAAAGGGAGAGGGCTATCAGGGACAGAGCTTTGCACCTATCTTCGGATATGGTCCGCATGGTGCGATAGTCCACTATGAGGCAACTCCTGAGAGCGACGTAGAGTTAAAGCCAGAGAGCTTTGTTCTCATAGATACCGGAGGACAGTATTTAGATGGTACAACTGATGTTACGAGGACAATTCCGTTAGGAAAGCTTACTCCTCAGGAAATGGCTGATTATACGCTTGTACTTAAGAGCCATTTGGCACTTTTAAATTCTAAGTTCATTTACGGAACCCGCGGTGTTACTCTAGATTATGCGGCAAGAGAGCCGATGTGGGAATATGGACTTGATTATAACCATGGTACGGGACATGGTGTAGGTTTCTTTTTAAATGTTCATGAGGCGCCTAATAATTTCAGATACAAGATGGTGGATTCTTTGCCGGATGTTAATGAAGAGCTTCCTGTATTTGAAGAGGGTATGATTACTTCTGATGAGCCTGGTGTTTACATAACTGGTAAATTCGGTGTTCGTCTTGAAAGTCTCATTGTTTGTGTAAAGGATTACAAAAATGACTTCGGTCAGTTCATGAGATTCGAGCCACTTACAATGGTTCCTTTTGATAAAGAGGCAATAAATCTTGAATTTTTTGACGATGTTGATATCGATCGTTTAAATAGCTATCATGAGCTTGTACGCGAGACGATGCTTCCTCATATTAAGGATAAAAAGGTTCAGGAATGGTTAGTTAAGGCATGCAGAAAAATTAAGAGATAGGTTCTATAATAAAATAAGCGAGGATATTATATGAGCGATATTGATAATAAGAATAAGGATGCTGTTAATCCTGAGGTAAAGGGTGATACAAAGAGCACTGCTAGTGCGGGTAGTGTTGCAGCTGCAACTGCAAATGCAAATGCAAGTGCTGCATCAAATGCAAGTGCTCCAAAGGCTGCTTCAGGTGCAAGTGCTGCATCAAATGCTGCATCAAATGCAAATGCTGCATCAAATGCAAATGCAAGTGCTTCAAAGGCTGCTTCAGGTGCAAGTTCAAGTTCAAATGCAAGTGCTGCATCAAATGCAAATGCTCCAAAGACAGCCAGCACAGAGGGAAACGGTGCAGGTTTCAATGGATATGTTGTAGATAGCAATAATTTTGGCAGTGTATCTAAGGATGAGAGCTATGAGCAGTATAAGAAAAATTCCGACAATGAGGCTGATAGCATTATTGCTGAATTAAGAGAGCAGGAAAGACTTGAGAGACAAGATGTGGAGCGTGCAAGATCTGCAGAGAGAAATGAGGAGACGCTTCAGCCTGTTTTGCATACTAGCAGCAATAAAAAGCTAAGAGATGCAGCTGAAAAAATCAAGGTAGAAGAGGCAAAGAGAAAGGCCAAAGAAGCAGAGAAAGTAAAAAAGGAAAATGAAAAGGCAATGAAGAATGCAGCCCGCGCTAGTAAGAGGGCATCAAAGCCTAAAAAGGAAATGAGCAATAAGCAGCTCTATGCTCTTGCCTTCATTATTCCACTTGGTCTTATGGTAATTATATATGCTTTTCTTAAGATATATCCATTTGGCGATAATGTTTATCTTCGCTGCGATTCATGGCATCAGTACGCACCTTTCTTCGGAGAGCTCTGGGAAAAGATACGTGCAGGCGGAAGCTTTACTTATTCCTGGAATATCGGAATGGGAACTAATTTCTCAGCCATAATTCCATATTATTTAGCTTCACCTATTGATTGGCTGATTTTCATATTCCCTAAGGATGATATCCTTGAGGTTATTTCATACATTATTGCACTTAAGGTTGCTGCATCATCACTTACATGCACAATCTACCTTACAAAGCATTTCCGTACAAAGCGCTTATCTACAATCGCGTTTGGCCTTATGTATGCAATGAGTGCTTATATGGCAGGCTATGTATGGAACAACATGTGGCTTGATGTTATTATCATGCTTCCTATAGTATTCCTTGGTCTTGAAAAGCTTGTTTTTGAGGATAGCTGTCTCTTATATGCTCTTTCTCTTGGCTTCTCAATTTTCTCAAATTACTATATTGGAATTATCCTTTGCATTTCATGCGTACTTTACTATATTGTGCTCATTCTTATCTACAACGTAAGAGATCACAAGAGTCTTCTTCCAAGATTCAAGTACGTTAATGGCGAGAGAGTAGATCTTCCGCCAGAAGGAATTCATAGACCAGCAGCTTCGGATATCGAAGAGGGTCCTTTGACTGTAGGCATGTTCTTTAAAAAGACCTTCCGTTTTGGCTTCTATTCCCTTATCGGTGGAATGTGCGGAGCGGTTATGATTCTTCCAGAGGCTTATGCGCTTTCTCTTTCAGCTTCAGGACAGTCATCCTTCCCAAAGAGCCTTTCAGAGTACTATCCTTTGATCGAGACCTTTGCCCGTCATTTGTTCAATGTACCTACTGCAATAAGCGGATATCTTCCAAGTCTTTACTGTGGAATTGTGATTTTACTTTTAGTTCCACTTTATATTATTGATAAGAGAGTTAATTTAAGGGAAAAGGTTGTTAAGGTTGCACTTCTTCTTTTCTTCATCCTTTCATTTGATTTAAATGTTCCGGATTATATCTGGCATGGATTCCATTTCCCTAACTGCCTTCCATCAAGACAGTCTTTCGTATATGTATTTATACTTGTGGTAATAGGCTATGAGGTAATCCGTGATCTTATGTACTTTGAGGCAAAGGATCTTCTTGGTGCCTTTGGTATAGTATTATTATTCATTGTTTATACTGATTCTAAGTTTTCAGGAAGTGACATCTATACAACATCTGTCATTTTCTCATCACTTGGTTTCGTAGTTCTTTATCTTGCACTTATGTTCCTTTACAGAACAGCAAGAATGAAGAGTAAGAAGGTAATGAAGAGAGTTGTTACTGTAGTTGCCTTTGTTGTGGTTTCTGCAGAGCTTACCTACAACATGGGAAATAACATGTCTCTTGGCTGCGCTTCAAGATCTGGTTATCTTCGTGATAATAAGGGCGTTGACGCAGTTGTAGACTATGCAGAGCAGCTTACTCCTGATGAGTTCTACAGAATTGAAAAGTTCAATGGTTATAGAACAAGAAATGATGGCGCATGGTCAAATTATAGAAGTACATCTGTATTTACTTCTATTACAAATTATGAAGTTGAAAAGCTCTTTGGAAAGCTCGGTCTCTTAAAGGGCGGAAATTCATACGGCTTTGGCGGTGCTACACCTGTTACAGCATCACTTCTTGGTGTTAAGTATGAAATCAGTAATTCAGTTCTAAAGGAGAGCAGCCATCTTACCTATGTTTACGGTGAGGACGGAGAGCTTCTCTATCAGAACAATGATGCACTTCCTATCGGTTTCATGATTAAGAGTGCTGATTCCTTCGATTTTAATTCTTCTTATAATGTAATAGATGCTCAGAATGACCTCATGCAGAATCTTACCGGTATATCAGATATCTTCACATACATGGGAAATCTTAATGCGGACAATTGTGAAATCGTTCCAACAGCAGATCAGTACATTCTTGTTGTAGTAAGAAATAATAGTGATTGCAAGACTCTTTATGCTAATATTAACGGCGAGACAACTACCTTTAATTATCTTGATACCGATAATATGATCTGCAATCTTGGCTTTGCTCATTTAGGAGACGAGATAACTGTTACTGGTTCTTCAAGACCAGACCTCCTTGTTTATTCAATGAGCGTTGAAAAGCTTACAGAGGCCATGAACTCTCTTAAGGCCGGAGGTCTCGCTGTTACTAAGTTCAGCGATACAAAGATCGAGGGTAGTGTAAATGCTCCTGAGGGCGGTACTATGATGTTTACTATTCCTTATGATGAGGGATGGTCAGTTTATGTTGATGGCAAAAAGGCTGATACCTATTCTATTAGAGGTGCATTCATCGGCGTAGATATGACAGCAGGAAGCCATGATGTTAAACTTAAATATACTCCAAAGGGACTTTCAGCAGGATTTATTATTACGATTATAGCATTAGTTCTCATTGTGATTTTAGCTCTTCTTTATAGAGTAAAGAGAACCAACAAGGGAAGCTATTACAATATGCCTGGTATTATAAGACTCTTTGTATAATTGATTTGTAAAACTAAAGCTGATGTAAAACTAAAGCTGATGCAAAGCAGAAGTTGATGTAAAACAGAAACTGATGTAAAGTCAGTATATAATAGATACACAGGGAAAAGGCTCAGCCTTTTCTTAGGGAGAGAAAATGAAAAAGTATTACAAGGTGTTTATAAGCACTATTTCAATTATATTTATATTATCGGTGCTATATTACATCATCTTTCCTTCAAAAGGAGAATATAATTCTGATTCAGCAGATACGATTTTATGGGCCAAGGCGTCGATAGACGCCGGAGGCCTGTTTAATGAAAATTTTGAATATGCAGCCTTATTTACCTTTGGCGGACAGCTATTAATGATTCCTTTTATAAAGCTGTTCGGCTATGGAATTACTGCTAATATATGCGGAATGGTGGTGTTTTATCTGTTATTTTTGACAGCACTGTTCTTTATATTTAAGAAAATGGATTTTTCACTGACCTGGAATTTATTTTCACTTGCCGTAGTGATGATGCTCATTTCCTTATCTGTAAAAATGAGGGAAATATTCTGGCAGCATATTATTTATTACAGTCTCGGGATGCTATTTCTTTATGTGGGTATCTGTCTTGTGGATGCGAGCGCGAAGGAAATCCATAAGAATCTGGTAAAGTATGATTATAAACAGATGGACGGAAGCACCCTTGCTCAAAAAATCAAAAATAGAGTAAGGGAAATAGTGCTTCTTCTTATTACCTTCGTTTGGTTCATGCTTTGTTCTACAAATCAGACTGTTACCTTTGCGATGCTTGTTGTTCCACTACTTGGGGCTCTGATAGGTCTTATAGTTCTAAACCCACTGACTCCTAAGGTATATGCGGATAATAAGCTTGAAAAAAAGCACTTTGACAGTATTATTGTTAAGCTTATCAGCGTAGTCACCTTAGCTTCACTTCTTGGCTACCGCTTTGGAACGTTTCTGAAAAGGAATGTTTCATCATCCTATCAGGATGGATATTCTAAGATGTCACTTCCTGAAACCTGGTCGGATCACCTGAAGTCTTTTTTCCCGGCACTCCTTGATATGATGGGGATAGGCTATCTTGGCGATGTACAGCTTATGTCGGCAAATGGCGTTATTGCTCTTTATAAGGTGGTATGTGCTATTTTACTCATACTTATTCCATTCCTGGCAATCATTTCCTGGAAGAAGATAAAGAGCATCAAGTTCAGATTTATGATATTGATACATTTTATATTGTGTACTATAATAATGCTAGGTTTCGTATGCGGCTTTTTATCAGCTGCGAACTGGAGAATAAGTCCGGTTTATGTTTCCTGCATTGTGACTAGTCTTTTATATGTAAAGTGGCTCTTTAAGGATATAAAGACCAAAAATCTTTCAGTACTTATCTGCATCGGGATGTTTGCACTTGCGGCAATAAGCTTTGTTGGAATCTGCAAACTGAAGCCGGATTATGGCAAGGATAAATTTGCTATGAAGATGGTAGATTATCTAGAGGAAAATGGCTATACAGACGGTTATGCAACCTTCTGGAATTCAGCTCTTATAACTCTTTTATCCAATGGCAAAATACGTCTTAGGAACATAGCCATAGATGGCGCTGACATGAGGCTTTACCACTATCAGCAGGAGTCGAACTGGTTTAAGGATGAAGAACTTGAAAAAAATACCTTTATTTTAACAACCGCTGATGAATATACCAATCTGGTGCTAGATGGCTGTGAGGTTGCTAATTATGCAAGTAATTTCATTGTGAATGATGATTTTGTCATCATGGAATATACTTTTAATCCAGCATCTGTAATGAAATAACTTAGAATAGAAGCAAATCATTTAAAAGCTTGGATATAATATGTTAAACGCAAAGCAATAAACGCAAAGTAATAAACGCAATGCGTAAATGGGGGAGAAATGCAAATGGAAAATAATGTTAAAAAAGTAGAAAAGGTAAAAAGTAAAGAAAAGAAGGAAATGGGAAAGGTATTAAAAGCCTTCCTTACGGTAATCTGGTACATAGTTTTTGTACTTTTGGGTTCGGTTACCTTTATCCTTCTATTACATACACCGCTTCTTAAGAGCATGGAAGTATATATGTACAGAGGAACTGCACTTATAATAATTACAGGAATTCTTCTTTGGACCGTGCTTTTACTGCTCAGATTAAAGCCTTTAAAGATACTTGATGTCAAGGATACGGTGTGTATTGTTTGTTTCTTCTGCTGCATCAATATGGTAGTGTTTACGCTTTTCCCGGTTACTGTAGAAAGATCAGTTTCAGTTTTCCTGCTCTCAAGCATGGATGCTCATGATGATCATATCTATAGCAAGGGGGAAATCGAAAATCTTCTTGAAGAGGATTATATCGAAAAGAACAATGCGGTAGATAAGCGCGCCATGGAACAGCTTGAAACGGGTTCCATAGAAGAAATAAACGGCGGCTATAGGATTACTGAAAGGGGAAAGTTCATAGTGAGCATGTTCAAGCTTTGCTCAGAAATCTATAATTGTAATTCCTCATCACTTCAGCTTGCAGCTGAATCAGAGGTCGAGGAGGAAGATGACCTTCCTGAAGCCGAGGTACTAAAACATTAGTAATTATTTTTGAAAATATTTATTTGAGATAAGTTTTAAATTATTGTTTTTTATGCCATTTAGTGTTATTATGGCAAGGTGTTAAATGGGCTTTTAAGATGTTTAGGGTAGAAAGGTGAAATATTATGGAGAACAGAAAAATAGTTGTTGCATTAGGCCGTGATTGCTTTGGAAATAGCTTTTCCGAGCAGAAGGATAATGTAAGGCTTGCATCAAAGGCAGTTGCAGATGTAGTAGAGGAGCGTTATGCAGTAATTGTTACACATTCTAATGGACAGCAGCTCGCACTTATCCATTCAGCAATGGAGGATTTTGCGAAGGAGGAGGAGCAGAAGGATGTAGCTCCTATGTCAGTATGTTCTGCTATGTCAGAGGGTTACATTGGCTTTGACCTCCAGAATGGAATTAGGACAGAGCTTCTAAATAGAGGAATATTTAAGACAGTATCGACCATTATCACTCAGGTAAAGGTAAGTCCTTTTGATAAGGCTTTTTCAAAACCAACTAAGAAAATCGGCCGCGTTCTTTCAAAGGAAGAGGCAGATAAGATGGAGGCTTCAGGAAAGTTTGTTACTGAGGTAGAGGGCGGCTATAGAAGAGTTGTAGCGACTCCTGCACCTATTGATATTTATGAGATGGATGCAATAAGGACTCTTGTTGACGCAGGTCAGGTCGTTATTGCTGCAGGCGGCGGTGGAATACCGGTACTTGAGCAGGGAACAGTGCTTAAAGGCGCAAGATCAATAATCGAAAAGGATGCTACTGCTGGAATGCTTGCACAGCTTTCAAAGGCAGGAACGCTTCTTTTTGTTACAGGTACTGAAAAGGCAGCAGCTTTTTACGGCACCGTAAAAGAAAGACTTCTTGATGAAGTTACTCTTGATACAGTTAAGAATTTAAAGCTTGATAATGCCTTTGAAGGAACAGGAATGCTTCCAAAAATAAAGGCTGCCATCACCTTCCTTGAAAATAATAATGAAGGCAGAGTAATCATTACTGACATGGAGCATGTTTCAGCTGCTCTAAAGGGCAGAACAGGAACGATTATCACAGCTTAAAAAGAAAGGAAATGAAGTTTATGGCGGGTTCGTCATTCGGCAATATTTTTAGAGTTACTACCTGGGGAGAATCCCATGGTTATGGAATAGGAGCAGTTGTAGATGGAGTTCCTGCAGGTATTCCCATCACAGAGGAATATATTCAGAGTTTTTTAGATAGAAGAAAGCCTGGAACCTCCAGATTTACTACTCCTCGTAAGGAAGCTGATAAGGTCATTATAGGCTCAGGCGTTTTTGAAGGAAAAACTACTGGTACGCCAATATCTCTTATGATATTAAATACAAATCAGCGTTCTCAGGATTATTCTCAGATAGCAAGCTATTTCAGACCAGGCCATGCGGATTTTGGTTTTGACACAAAGTACGGCTTCAGAGACTATAGAGGCGGCGGTAGATCGTCAGGAAGAGAAACTGCAGCAAGAGTTGCAGCAGGCGCAATTGCGATAGCTATGTTAAATGAACTCGGAATTAACGTAAAAGCATATACAAGAGGCATAGGAGCCTATAAGATAAGCGATGAAAAAGCAGAAGAAATAAGAAGTCAGATAGCTTTAGGAAATTTTGACATTGAAAAGCAGGCAGGTACCCTTGCAATACCTGATGAGGCTGTTGAAAAGAGTGCTGAAGAGTATCTTGCAGGCCTTATAAAAGAGCTTGATTCTTCAGGTGGAGAAATCGAGTGCGTTGCGACCTCTGTTCCAGCAGGAATCGGAGAGCCTGTATTTGATAAGCTTGATGCAAGACTTGCTCAGGCTGTAATGTCAATCGGAGCTGTTAAGGCTGTTGAAATAGGCGATGGAAAGCTTGTAAGTGAAAAGACAGGCAGTGAAGATAATGACGGCTTTGTCTATGAAAATGGAAAGGTAGTTACATCTTCAAATCATGCAGGCGGAATACTTGGCGGCATGAGCGATGGAAATACCATTATCATAAGGGCGGCTGTAAAGGCAACTCCTTCCATAGCTAAGGAGCAGCAGACCGTTAATAAGGACGGCGAAAATATTACTGTCAGCATTCATGGAAGACATGACCCTGTAGTTGTGCCAAGAGCTGTAGTTGTAGTTGAGGCCATGACAGCGCTCACTATTGCAGATCTTCTTCTTATGAATATGTCTTCAAAGCTTGAGAACGTTAAAAAGGTGTATTCAAATAAGTAAATATTGACAATTTTTGTTTTTATAGCAAATTCTACTTGACAAATATTGAAAATTGCTATATAGTTGAAGAGTAGTTTAATAGTTAACAGATTCAGGAGTGGGCAGCGGTCCACTCCTTTATTTGTGGTTAATAGGAAATGGCGGGTCATATTATTATGGCAGAAAAGAAAAATAGCAATAAAGGAATGGCAGAGAAATATAGTGCCAGGACAATCGAGCTTTTAGAGCCTATTCTTTCTGAGAATAAATTCCAAATGGTAGATGTTGAATATGTTACCGAGGGTGAAGAAAATTACCTTCGCATCTATATCGATAAGGAAGGCGGAATCAGTCTTGATGACTGCGAAATCGTAAGCAGGGCTGTTGAATTAAAGCTTGATGAAGAAAATCTCATTAAGGATCCATATATTCTTGAGGTATCCTCTCCAGGGCTTACAAGAAAGCTAAAGTCTGAAAATGATTTTAAATTCGGTAAGGGAAAATATGTTCTGGTAATGCTTTATAAGCCGGAAGATATTGCTGGAAATGGTAATAAGGTAAAGAGTTTTTGCGGTATCCTAGAGGACTTTGATCAGGAAAAGGTAGTCGTAAGTGTTGATATGTCTTCTCTTGCAAAGCCGGCTAAAAAGGGAGCAAAGAAGAATTCAAAGACGGCGCAGAAAAAAGCTGCAGAGCTTCTTAAGGAGCATCCGTGGGATGGAAAGGCTTTGGTAAAGCGCTCAGATATCTCTCTTATTAGACTTGAGATTAATGATGATGATTTTAATTCATCTAATAAAGAGGCAGTCGAAGAGATATCGCTTGAAGAGCCTGTATCAGAAGATAGTTCTTCAGGAAATGGCTCTTTTGAGGAATAATTTTTTTAATAGTGATGTGTAATATTTTTTAAATCTAGCTATGTATAGTAAATATAGTTGCTGGCCTGTAAAGAAAAGGGGTTCGGCCTAAGGAGGAAATTAATTATGAGTGAGGATGCACTAAAAAAGACAAGAAAGACTACTAGAAGAAAGGCTGCAGTTATCGAGGGAAATAAGGAACTTATTGATTCTCTTGATGCAATCGAGAAGGAGAAGGACATAAAGAAGGAAGTCATTCTTTCTACTCTTGAAAATGCATTACTTCAGGCTTGTAAGGAACAGTACAAGACAGCAGATAATATTAAGGTAGTTATAAATAGAGAAAATGGTGCTGTTCATGTTTACCAGGAAAAGACAGTTGCGGATGTCGTTGAAAATCCTGTTCTTCAGATTTCTAAGGCTATTGCAGATGAAAAGGAACCAAGTGTTCCTCATGAAGAAGGCGATGTAGTTCAGCTTGAGGTTACTCCAAAGAATTTTGGTAGAATTGCAGCTCAGAAGGCTAAGCAGGTAGTAATCCAGAAGATTCACGAAGAAGAGAGAAGAGTTCTTTTCGAGCAGTTCGAAGCAAAGGAAAGAGATATCATTACTGGTGTTGTTCAAAGATATTCAGGAGCAGATGTTTATCTTGATCTTGGAAAGGTTGATGCAGTTCTTACAGCCGCAAATCAGATTCCAGGTGAAAGCTATAGACTTACCGAGAGAATTAAGGTATATCTTTCAAAGGTAGAGCAGACCACCAAGGGACCTAGAGTTACAGTTACTCGTGCTCATCAGGATTTCGTTAAGAGACTTTTCGAAGAAGTAGTTACTGAAATCAGAGAAGGCATTGTTGAGATAAAGGGAATTGCCCGTGAGGCAGGCGCAAGAACAAAGATGGCTGTTTATTCAAACAATCCAGACGTAGATCCAGTAGGAGCCTGCGTTGGTATGAATAAGGAAAGAGTTGAGGCAGTTATCGGCGAGCTTAAGGGTGAGAAAATCGATATCATCCGCTGGACAGATGATCCAGGAATGCTCATTGCAAATGCTCTCAGTCCATCAACTGTAGTATCAGTTGAGGTAGATCCAGAGCTTAAGGAAGCAAAGGTAATAGTACCAAGTTATCAGCTTTCACTTGCTATCGGTAAGAGCGGTCAGAATGCAAGACTTGCAGCAAGACTTACTGGCTATAAGATCGATATCAAGGGTGACGGAAATATGGATGCAGATGGATATTATGATATTCCAGATGTAGATGCAGAGGCTAATATGGGAGAGGATTACATCCCGGAAGAGAATGGTGAGGATAATCAGTAATGGCAAAGGTACAGCCGCTCCGTACCTGCGCAGGATGCCGCGAAAAGAAGGCAAAGAATGAATTGATCCGCGTAGTTGCAGAGCCAGATGGAAATATTACACTTGATGAAACCGGCAAGAAGAATGGACGAGGTACTTACATATGTAAGGATCCGAATTGTCTTGCACTTGCCATAAAAAATAAGGGCCTTGAAAGATCTCTAAAAATGAAGGTCCCGGAAAATGTCTATGATTCACTAAAGACATATTTTGATAATCAGTAAAGGTGAAAATGCAGGAAGAGATAAGAATAAGAAAATTAAAGTCGATGCTGGGCATTGCAGCAAAGGCAGGAAAGGTAGAAAGCGGCGGCTTTTGTTCAGAGAACTGCATAAAAAGCGGAAAGGCTTTTTTGGTAATCTGTGCAGAAAACGCATCAGATAGAACAAAAAAAACATTCAAGGATATGTGTGCCTTTAGAAATGTCACCTACCGAGAGGTATTTGACAAGGACACATTAGGTCATGTGATCGGTAAGGAGGAAAGAACTTCAGTAGCGGTTAAGGACGAGAAAATTGCAGCGGTCATCCTTAGCTTGATAGATGTACAATAACAAGTATTTGGAGGTAGTAATGAGAGTCAGAGATTATGCTAAAGAAATAGATGTAAAGCCGGGGGAACTTGCAAAATGGCTGACTTCGAAGGGCAGAGAAAAAACGGCCGCAAGCAATCTTGATGCTGAAGATATTGAACTTATCAAAGAACAGTATAAGAAGGGCGGCAGTAATGCAAAGCCGGCAGATAATGCAGTGGCTAAGGCAGAGAGCAAGCCAGTTGATAAACCAGCTGAAAAGCCGGTAGAAAATAAACCAGCTGAAAAGCCGGTGGATAATAAACCAGCTGAAAAGCCGGTGGAAAATAAACTAGCCGAAAAGCCGGTAGAAAATAAACCAGCTGAAAAGCCAGTGGAAAATAAACCAGCCGAAAAGCCGGTGGAAAATAAGCCAGCTGAAAAATCAGATAATAAAGAAGGAAGTGTTAAGCAGGGAAATAAATATGTTTTTAAGCCTAGTAATCAGCAGATGACTTCCTTCAGCAGTGATTATCCAAATGGTGGAAAAATGTATCATAATACACCAAAGATAGTTACCAAGATCACTGTTAAGTCTTCATCAGATAATAAGAATGGAGATCCTGGAAATAGAAATAATAATCAAAATCATAATCAGAATCAGCAGTCAAATATTCAAAGACCTAACAATTCTGGCAATAATGGAAATAACGGCAATAATGGCAATAGAAACAGAAATAATAATCAGAAGCAGGGAAAGCGTGAAGTATTAGGCTCATCTCTTTCATCAGTTTTATCAGGTTATACCTTTAGTAAAACTGCTGAACCAGAGGTTAAAAAGCAAAATAATGCTCCTGCGATAGAAGGTCCAAAGAAGACCATTTCTGCTGAGGAAAGAGCTGCTCAGGCAGCGGCGAAGGCAGCAGAGGCAGAGGCTAGAAGGGCAGCAGAGCAAAAGCAGGCAGCTGAGGCTGCAGCAAAGAAGGCCGAAGAGGAGAAAAAGGCAGCTGAAGAAGCTGCGAAGAGGGCTGAGGAAGCTAAGGCAGCAGAGGAAGCAAAGGCAGCTGAAGAGAAGAAGGCAGCAGAGGAAGCTTCAAAGGCAGTTAAGGCAGCCGAAGAGAAAAAGGTAACAGCTAATGGTACTGTAGGAAGTCTGGAAAATAAGACAAGCGATATTACAAGGGGAGAGAATTCATCAAATATGGATGGCAGGAACAACGGTGTGCAGGAGAATACAGAGAAGGCACCAAGAGAGAACAATAACAACAATAACGGAGCAAGGCCAATGAATCACTCCAATCAGGGTTCTTCAAACCAGCAGAATGGTGGAAACTCCAAAAATAATGATAGAAGAAATGGTCAGGGCGGTTTCAAAGATAGAAATGCTCAGGGCGGAAATGGTCAGGGAGGCTTTAGAGACAGAAATGCTCAGGGCGGAAATGGCCAGGGCGGCTTTAAAGATAGAAATACTCAGGGCGGAAATGGCCAGGGCGGCTTTAGAGATAGAAATGCTCAGGGCGGAAATGGCCAGGGCGGCTTTAGAGACAGAAACGCTCAGGGCGGAAATGGCCAGGGCGGCTTTAGAGACAGAAATGCTCAGGGCGGAAACGGCCAGGGCGGCTTCAGAGATAGAAATGCTCAGGGCGGCGGCTTTAATAAAGATAGAAACGGCCAGGGCGGCGGTTTCAATAAGGACAGAAACGGTCAGGGCGGCGGTTTCAATAAGGATAGAAATAGTCAGAGCGGAGGCTTTGGCGGAAGAAATGGTGGCAGAGGCTTTGATAAAAAGAAGAATTCTGATACACCAGAGATCACTGTAGATCGCAGCAAGGAGCAGCGCGCTCAGGCTTATTCTAACAGAAGTAAGGATAAGAAGCATGAGAGAGGCTACTACGAGGATGAAGATCAGGAGATCCAGACAAAGCAGAATAAGAAGGGTGCATTCATCAAGCCTAAGGTAGAGGAAAAGCCAAAGGAAGAAATCAAGAATATTACTATTCCTGATGAAATCACTATCAAGGATCTTGCTGATAAGATGAAGATTGTTCCTTCAGCTATCATTAAGAAGTATTTCCTTGAAGGAAAGGTTTATACAATCAACCAGGAAATCAGTTATGATGAAGCTGCAGAAATTGCCCTTTCTTATGATATCCTTGCAGAGAAGGAAGAAAAGGTCGATGTAGTTCAGGAGCTCCTTAAGGAAGAACCTGAGGATGAATCAACAATGGTTCCGCGTCCTCCAGTTGTCTGTGTAATGGGTCACGTTGACCATGGTAAGACATCACTTCTTGATGCAATCAGAAAGACAAATGTTACCGCAAAGGAATCAGGCGGTATTACACAGCATATTGGTGCTTATATGGTTACTATAAATGATCGTAAGATCACTTTTCTTGATACACCAGGTCATGAAGCCTTTACTTCAATGCGTATGCGTGGTGCAATGGCAACAGATATTGCAGTACTCGTAGTTGCAGCTGATGACGGTGTTATGCCACAGACTAAGGAAGCCATAAGCCATGCTAAGGCAGCTAAGGTTCAGATGATCGTTGCAATCAATAAGATCGATAAGCCAGGCGCTAATATTGAAAGAGTTAAGCAGGAATTACTTGCAGAAGGCGTAATGTCAGAAGATTACGGCGGAGATATCCCATTCGTGCCAGTTTCAGCTAAGGCAGGAACAGGTATCGAGGATCTTCTTGAAATGATCACTCTTCAGGCTGATATCATGGAGCTTAAGGCTAATCCTAATAGAAAGGCCCGCGGTATCGTTATCGAGGCCAAGCTTGATACAGGTAAGGGTCCGGTTGCTACAGTTCTTGTACAAAAGGGTACTCTTCATGTAGGTGATTTCGTTGCAATCGGTGCAGCATTTGGTAAGGTTCGTGCCATGATCGATGCAAAGGGAGAGCGTCTTAAGGAGGCAGGTCCATCAACTCCTGTAGAGATCATCGGTCTTAACGGTGTTCCAGATGCAGGCGAGGTTTGCCTTGTAACAGATACAAACAACGATGCAAAGAAGATTTCAGAAGCATTTATTGCTCAGAACAGAGAAAAGCTTCTTGCAGAGACAAAGAATAAGCTTTCACTTGAAGGTCTTTCAGATGCTATCAAGGCTGGTAAGCTTAAGGAATTTGATATTATTGTCAAGGCTGACGTTCAGGGTTCAGTTGAGGCAGTTAAGCAGTCACTTATAAAGCTTTCAAATGATGAGGTTCAGGTAAGCGTTATCCATGGCGGTGTTGGTGCCATCAATGAATCTGACGTTACACTTGCAGCAGCATCACATGCTATTATTATCGGCTTTAACGTTCGTGCAGACAATCAGGCAAGAGAGACAGCAGAGCGTGAAAAGGTAGATGTAAGAAATTATAAGGTAATTTACGATGCCATCAATGATGTAGAGGCAGCAATGAAGGGTCTTCTTGAGCCTATCTACGAAGAAAAGGTTACAGGTCATGGAGAAATCCGTATGATCTTCAAGGCTTCTGGCATTGGTAACATTGCTGGTTCATATATTCTTGACGGTAAGGTATTCAGAGGAACAAAGTGCCGTATCACGAGAGGTGATGAGAAGGTATTCGATGGTAATATCGAGTCACTTAGACGTGGTAAGGATGATGTTAAGGAAGTTAATTACGGCTATGAGTGTGGTCTTGTATTTGACGGCTTCAATGATATCCAGGTCGATGATAAGATGGAATTCTATCAGATGGTAGAGGTTAAGAGGTAATACAGTAAATATGAAAAAAAATAGTACCAAGAATTTAAGAATCAATTCAGCGGTTCAGCGTGAGCTTTCAGTTTTAATTTCACGCGAGGTAAAGGATCCAAGAATCAGCCCTCTTACATCAGTTACTGATGTAGAGGTTGCTACGGATCTTAAGACAGCTAAAGTATATATAAGCGTTTTAGGAGATGAAGAGGCAAAGAGCAATACTCTTGCTGGATTAAAGAGTGCCGAGCCATTTTTAAGATCAGCTTTAGCGCGTAATGTAAATCTTAGAAATACTCCAGAGCTTTTCTTTAAGCTTGATGAGTCTATTGAGTATGGTGCTCATATAAATGAGCTTCTTGAGTCTGTTAAGGATGATTTAGATCCAAGGGAAGAAGAAGCAGAGGAAGACCTTGATGAGGATTCTGACGAGGCTTCAGACGAGGAATAATTTATTACTTAATATTTAAACTATATATGCATACCAAATATTCTTTGGTATGCATATAATTTCAACAAAAAAACAAAATATAGTTATTAATAGTAAAAATATAGAAAATTGGCGGAAAATTAACAAGTTTCTAATGAGAGGTAGTAGGTATAATGTATACTAATAATTTTGAAAAGGATTTTTTCTGGGATGAAGTGAAAAAGGCTAGAAGAATCGGTATTTCAGCACATGTAAGACCTGATGGTGATGCCATTTCCTCATGCCTTGCGATGTATGATTATATCACTGATAATTATAATAAAGACGGTGCTAAGACAGTAGATATCTTTTCAATGGACTTTTCTGAAAAATTCTTAATTATGAAGAATTCAGATAAATTCATTACAAATGATGATTATAAGGAGCCTTACGATCTTTTTATCGTTTTAGACTGTGGAAGCATTGATAGAGTATATGCAGATGAAAAAATCGTAAATGGTGCAGGAGAGGTTTTCCTATTTGATCACCATGTAAGCAATACCGGCTTTGCAAAGTACCAGGTAATTAACTCTGAATCAGCTTCAACTACAGAACTTATTTTTGATTATTTTGATGAGGATAAGATTTCTAAAGATTGCGCAATAGCTCTTTATATGGGAATCATTCACGATACAGGTGTATTTAAGCACACTAACACTACTGAAAGAACGATGGTAGTAGCAGGAAAGCTCCTTTCCATAGGAAAGTTCAATCAGGAAGAATTAATCGATGGAACCTTCTATGCTAAGAGTTATAAGGAAAATCAGATCCTTGGCAGAGCCTTGATGGAGAGCATCATGCTTGCTAATGGAAAGATAATTGTTTCTTGGCTCAATAGAAAGATAATGGATTTTTACGGCGTTGAGAGCAAAAATCTTGAGGGTATAATCGATCAGCTTCGCGTTACTGACGGAGTTGAGGTAGCTATTTTCATTTATGAAACAGCTGACCTTGAATATAAGATAAGCATGCGCTCTAATGGTGTTGTGGATGTTGCTAAGACAGCTGTATTCTTTGGCGGCGGCGGACATGTTAAGGCTGCAGGCTGCACAATGCGCGGACAGCTTCATGACTGCATCAACAATCTTACACTTGGAATCTGCCATCAGCTTGAGGAACATGGAGTTAAGATCGACTAATGGATGGAATTGTAGCGGTTTATAAAGAAAAGGGCTGGACCTCCTTTGATGTAATAGCAAAGGTAAGAGGTATTCTTCATACAAGAAAGGTCGGACATACCGGAACCTTAGATCCTATGGCAGAAGGCGTGGTACTTGTATGTGCAGGTCAGGCAACAAGGCTCTGCAGTCTCATCGAAGGGATGCACAAGGAATATCTTGCAGGTCTTTTACTTGGTGTTTCTACTGATTCTCAGGACATTACGGGAAATGTTACTGAAAAAAAGGATGTTATCGTATCAGATGAATCAGAAATAAGTCTTAAAAGTGTAAAAGAAGCGGCAGCTTCCTTTTTAGGAGACTATGATCAGATACCGCCTATGCATTCAGCTAAATCCATTGATGGCGTAAGACTTTATGAGCTTGCTCACGAAGGTATTACAGTAGAGAGAAAAGCAGCAAGAGTGCATATTTATAAGTCATCCATTTTAAGTGAGGAAGAGGCTGGTGCGCTTCTTCCAGATAAAATCAGCGAGGAAAAAAAGCAGCAGAATATTGCATATACCCTAAGAAAGGATAGAGACTATCTTTTGAAGGGCTTTAATGCTGATGCAAAAAAGCTCAGCGAGGGCGTAAGTACCGCGGTTTTCCCGCTTTTAGTTAATTGCAGCAGGGGAACTTACATAAGAACTCTTTGTTATGATATAGGCGAAAAGCTAAAGGTTCCAGCTTGCATGTCTTCATTGGTGAGACTTTCAGTCGGGGATTTTTCAATAAAGGACACCTATACTGTCGATGAGCTTGATGACATGATGCATAGAGGGGATTCCTCTTTTATGCTATCTATCGATGAAGCTATTGATAAGATAATGAATCTTCCTTCGGCAAAGGTAACTGAAGAAGAAAATGTTCATGTAATAAACGGTGCAACTATCCCTTCAAAAGAGGTCATAGTTGATATTAAACCAGAAAATAACCTGACCTTAGCTGTAAATGGTGAAGAAAAGACTCTTTTTAAGATGCATACCGTAGACGACAGATTCGTTGGTATCTATGAAAAGGTAAGGAACAAAGAAGCCGCAGAAGATGTTTTTAAGCCATATAAAATGTTTAAGGCACTTAATATAAAGTAGTTTTAATATTTAAACTTTAAGGAACTTAAATGGGTCCTTTGAATCTGAGTTGAGGAAGAGAGTTAGAAGATAGGCGGCTCTTATAGATACGAGCTTGTTCTTTAAAATATCCTTTACAAAAGCCTTATCAGCCTTGAAGGCTTCAATTCTTTCGCTATTTTCTTCATCCTTATCAGAAAGTTCGCCTTCAGCAAAACCAAAAATCGTAGTGTTACATTCATCGCAAAGTCCCTGGCTCTGGATGAAAGGACGAGTGAAATAACCATTATAATCAGGAACAGGAGTAAATAAAAGACCGGTCTCTTCTTTTATTTCTCTAATAGCAGCCTCGTTTGGTTCTTCACCTTTATCTACAAGTCCTGCTGGAAGCTCATAAATATAATCGCCGATAGGATAACGGTACTGTCTTAGTAATACAATCTTGTTAGGATCCTCCTTGCATATAGGATACATAACAACAGCATCACTTCTAAGGATTCCGGTCTGGCACATTAAATCGCCGTCCTCTCTTCTTGTTGCAAAATAGTAGTTGAAATGGGAACCATCTCTAGCAATGGCATCCATATTGTACATATTTAAAAACTTATTATTTGTCTGTTTGGTAACTGATGAATAATTCTTCTCCATTTAAAAACCCCCTCATGGTATTATTAATGTAATTATTTCAATGAATTATTTTCGTAGAAATTATTTTCGTTGAAATTATTTTCGCTGAAAATGATGCATATTTTTTCATATACAGAACCATTATACCATTATTTAAAGAATAATGGTAGTGTTTTTTATCTAAGGGTTTTACGCCTTTAGGCTGTTGACTGAAAAAGTGGTTTGTGATAGAATGTTTATTTGATGAAAAGCATAGGAGAGCATAGGAATTTAGTGAGATCTCCTTACTTTAAAAGAACACTGAATGGAGGCAAGAGATGAAAATATATCAGTCAGTAGCAGAGCTTGTAGGACATACCCCCCTGCTGGAATATAAGAGAGTTGAAGAAAATGAAAAGTTAAATGGAAGGCTTATTGCAAAGCTTGAATCCTTTAATCCCGCAGGAAGCGCTAAAGACAGAATAGGCCTTGCCATGATTGAAGAGGCTGAAAAGGAAGGAAAGATTAAAAAGGGAAGCATCATAATAGAGCCGACAAGTGGAAATACTGGAATCGGTCTTTGCGCCATAGCTGCTGTAAAGGGTTATAGAACCATTATTGTAATGCCAGATACAATGAGCGTAGAGAGAATAAATCTCATAAAGGCGTATGGCGGAGAAGTTGTGCTCACTGATGGTGCAAAGGGCATGACAGGAGCCATTGAAAAGGCAAAGGAAATAGAAAGAGAAAATCCCGGAAGCTTTATCGCTGGTCAGTTCACCAATCCAGTAAATCCAAAGGCACATTTTGAAACCACAGGACCTGAGATCTGGGAAGATACAGATGGAAATGTAGATTATTTCGTAGCTGGTATTGGCACAGGAGGCACTATTACTGGTGTAGGCAGATATTTAAAATCTAAAAACAGCAATGTAAAGATAATTGCAGTAGAGCCAAAAAGCTCGCCGGTGCTTACAAAGGGCATATCAGGACAGCACGGTATTCAGGGAATAGGTGCAAATTTTGTTCCGGAAATACTTGATACTTCAATTTTAGATGAGATAATTGACGTTGAGGATGAGGCGGCCTTTGAAACAGGAAGAATGATAGGAAGAACCGAAGGTACTTTAGTTGGTATTTCATCAGGCGCAGCTCTTTGGGCAGCTATACAGGTGGCAAAAAGAGAAGAAGCTAGAGGTAAGAATATAGTTGTGCTTCTTCCTGATACAGGTGACAGATATCTTTCAACAGCAATGTTTAGCTGATTTTTTTTCGAAAGTAGGCTATAGAATCAAGAATATTTGACACTTTTAATAGATTGTGCTATACTTTAAAAGTTGAGGCGGCTCCTAGATTTAAGAAAAATTAATATTAAATTTTAAAGGCTGCTTAATATGTGTGTATGTAGGGGTTTTTATTGAAATGGCAGAAAAAATAGCTGAATTTAATAAAAGAGTCAGTGAGAAAATAAAAGGAACTCCGGATTGCGGACCTATACTTGGCGTATGGGATTATACTGTAATACTTACTTACATGAGCCTTGTATCAGCGGTTATCGGAATGACGCTTGCGGTAGATAATAAGAATAAATATGCTCTTATTTGTCTTATTATTTCAGGAATATGTGATATGTTCGATGGCATTGTTGCAAGAACCAAAAAGAACAGGACAGACATGGAAAAGGGGTTTGGAATTCAGATTGATTCCTTATCTGACACTGTTGCCTTTGGAGTTCTTCCTGCGACAATAGGCTTTTCAATGAGCAATCAGCATTATCCTGTTTTAGGACAGGTTGCAGCAGCGCTTTTTGTGCTTGGAGCTGTTGTCAGACTGGCTTACTTTAATGTAGCTGAAGAAGAAAGACAAAGCATTGAAAAAGGTGGAAGAAAGTATTATCAGGGACTTCCTGTTACTTCATCAGCACTTATCCTTCCATTAGTATATTGCATAACTTATAGATATTCTGCAAATATTCTTGCAACAGTATATTCTATTGCTTTAATAGTAATTGCAATTATGTTTGTATCTAATGTAAAGGTAAAAAAGCCAAAGGGCCTAGGAATCTGCATCCTTTCTGGTATAGGAATGCTGCTTCTTGGAATGGTCTTAGTATGGCTATAATATGCTAAAGTTCAAAAGCTTATCATTCTACATGATTGCTATATAGCTGGACGCCTTGTTTTCCGCATGATAAGCGGCAAGGCGTTTTCTGATATAGGAGGGATGATTCTTTCTTCCTGGCCTTCTTCTTTTTTTATTTCAGGTTTTGTAAGAAGAAATAATATCTCGCTTAAAGATTATCAAAAATAGCAAAGAAAAAGCAAAAGAAAATAGCGATAAGTAAATAACAATAAGGAATAAATGTATGACAATGCAGGAGCTTAATGCAGATATTAAGAACAGAGCCTTTAAAAGGGCTTATCTGCTTTATGGTGAAGAGGATTATTTAAAGCTTCAATTTGAGAAGAAGCTAAGAGAGGCTGTTTTAAACGGCGGGACTGACATGAATGAGGTCCTGCTGGTTGAAAAAGAAGCTACTCTTGATTCCATAAATAGAAATGTTGAGACCTATCCGTTTCTTGCAGACTATAGGCTTGTGGTTGTAAGAAATTCAGGTCTGTTTTCTGCGGGTAAAAAGAAAAAGGATGCAGGAGATGGTAAGGAAGCAGATAGTAAGGCAGCAGAGGAAGAAAAGGATGGAGGCAAAAAGAAAAAGTCAGTAAAGGGAGCTCCTAAGGATAAGGATCTTGCGGATGTTTTAAAGAGCCTTCCGGATTATGCTGTAGTAATCTTTAATGAAAGTGATGTCGACTCAAGACTGCGTCCTTTTAAGGCTGTAGTTTCACTTGGCGGTGATGTTCAGATGAAGAGGCAGACAGAGGCAGTATTAAAGAAATGGGTAGTATCAAAGGCAAAGGAAATGGAAAGGGAAATCAGCCTTGAGAGCGCTGATTATTTGGTATCCTTTGTAGGAAATGACATGGCTCTTCTTGAAAATGAGCTAAGTAAGCTTGCTGCCTATACTGAAGATAAAGAGCATATAATTACCAATGAGACCATAGAGCTTCTTTGTACAAAGCAGCTGCAGGATAAGGTATTCGAAATGATAGATGCCATAGCTGAAAGGAATGTCAGCCTTTGCATGAAGGATTATAATGATCTTTTAATGCTTGATACAGAGCCTTTAAAGATATTAGCTCTAATTCAAATGCAGTATAATAGGCTTTATGCAGTGCGCCTTATGGTAGATCAGGGCGAAAAGAATGAAGTTATTACTTCAAAAACTGGAATAAAACCGTTTTTAATAAGTAAATATAGAAGTGCAGCAGCAAGTTATTCAGCAAAGCAGCTCTTAGTAGCAAAAAGAGCATGCCTTGAAATGAATGAGAAGATTATTACAGGAAATATTGATAGACAGGCCGGACTTGAAATTTTAGTTGCAAAGTTATTGAATCTGTGATATAATATTTCGGATTGTGTGGAGCCAAAAAGTAAAAAGGGTCAAAAACCTAGTATTTATGGGCTCTTCATGGATAAGGAGACGTATCGAAGTGGCTGTAACGAGCCTGACTCGAAATCAGGTTGCCAGCAATGGCACATGGGTTCGAATCCCATCGTCTCCGTTATAACTAAATAAATTTTTTTTGCTTCAATGGGGAAGCCGGCAGATTTGGAGTTCATCGCTTTAAGATATGCTTCAGGTTTTATTTGGTTTTCCGTTGAAGTTTTTTTATTATAATAATTCATTATAATTTTTTATTTTTTTAGTTATTATGTATCTTGTTTTTTTGAAATTGTTGTGCTATCATTTTTCAGGTTAATTTTTACCGGTATTAAATGAAGTACAGTGATTTGGACGTTTTTTAAAGTTAATAGGAGGCTTTTATGAAGGCGTATTTGATTCTTGAAGACGGAACTGTGTTTACCGGAGAATCCTTCGGGGCACAAAAGGAAGTCATCAGCGAAATCGTATTTAATACTTCAATGACAGGATATCTTGAAATACTTACCGATCCTTCTTATGCAGGACAGGCAGTAGTAATGACTTATCCGCTGATAGGCAATTATGGAATTTGCAGAAATGACTGCGAATCTACCAGAATCTGGCCAGATGGTTACATTGTAAGAGAGATTTCAAGAAAGGCTAGTAATTTCAGAAATGAATGCCAGGTTGAAGAAATCCTTGTTGAAAGAGGAATTCCAGGTATTTCAGGAATTGATACAAGAGCACTTACAAAGCTTCTTCGTTCTCATGGCACAATGAACGGAATGATTACAACTGTTGATTATGCAGATAAGACAGAGGTAATTGCAAAGATAAAGGAATATAAGGTTACCGGCGTAGTAAATAAGGTTACCTGCAAGGAAAAAAAGACCACTGATTATGAGCATTATGTTCCTACAGATTTTGAAAAGGCAAAGCTTACCTACATGGCAACGCCTGATATGGCAAAGGCCATCAAGCAGGCAAGGTCCAGCGGAATCTGCGAGGGCGAGATAGCAATGTGCGCAGCCCAGGGAACAGCCGGCATAGAAAGACTAAGGAGCATTGCTGCTGATCCAGCTCTTTCAAAGGAGCATTTTAAGGTTGCTCTTTATGATTTCGGAGCCAAAAGAAATATAGAGCATAATCTTTTAAAGAGAGGCTGCACGGTTACTGTAGTTCCTGCAAATACTCCGGCTAAGGAGATAATTGCTGCAGGATATGATGGAATAATGCTTTCAAATGGACCTGGAGATCCAGCTGAATGTACAGATATCATAAAGGAAATAAAAGAGCTTTATGACAGTGGTATTCCAATATTTGCAATCTGCTTAGGACATCAGCTCATGGCACTTGCAAATGGTTTCAAGACAGAAAAAATGAAATATGGTCATAGAGGAGCAAATCATCCGGTTCGTGATTTAAAGAGCGGCAGAGTTTATATTACCACTCAGAATCATGGCTATATGGTTAAGTTAGACAGTATCGACCCTGAAATTGCAGAGGCTAGATTTATAAATGCTAATGATGGAACTGTAGAGGGAATCAGTTACAAGAATAAGAAGGTATTTACAGTTCAGTTCCACCCGGAAGCCTGCGGTGGACCACAGGATACAGAAATTTTGTTTGATGAATTCATAAAGATGATGGAGGCTTAAGCTCATGCCAAAGAATAATAAAATACAGAAGGTTCTTGTTATTGGTTCAGGTCCTATTGTTATTGGACAGGCTGCAGAGTTCGATTATGCTGGAACTCAGGCCTGCAGATCTCTTAAGGAAGAGGGGATTACTGTAGTTCTTGTTAATTCAAATCCGGCTACAATCATGACAGATAAGGATATCGCCGATATGGTATATATCGAGCCGCTCACTGCAGAAGTTGTTGAGCAGATCATCCTTAAGGAAAAGCCGGATTCAGTTTTGCCTACACTTGGCGGTCAGGCAGCTCTTAATATAGCTATGGAGCTTGAGGAATCAGGCTTTTTAAAGAAGACAGGTACAAGGCTTATCGGAACAACTGCTCTTACAATCAAGAAGGCAGAGGACAGAAAAGCCTTTAAGGATACCATGGAAAAGATAGGCGAGCCTATTGCTCCATCTGTAATTGTTACAGATGTTGATGCAGCAGTTGCTTTCGCGCGCGAAATCGGTTATCCGGTTGTTATCCGCCCTGCTTATACACTTGGAGGCTCAGGCGGCGGTATTGCACAGAACGAATTTGATTTAAGAAATATCTGTGCAAATGGTCTTAGACTTTCAAGAGTAGGTCAGTGTCTCATCGAGCGCTGCATCTCAGGATGGAAGGAAATTGAATATGAGGTAATGAGAGATGGAGCAGGAAATGTAATTACAGTCTGCAACATGGAAAATCTCGACCCGGTTGGTGTTCATACTGGTGATTCAATAGTAGTAGCACCTTCTCAGACTCTTTCAGATAAAGAATATCAGATGCTCCGTACTTCAGCTCTTAATATCATTACAGAGCTTAATATTACAGGTGGCTGTAATGTACAGTATGCTTTAAAGCCAGATAGCTTTGAATATTGTGTAATCGAGGTAAATCCTAGAGTTTCACGTTCTTCAGCACTTGCTTCAAAAGCGACAGGTTATCCTATTGCTAAGGTAGCAGCTAAGATTGCTCTTGGATATACTCTTGATGAGATTCCTAATGCAATTACTAAGAAGACTGTTGCAAGCTTTGAGCCTGCACTTGATTACTGCGTTGTTAAGATTCCAAAGTGGCCTTTTGATAAGTTCATAATGGCAAAGCGTACTCTTACAACTCAGATGAAGGCAACTGGTGAAGTAATGGCCATTTGCCCTACCTTTGAGGGTGCACTCATGAAGGCAGTGCGTTCTCTTGAGCAGAATATTTACTCAATGAAGGCTGGAGATTTCTCTACTGATTCAGATGAGGATGTAGTAGAAAAGCTTCATAGAGTTGACGATAGAAGAATATTTGTTGTTGCTGAAGCACTTCGCCGCGGTATATCAGCAGATACAATTCATGACATTACAAAGATAGATCTTTGGTTCATTGACAAGATAAAGATATTAGTTGAGATGGAAAAGCGTCTTGCTAGGGAAGAACTTACTGTTAATCTTTTAGCAGAGGCGAAGAGGCTTGAATATCCAGATAGAGTAATTGCGGATCTTACAGGAAAGAGCGAAGGCGATATTAAGAAGATGCGTCTTGAAAATGGCATTGTAGCAGTCTATAAGACAGTAGATACCTGTGCAGCTGAGTTCGAAGCTGAGACTCCTTATTACTATTCATGCTATGGTTCTCAGAATGAGGTAGAGCCTGAAAAGAGCCACAAGAAGGTATTGGTATTAGGCTCAGGACCTATCAGAATCGGTCAGGGTATTGAGTTCGATTACTGCTCTGTTCATGCTACCTGGGCATTTAAGAAGTATGGCTGGGAAACCATTATCATAAATAACAACCCTGAGACAGTATCTACAGACTTTGATATAGCTGATAAGCTCTATTTTGAGCCTCTTACAGCTGAGGATGTTGAGAGCATTGTTGAGCTTGAAAAGCCAGACGGAGCAGTTGTTCAGTTCGGCGGACAGACAGCCATCAAGCTTACGCAGGATCTTATGAGAATGGGAGTTCCTATTCTTGGTACAGATGCAAAGGATGTCGATGCAGCAGAAGATAGAGAGCTCTTTGATGAAATACTTGAAAAGCACAATATTCCACGTGCAGCAGGAAAGACAGTATTTAAGACAGAGGATGCGGTAAGAGTTGCTAATGAACTGGGCTATCCTGTACTTGTACGTCCTTCTTACGTACTTGGCGGTGCAGGAATGCAGATAGCTGTCTGCGATTCTGACATAAGAGAATTTATGGCAGTAATCAACCGTACAGTTCAGGAGCACCCAATACTTATTGATAAGTATCTTATGGGCACCGAGTGCGAGGTAGATGCAGTATGCGACGGAGAGGACATCCTTATTCCTGGTATAATGCAGCACGTTGAAAGAGCAGGTATCCATTCAGGAGACTCAATTTCAGTTTACCCTGCAAGATTTGATGAGAAGATCACTGCTACCATCGTAGATTATACAAGAAAGCTTGCAGCATCTCTTCATGTCATAGGTCTTGTAAATATACAGTTCATTGTTTATGAGGGTGCAGTATATATTATCGAGGTAAACCCTCGCTCATCACGTACAGTACCTTACATAAGCAAGGTTACAGGTATTCCTATTGTAGATCTTGCTACAAGATGTGTTCTTGGTGAAAAGCTAAAGGACATGGGCTTTGGCACAGGACTTGCTAATGAAGCTGGTTATTATGCAATCAAGATGCCGGTATTCTCCTTTGAAAAGCTCCGCGGTGCTGATACAAGCCTTGGCCCTGAAATGAAGTCTACTGGTGAAGTTCTTGGTATCGCAAAGACCTTCAATGAAGCTTTATATAAGGCATTTCTTGGCGCAGGAGTTCACCTTCCAAAGTACAAGAAGATGATAATGACGGTAAAGGATGCAGATAAGGAAGAGGCAGCAAAGGTTGCAAAACGTTTTGTAAATCTTGGCTATGACATTTACGCAACAAGAGGAACTGCAAAGGCACTTCTCGATGCAGGCGTTGAATGTACAGCAGTTGCAAGAATAGAAGAGGAATCTCCTAATATCATGGACCTCCTTTTATCTCATGAAATCGATCTTGTTATTGATACACCTACACATGGCCGTGACAAGGCAAGAGATGGTTTCCTTATAAGACGTACCTCCATTGAAACAGGTGTTACCTGTCTTACAGCAATGGATACTGCAAATGCACTTGCAACAAGCCTTGAGAACAAGATGAAGGGAAATCTTGAACTTGTAGATATTGCCAAGCTATAATATGGTTTTACAATTGTTTAAGTATGAAATCGTAAAAGAATATAATTGTAAAAGCATAAAAACGTAAAAGCATAAAAGCGTAAAAGCATAAAAACGTAAAAGCATAAAAAAATAAAAAGATTAAAAGCCTGTCAGAATATACTGAAAGGTATCTTTACTATATGATATTTTGTCTATAAAAATATGCATAAATATTTTAAAAAATATTGACATAGAGGCTTAAATGGATTATTCTATTATAAGAGACTTTTAAGCTGGATTTATATGCTGCGGTTATATATTTATTGATAAAAACAGCGCTAGAAAGCAGAATGCCTTCTGGCGCTTTTTTAGTTTCAGTATTATGTTTAAATTGATATGGAGGAATCATATTTATGATTTTTGTACATACATCTGATATAAACATCGGATTTCATCCGGATACCGGAAATCTAATGACACCAAAAGAACGTGCGTTAGAATTAAAGAACGTGATAAAAAGAATAGTAGCTTTAAGCTCTGAAAAAAAGGCTGATCTTTTATTCATCAGCGGAAATCTTTTCCATAGCTCTCCATCTAAATCTGAGCTCATGGATATTAATTCCGAGCTTGAGAAGTTTACAGGTCATGTGTGCATAGTTACTGGAAGTCAGGATTATCTTCGTGAATGTTCTAATTTCAATGAATTTGATTCCTGGAGCCGCAACATTACCTTTTTTAAGGAGGGGGCTGTTAGAGTAAAGCATTTTCCAGAGCTTAATGTAGATGTCTATGGAGTAAGCTACAGAAATAGCCCGGATCACCCTACGCCAATAGGTAATATAGCTCCAAAGAACAAAAAAGCCTGCAATATCCTTGTAGCCTTTGGCGGAGAAGGAAATAGGCTTCCGATGAATTTTAAGGAGCTTCATTCTAATGGTTTTGATTATCTAGCATTAGGTGGTAAGCTTGATCATATGCCTATTGATAATTACGGGGCTTATCCTGGTTCTCCAGAGCCGCTTTCAGCAAATGCTACAAACCAGCATGGCATTTATATAGGCGAAATCAATACAGATGGAGAATCGCCTGAAAAAGGAAAGGTAAAGCTTACCTTCATTCCTTTTGCTCAGAGAAAATATATCGATCATGTCTGCGATATTGATCCAATCATGTCTTGGCCTCAGATAATAAATAGAATCAAGAATGAAATTACCGGGCCAGGAAAAACTGGAAATTTCTATAATGTAAAGCTGGTAGGAAGCCTTAATAGAAATATAGATTTCAATCAAGAGGATATTCTTTCAATTCCAGGTGTAATTACTGTGAAAAATGATACAAGCCTTGATTTTGACATTGATAAGCTCTACGAAGAAAATAAGAGCAATATTATCGGTCAGTTCATTGAAAAGGTTCGCAGTGAAAAGCTTGGAGAAGCGCTTGAAAAGAAGACTTTAGAAAATGGACTTAAAGCACTTTATCATGTAGATAATTAACGGAGGAAGTAATCCATGTATATAAAATATCTCGATATTGAAAGCTATGGTAAGTTTCAAAATAAAGAGATTGCCTTTGGTGAAGGCTTAAATGTGGTATTTGGTAGAAATGAATCCGGAAAGACGACCATGCAGTCCTTTATGGATGACATGCTTTTCGGCAATGATAAGGAAAAAGTGGGAGTAGAGGATTATACCCGCTATATTCCATGGAGCAATCCTAATAAATTTTCAGGTAATATGATAATTACCCTTAATGATAAAAATTATTATTTAAAGAGAAATTTCCTTGAAAAAGAGAGGTCAGAGCTTGCAACCGAGAGCGATACGAATTATCATTCAGGAATAGATCAGATTTTTAGAGGAAAATGGGATAATTCCTTTACGAGAAGCGTTTTTAAAAATACTGCTCATATTCATCAGCTTTCAGCAAAGACAGAGGATTCTCTTGCTGGAAAGGTTTCTAATTTCATAGCTAATGTAAGTAATTCGAAGAATTCTGAGATAGATGTAGCTAATGCAAAGAGATATCTTAAGGATAGAAAAAGAGATTATTCAGCTAAAATTGAAGGCATTAAGATGGATAAATATGACGATGCCAGAAAGGATGCAAAGTCTAATGATAAGCGCCTTGAGGCATTAGCTGCTGAATATAAAAAGCTTGATGAGGCAGATGAAAAGCTTGATAAGGATTATTCAGGAAAGAATATCAATAAAGCTAAGGAAGTAATTAATTCTAAAGAAGCCGTAGAGCAAAAATACAGACAGATAGGCGAAATAAGGGCTGAAATTGCAGAGGCTAAGGAAAATCTTGAAAAGCAGAGAAAGGATGCCGTAGAAGAAAAGAGCACGGCTCAGTCAAGCAAGAGCAGTGAAGAGCTCAGAGAGATGCTTGAAAAGCTCGATAAATATGATCTTGCAAAGGAAAAACTTACCAAGGAGCGTGCTTTAAAGGAAGATAAATTCCGCCATAGGAGAGGCCTTGCGATGTTCTTTATGGTTGCTGCAATGGTCTATTTTGGAGCTACAACGGCTATCACAGTCCTTCTTGTAATGCAGAATACCTCAAGGTTCCTTACAGATGATTTAGTTACAGGAGTCATGAATTTCTGGAATGACAATATGCTTTTTGCCATCCTTAACATAACGGCAGTAGTATTTTTGATTACAACCATTATTATATTTGCAATCAGAAATTCAAAGCTTAAGAGATATAAGAAGGAGGCTGAAGCACAGATTCTCAGAATTAAGGAAGAGAGCCAGAAGGTGCTTTCAGGAAGCGGACTTGGCGTTAATAATAAGAATGCTTTAGTAGAGCTTATGCAAAAGAGCGCACGTGCTGAGGTTGCTGTTAAGAGCGTCGAGGATAAGGAAAAGGTTTATCTTGAGCAGATTTCATCAAAGATGACAAAGCTCTCAGAGCTTACCTGCGATGTAATTGAGTATGGTGTAAGTTATGGGATGCCTGGCAAGGTAAATAATGAGATCGATGTTAAGGCACTTAAGGAATTTACTTCTCCTATAAATATAGAAAAGGCTCTTCTTGAATCAGAGGGTGTTCTTCCTGATGATGACTGGATGAAGAAAATGAATGAGAAGGTAGCGCTTGCTCAAAAGAAGATAGAGTATTATAATCAGTCTTACTATGCTGAAAAGGAAAAGATAAGCAATCAGAAGGCGGTTCTTAGAGATAAGATCGATGAGCTTTATAATTCTCAAAATGACATAGCAGATCTTCTTAAGACAGAGGAAAAGGTGCTTGCTAAGAAGAAGGAGCTCGAGCTTGAGGTAGAGGCCGCAGATAAGGCCAGAAGCATCATAGAGAGCCTTAATGTAAATATTCATGGTACTATCGGAGAAAAGCTAAATAAAGCCATTACTGAAAATACAGCAAAGATCATGGGTGCTGAAAAGTACCAGGTTGAGCTTGATGATGACATGCATCTATGCATCAAGACTCCTTACGGCTTAAAGCCTGTAGAGGTATTGAGCCATGGCGCAATAGATCAGATTTATCTTGCAGCAAGAGTTGCCATTGCTGATATGTTCTTTGATAAGGAAAAGTTCGGTGAGAGCGTTCCTATTATCATTGATGATGGCTTTATAACTTCAGATGATGAAAGAACTTCTGCAGCGCTTTTTTATCTTTCAAAGCTCGGCAGACAGGTTATAATCTTTACCTGTATGATGAGAGAGAAGATGCTCCTTGATAGACTTGGAGTAGAATATACCTTCCAGAAGTTAGAGGATAATTAAATAGTAAATCATAAAAAAGCTGTACATGGTAGAGTGTACAGCTTTTTTTTATAAATGCCCCACGGGCGAAAAACCATTACCTTTGGGCGGTGGGTAGTTCACAAGATGATTTAATTGATTTAGTTTAGATAGAAGAAATTACTTCTTCTGGAAATCTAACTCACCAGCTCTGAACTTAGCAAGATATGAATGAATTCTATCTGTTGGGCTAAGGTACTTGCTGATTGAAGCATCATGGTTAAGAGTATCGATAAGAAGAGCGATGTACTTGCTCATGTCTGCACTTACATACCAAGGTCTCTCAAGAAGCTCTGGTGTCTGATAGATGAGGTTAGTTGTGATAACCTTTTCGATAAGACCAGCCTCAACAGCATCGTCGAATTTCTTAAGACCATTTGTGAAAAGACCGAAGGTTGTACATACGAAGATTCTATTTGCCTTACGCTTCTTAAGGTCTGTAGCTACGTCGATCATTGAATCACCTGATGAAATCATGTCGTCAAGAATAACTACATCCTTGCCCTCAAGGTCGCTACCAAGGAACTCATGAGCAACGATAGGGTTACGTCCGTTTACGATCTGAGTATAGTCACGTCTCTTGTAGAACATTCCTACATCAAGACCAAGCATTGTAGCAAAATATACAGCTCTGTTCATAGCACCTTCATCTGGGCTGATTACCATCATATGCTCAGCATCTGGCTTGAGGTCTGGTGCACTTGAAAGAAGAGCCTTGATAAACTGGTAGGTTGGCATAACAGTTTCAAAGCTGTTACGTGGAATAGCATTCTGTACTCTTGGATCGTGAGCATCGAATGTGATGATTGAATCTACGCCCATGCTGATGAGTTCCTGAAGTGCCATAGCGCAATCAAGAGATTCACGCATTGAACGTCTATGCTGACGGCTCTCATAAAGGAAAGGCATAATAACTGTAATTCTTTTTGACTTTCCATTGATAGCAGCAATGATACGCTTTAAATCAGCGTAGTGGTCGTCTGGTGACATGTGATTTTCGTGTCCACAAACTGTATAAGTAAGAGAGTAGTTACATACATCTACCATAATGTAAATGTCATCACCACGGATTGTCTGCTTGATAACACCTTTAGCTTCGCCTGTGCCAAAACGTGGGCACTGAGTTTCTACAAGATAAGAATCCTTTTCATATCCAGGATAATTAGTTGTGGCAGGTGCTTCCTTTTCAGTTTCACGGCGCCAGTTAACGATATAATCGTTTACCTTATTTCCAAGTGATTTGCAGCTCTCGAGAGAAATAATACCAAGCTCTCCAACGGGTGCTGATTCATAAACATGCTCTGATGCCATAATATCCTCCATTCATGTAACCTATTAAATTTTTGCATATATATAATAATGGCGATTAGTGATTTAATCAAGTGAAAATTTTATTAATGATTGAAATAATCGACCAATATTAACAACGTAAATATAAAAAATAATTATATATTTAATTATAAAATAAATTATAATTTTCGTAGATCTCTTCCGTAAATGTTGATGAAATCGAACTTTTCGTTGATTCTAGAGGCGACTCGCTCGCCATAAATATTATTAATGTTCTCGAAACTAAAGTTGGTGGAAATAATTGTCGGAAGACCGGAACTGATTCTGTCATCAATTATTTCATTAAATGTTGAAACAGTAAAATCGGTAGGCTTTTCAGTACCAAGGTCGTCAATTATGAGAACCTTGCAGGTGAAGACCTGAGAAAAGTCGTTGTATGGTCTATCGATTACCGCATTAGAATCGTTAGGACGCTTCATTTCAAATAGGGTAGGAGCAGTAACATAAATAGTATCTATGTAGCGCTTAAGGAGTGCCTTTTCAATGCAGCGAAGAAGAAAGCTCTTTCCAGTACCGACAGGTCCAAAGAGCAGAAAGCTTGCTTCTTCAGCAGTATTATTTACATCGAAGTTCTGTACATAGTATTTAAAGTCAGCAGCAACTTCCTTCATATAAGCTCTAGGAGAGAGGCTCTTATCCATACCGGCAACTAAGCCTCTAAGGTCGTCTGCTCCACTTGTTTTATCAGAAAATACATTTAAATCAAAGCTTTCAAAGCTGGCCTCTGGTATACTTAAGCCTCGGCTATTAGCCAATAAGCGGTAATTAGCCATTGCATCAAGAAGACAGGTGCATTTTTCAGTGGAAATTACATTTCCCTCTGCATCGAAATGCTCAATAAAGCCTTTGTCATGGCATTTTTTACAATCACAATACCCATCGAGAGCATTTTCACCGAAAGAGCTATTTGCAAGAAGCTCCTTCTTTTTGGCAGAGTATGGCGCAATGAGTTCGGACAGGGGCTTATCGTATTTATTTTTATTACTGTAAAAATCAATACTTAAATCGATTACCTTCTGGTCTATCTCGCCAAGCTCTGGAATGTCCTCATAAATCTTTTTACGGATCTGTGAAGTCTTTATCTTATTACGGCTCTGCTTTTCTTCGAGAGAGCGGATTATTGAAGCAAAGGCTTCTGCATTAATATCAATAGGCTCGATTATATCTTTGTAGGTCATGTATTATTTTCTCCGTTTGAAACATTGCTGTCAGTATTATTGTCGGAAAGTCTGTTTTTTCTGTTTTTATTGCTAAGAGCAAGCTTTTTAGCAACCTCACTGGTTGCTTCTTCAGGATCGGCTGGCTTTTGCCATGAATTGTAGGAAAGAGAAGGAGATGCTTTTTTCTTTTTCTTTGCTTCAAATTCTAAATCCTTTTCAAGCTTCTTTTTAGCTTCATAATTATTGATTTCGTTGATATTGCTAAGACCATTATCATGCCAGTCATCAACTATTTTTCTTACATAGTTAAGATTAGGGGCTCCGCCCTTTGCACTCATAACAGCTTTTTCACAGGCTGTAATGATTATTTCAAGATCGTACCCATAAACATCTACCCATTCAGTAATTACATTTCTTGTCTTTTCAGGAAGTGTGGTTTCAATGCCCATGGCCCTTCTATAGGCTGAGAATATTTCATGGGTTCCTTCAGTATGTTTTTTAGCACCCTCACGGTCTGTGATGCCTCTTTTTATCCAGGCTTCTATAACTGCCTTTATATAAGAAGAATCTGTCTTTTCTAGTTTGCCGCAGTACTCATATAAATACATAAGAAGATCTGCAGAAACACCGATGCTTTCATAATAATAGAGCATCATCTGTGTATCTTCACTTTTCATGGTTCTGTTGATATTCTGCTGGAAGCATTCTATCATTTTTTTGACCTCTGGAATGCAAACAAGATCGCTTATCTGAGCAGGAGAGTAGATATATTCCTTTGAATTTCCTGAAGACTCACCATTATCATTTTCATTGCCGGGTGTCTTTAACCCATATCTGCTTGAGCCTTCTATATCAGAAGAAGCATTACCGGCACTATTACCGTAGCCGGCATTATCTGATTTACTATAACTATCAGCACTATCTGTATCAAAGCCGCAGTCATTACCTGAATTACTATAACTATCAGAACTATCTGTATCAAAGCCGCAGTCATTACCTGCCAAAGCTATAGATTTTGGAGCTTTTTCTGAGTCTTTAGCATCTTCAATATTTAAAAAAGTAACTCCTGTAATGGTGGTACCTTTTCTGGTTATTTTAATAATGCCACATTCTTCCCAGTATTTAAGGGTTGTTTCAAAATATCTAGGGGTAATGTCAAGCTTGTCGCATATTTCAGCAGCGGTAAGATTGAGATTGCCGGCATAGCATCTTAAAACGTAAAGGTAGATTTTTACATAGCTACCTGATGCTTCAAACATGTAATTGTCAATAAATGCAGTCTGTATATTTATGTATTTTGGGTCTTCATGTGTGAAGAGTAGAGTATCACTGCCCTTAATCATTTTTAAACCTCGTATATCTATTAATTATTGCTATTATAATCCAAGGAGCTCATTTCCTATATTAATGACTGTTCCAGCTCCCATCATGATGGCAACATCGCCTTCCTTGGCATTTGTAAGAAGATAATCTTCAATTTCGCCAAAGTCACTTATATAAATGACCTTTTCCTCGGCTTCCTTTTCGGAATGTCCTGCTTTTACATAATCCTTCTTCATAGCATCAAGAAGGTCGAGAGAAGAAATGTCACCTGGATCTTTCTCTCTTGCAGCATAGATGTCTGTAAGGATTACCTTCTCTGAAAGCAAAAGTGCATTTGCAAAATCAGGAAGGAGCTTCTTTAACCTTGAATAGGTATGTGGCTGGAATACTGTGTAAAGAGTGTTATGAGGGAAATGCTTTGCAGCAAGGAGAGTAGCTTTGATTTCGGATGGATGATGAGCATAATCATCCACTATAGTAAGAACTCCCTTTACCTTGCCTTTTACCTCAAAACGTCTATGAGCACCTTTAAATTTAACGAGGGCTGTCTTTATTGCATCAGCGCTTATGCCCATCTCAAGAGCGAGGGCAGCAGCTGCAGTAGAGTTGAGGACATTATGAATGCCGAGAACTCCAAGCTTTATATGCATAATAACAATAGTTTTTCCTGCTTCGTTTTTGCAAAGATCGAATTCACCGCGTCCAAGTTCGTCGAAGGTGATGTTCTTTGCAAAATAATCATATTTTGAAGTATCTGAAAGCTTTAGTTCAGTATCATTTATTGAAGTATCAGAAGCTGAAAGATTTACATTTTCATCAGCGCCGTAAGTAAACACCTTTGCCTTAAGACTGTCTGTAAGAGAGTCTAATTTATCGATATCTCCATTTATGACAATGATGCCATTCTCATTTGGTTTTTCAAGGAATTCACGGAAGGCACTGCGGATGTCTTCGATGTCTTTGTAATAATCGAGATGCTCAGCCTCGATATTTGTAACGATTTCATAATTAGGATTGAAAGAGAGGAAGCTTCTTTTATATTCGCAGCTTTCAGCAACGAAGTATTCAGAAGTTCCATACTTTGAATTACCACCTATTTCATCACAGACTCCGCCAAGGGAAGCACTTATGTCGATGCCGGCGCTTGAAAGGATGGCAGATATCATTGAAGAAGTGGTAGTTTTTCCATGTGTTCCAGAAACACCAATAGTATAAGAATAGTTTTCCATGAGCTGTCCGAGGAATGGAGCACGCTCTATCATAGGAATACCAAGCTCAAGAGCACGTACATATTCAGGGTTGGTTTCAGCAATGGCAGCTGTATATACGATGAAATCAGTATCAGCAGAGATATTCTTAGCCTCCTGAGGTACATGCACAGCGATGCCCATTTCCTCAAGCTTTTCAGTTGCATAGCTCTCCGCCATGTCTGAACCTGAAACGCTATAGCCTTTTTTCATCATTATTTCAGCAAGACCGCTCATGCTTGAACCGCCGATACCAATAAAATATACCTTACCAGTTTTATTAAAATCTACCTTATACATTCTTATGCCTTTCTGTAAACGGATTAATATAAGTGAAGCTCCGCCCCGACTTAAAGTTATACGACAGAGCAATGGTCTGGTGCGTCAACCAAAGGTGTCATAACCTAAATATCGTAGGCAGAATTTCTTCTGCCTCAGTCTGGTGAAC
>OMXJ01000011.1 GCA_900315015.1 uncultured Eubacteriales bacterium | reverse complement strand
TTATAATAAATATATACTCAAATAAGGAGCGTGCCATATGCCAGCAAAACCATCAGGAGAGATCAAAACAAAAATCATACATCAGCCCCAGAAGAACGGTGATATCTACGTTCTGGAAAGAAAGACCATATATGATCCGGATAAAAAATACAATAAAGTACTCAGCAGCAAGCTGATAGGTAAAATTCCAAAAGGCGAAAAAGATCCGGTCCCTACGCGCCCAAAAAAGGGTAAAGCCACTAAATCAGACAGAAAAACAGAAATTGTTTCTGCCAAACGCATGCATGTCGGCATGATGGACATAATAGATCACATCGGTAAAGTGTCTGGTATTGATGATGCTGTCTATTCATCTACAGACATCGGTACTGCACAGAAGATCATATCGCTGGCAAGATATCTTTTGGCAACAAACGGGCAGTCTCTTCCTGGGATACAGACCTGGCAGTTCAACCATCCTCTTCCTTATGAAGACGGCATCTCTGAGGACGTATATCATAACCTGTTCGTTCAGGTCGGGATGGACGAAAGCCTTCAACAGAGCTTCTTTCAAATACGGTGTGAATCTCTGTCTGATGAGGATGCACTTGCTTATGACTCATCGACTATCTCTGTATACTCAGAGAATCAAAATGAAGCAAGATATGGCTTTAACAAGGCGCATGACGGTCTGAAAACCATCAAGATGCTGACACTCTATTCCATTGACAGCAGACAGCCTATAGCCTTCACAAAGCAGCCAGGCAATCTTCCGGATGTCACATCAGTAACCAATGCAATAAATCAGCTTACTGCTTTAGGTGTAAATACTACAGAAATAGTTACCGACAACGGCTACTATTCCGAGCAGAATCTCTCAGAACTGTTGCATGCAGGATTTGATTTCATCACCCTTGCAAAGACAAGTCTTACATGGATCCGCCCTGAAATTGACAAGCATATGGAGGAGCTTGATGACTTCCGTTCCATATGTCCTTTTGACCATGCTACTCACGGAGTAACAGTGACTCTTATGCATGATTTCAAAAAGATCCGCAAATATTCCAGCCATAAAAGCGGCGCTGAAAAAGGTTCTGAAGAGATATTCTCACGCAGGATATATCTTCATATATATTTCAACCAGTCTAGGCAGAATGATGATAAAACAACACTTCAGGACGACCTGTATGAACTGAAGACTCTTCTGGAAAGCGGTACCCCGGTTGACGAGCTTTCACCTGCAGCACAGGAAAAAGCAAAAGAAAAGGATCCATTCGAGTGCCTGCGCAAGTATCGTAAGAGAGAGACCATAGAGTCTTTCTTTGAGTCAGAAAAGCAACGCGCTGATGGTACCCGCGCAAGAGTATGGTATACAGACACTCTGAGAGGCCGTATGTTTGTACAGTTCATCTCACTATGCTACTACGAGTATTTCAGTGAAGAGATTCGCAAACTCAAGGCGGCTCTTGACAGTGAAATCAATGGTGGAAGCCTAAAGAGTGAAGCTCTCAAGACCACCAAAAAGCTTAGAACCTGGGTCAATAATACGCCCTTATATCTACAGCTGCAGTGGTTTGATACAGTCGAGCAGGTAGATATATCGACCAAGCTACGTAGCCGTAGATGGAATGCAGAAGTGACCTCTTGTGATGCGCTCTATCTTGAAAAAATAGGCTTATATCAGGAGTGCTGATTTGAGTACACATTTAACGACTTTAGGGATAAAATGGAAGGGGAACGGAGAAAATGAAACGATTTGTAAAAACGCTGCCAGGAAAGGTGTTGCTGTTTATATTATGCGTAGTTTCTGTGTGTGTACTTACGGCAAGTTCAATTCTAGCTTTATTCTTTACATTAGAAGATGATTTTAATGTTTATACGATGACAAAGAAGGAATACCAAGATACATATGTAAGTAATGAATTAACATCATACAGCTATGTTATAATGCACAATTTTGATGGAAATGGAAGCAAGATGAAATCTCTCTTAGGAGAAGGGATTGAATATCAGATTTATGGAAATAATAAGATGATATATCAATCCGAAGGATATACAGAAGATTCAGGCTATGTGTATGAATTTACATACGAAGAAACTGATTTTGTAAGAGAACCGCTAGGGCAATATACTGGTGAAAAATATAAATCAGATTCAGGCTATAATTCATATAAGGTTAAATTAGACGTTGATAAGGATTCTACAATTGGAAGAAAAATAGAAATTAAAAATAATTTCTGGGGCATCTTGTATGATTTTAGATACTTAACATATGCAGTTGCATTAATCAGCCTTGCAATAAGTATATTATGCTTCATCACTTTAATGCATTCAGCAGGAAGAAGAGCGGATAAAGAGGAATTTGTAAAGGGACCTTTGTATAAAGTGCCATTTGATTTGTTACTTGCCGTGTGTGCAGTTTTAGGACTGTTTGTAACTTATGTAGTAGATGCTAATTATAGTGGACATATCAGATATATCATGTTCGTATTTGCGGCGGTGATATACATTATAGGTGTAATCATGCTGATAGGCTTATCTATGAGCGCAGCAAGCAGAATAAAGCAGGGCGATTTTATAAAAAATACGATCATATATAGATGTATACGGATCATAATTAAGGTGCTTAAGGGATGTATTAGCCTTATAAGCTATATCCCATCAGTCCTAAAGAGTGTATTAATAATAGCTGCAATCATATTTTCAAATGCAGTATTATTTTTCTCGGAGGTTCCTGAGTTATTCTTTATGTTACAGGTGGGAATAGCTATCGCAGCACTTTACGTCATTGTTATGATGAAACGTCTTCAAACAGGCGCAGAGAAGCTTGCTAAAGGAGAACTTTCTTATCACACGGATACTAAGGGAATGGTGTGGGATTTAAAAAAGCATGGAGAAAATCTTAATAGCATAGGTGCAGGAATGAGCATTGCCGTTGAAGATAGGTTAAAGAGCGAGAGGATGAAGACGGAACTTATCACAAATGTTTCACATGACATAAAAACTCCTATCACTTCAATAATTAACTATGCATCTTTGATAAATGATGAAAAAACAGAAAATCCTAAAATATCAGAATATACGCAGGTGCTGATAAGACAGTCTGAAAAACTAAAAAGACTTGTGGAGGATCTAGTAGAGGTTTCAAAGGCTACGACCAATAATTTAGATGTTCTGCTTGCTCCATGTAATGCAAATGTATTCATACAGCAGGCGAGCGGTGAATACGAAGAGAAGATGAAGGCATCTGAACTGACCATGGTAACAAGTGTTCCAGATAAAGAAATAAGTATTATGGCTGATGGAAGAAGAATGTGGAGAGTGTTCGATAATTTAATGAATAATATCTGCAAGTATGCTCAGCCTGGAACTAGGGTATATCTTTCCCTAGAAGAAAAAGAAAAGTGTGCAGAAATAACCTTTAAGAATACTTCAAGGGAAGCCCTTAACATGACAGAAGATGAATTAATGGAGCGCTTTACAAGAGGCGATTCTTCAAGAAATACTGAAGGAAATGGATTAGGGCTTGCTATAGCAAAGAGCCTTGCTGAACTTCAGGGCGGAAAACTGAATGTAATAATAGATGGAGATTTGTTTAAAGCAGTGCTTAGATTTCCGGTAATAGAGTAGGTTTACGGTTTTATGTTTGGATTTTTAATAATAGGGTAATATTTAGTAATAGATCAATATGTATTTTATAATAGGGTGATATTTTTTAGTAAAAGGGCATTTTATAGTAATAGTGTGGGAGTGAAAGTGCGCGTTTAATTAATATAAAAAGGGGGCAGAGATGCGTTTTATAGTAATAGTGTGGGAGTGAAAGTGGTTAAATTGGAAAATATATAAAATTGTAGTTGACTAAATGACAATATTGGTTTATATTTTTCCTTCGGGAGCAAAATTTTATTATATATTGGGAGAAAAATAGAATTTTGAGGTGAAAAATGGATAAGTTAAAGCCAAAATTGTTTTCCGTAATGAAAAATTATACGGGTGCGCAGCTAGTTAAAGATGTAATAGCAGGAATAATAGTTGCAATTATAGCGCTTCCACTTTCAATAGCGCTTGCAATTGCATCGGGAGTTGGACCGGAGGCAGGTATTTATACAGCCATAGTAGCAGGCTTTTTTGTATCATTTCTTGGTGGAAGCCGTGTTCAGATAGCAGGACCTACGGCAGCCTTTGCTACAATAGTAGCAGGAATCGTTGCAAAAGATGGAACCCAGGGACTTATGGTAGCGACCATAATGGCAGGTGTCCTGCTCATAGTTATGGGCTTTTGCAGATTTGGAAATCTTCTTAAATATATTCCAGATCCAATAACAGTAGGCTTTACTGCAGGAATAGCAGTAACTCTTTTCATAGGTCAGATCAAGGATTTTACGGGAATAGTATATCAGCATGGTGAAAAGCCTATTGAAACAGCAGAAAAGCTTGAAGCAATCTTTGCAAACCTGTCAACAATAAATTATCAGTCAGTACTTATCGGTGCATTAGCACTTGTCATACTTATTGTATGGCCTATGATATTTAAAAAGATACCAGGTTCATTAATAGCAGTAATAGTTACAGCAGCTATAGTAAAGGGCTGCGACCTTGAAGTAAATACAATCGGAAAGGCTTTTGAAAATATACGTACAGGTCTTCCAGGACTTTCAATTAAGCCATCAGTTTTTTCACTTGCTATGGTTCGTTCACAGTTTTCAAATGCCATAACGATTGCACTTCTTGCAGGAATCGAATCATTATTATCAGCGGTAGTTGCAGATAGTATGATAGGTTCAAAGCATCGTCCAAATATGGAGCTTATCGCACAGGGCGTTGCAAACATTGGTTCAGCTTGTTTTGGCGGAATTCCAGCAACAGGAGCCATTGCAAGAACGGCGGCAAATATCAAGAACGGTGGACGTACTCCTATCGCAGGTATGGTACATTCAATTTCACTTGTGCTTGTAGTAGTATTTTTAATGCCACTTGCAAAGCTTATTCCAATGCCATGTATCGCAGCTATTCTTTTCCAGGTTGCATACAATATGAGCGGCTGGAGAGGTTTTGTAAAGCAGTGTAAGTTTGCGCCAAAGAGTGATATAATCATATTAGTTACAACCTTTGCACTTACAGTTATCTTCGACCTTGTAGTAGCTATAGAAGTAGGCATTTTACTTGCAGCAGTTCTTTTTATGAAGAGAATGAGCGAGGTTACTCAGGTAGAGGGATGGAAAGAGGTGGATGCTGATAATGATCCAGATAGCATAACACTTCGTGAAATTCCAAAGAATACACTTGTATATGAAATATCAGGTCCTATGTTCTTTGCGGCAGCAGGAAAGATTCTTCAGATATCTCCTAAAAAGGATACTAAGGTTCTTGTAATAAGAATGAGAAGCGTAAGTGCCATAGATGCAACTGCAATGAATAAGCTTGAGCTTTTGTATGATGATTGTAGGGCAAGAGGAATTCAGCTTGTTCTTTCACATGTTAATGAGCAGCCACTTCGTGTAATAGAAAAGTCAGGCTTCTATGAGAAAGTAGGAAAAGAAAATTTCTGTGCTCACATTGATGATGCCCTAGAACGTGCTACAAAGCTTGCAGGCGAGGATAAGAAAGAAACAAAGAAAGACGAAAAGAAGTGATCCGCCCCTGTCAAGTAGACAGCGTAAAAAACAATAATAATAATCTATATAATAACCAAAAGCAGTCTGTGCAATTTGTGCAGGCTGCTTTTTGTTGTTAGGCGTTACGTGACAGTTATGTTAAACTTTATTCATCAATTAATGAGATAGTAGATAATATCCAAAAAATATCGATATTAGGAGCAAGTAAATATGCATCAAGAAGATATGAGAATGCACTTGATAATGAATTTAAAGTTTCAAAATCACAGGCGATTTTTAGTAATAAAATAGATTCTTTGATTTCATTGACAATGGTGCTTATATATGGTATAACTCTCGTTTGGGGAGGCTACAAGATCGCACTTGGAACGATGACTGTTGGTGCGCTGATTTCATTTAATCAGTATACTTCGTCACTTTCTTCACCGGTAATCGGTCTTATTTCAATACCATCGAGTTTTGCCTCGAATTATGATGCTATAAATAAAATCTCAATTAATATGTCAGATCTCATTGCTGTTGTGACACAGGAAACCATATTATTTAATGATTCTATAATTAATAATATAGTTTTGGATTCAGATATTGACTTTGAAAAGGTAAAGTATTTGTGCAAAATATGCAATATATTCGATGATATTGAAGCACTGCCAGATAAATATGATACTATCCTTTCAGAAAAGGGAGAAGGCTTTTCTGGAGGACAAAAGAGCAGATTGTGTCTTGTGAGAGCATTATACAAGAACTTGCCAGTTATTATAATGGATGAGGTGACAGCAGGACTAGATGGTATAACGGAAAGAAGTATCAGAGATAATCTTGCAAAGGCCTTGTCAGATAAGATTGTAATAATAGTAACGCATAGCAGAAATTTTATTATGGATAAATCAATAATATATAATATTAATGATCATAAATTAAAACGGGAGGATCCTGAATGTTTAAAATAGTATTAAGGTATATATGCAGGAACAAAAAATCCAGCATAGGAGCAATAATGGGCATAGCCATTTCGGCTATGCTGATGTTTGGCCTGTTACAGTTGGGCAATAGCTATAGGTCTTCATTTAAAAAATTTGCAAGCTCTTCTGATCCATATGACTTCTATGTTATCGAACTAACCTATGATGAGTTGGTTAAGATAAACGAACAGTTTAAGATTATGGGAAAAGATGAACCGGATAGATATCTGTCCACTATATGGGCAGGTGATGTTATAAATTATACTAACGGTAAAAAAACCTCTGTCATGGGTTTTGAGGGCGATCTTGAATACTTTAAGAAGACGGCTTTAGTTAGCGGAAAATATCCAAGTGCTGAAAATGAAGTGTGCGTAGAGGAAAGCTACATAGTAAATAATCCTGAAGTTAAAATAGGAGATGAAATTACGCTTGATATTTGTTTTGATGATAATGAATCAAATTATGCTAAATGTAGCAGAACGTTCGTGGTAAGCGGAATTATTAAAGATGTGGGTGATTATGGTGATTTTTTTTACACAGATCTTAAAACCGCAGCAGATATATATGCTGATAATAACATTGAATGCAAGTATTCAAATTGTATAATGGTTGAAGCAGAAGAAGGGAACTATAATTATGAGAAAAGTCGGAAAGCAGATGTAGCAATACAAAGTGTGCTAAATATATCGTATGAAGTTTCTTTAGAGGATTATAGCTATTATTGGAAAAACCAACTTAAATATAATGATGAAAAAAGTGCTATATATCAGGAAAAAGGTGCATTTGAAGAAACAGCTCTGACAATGGATATTTTGTCATTGATTATTGCTTTGTGTTTGGTGATATTTATTTATAATGTTGTAACATTAAGTTTTGTGCGTAAGTTAGATGTATTTGGAACTATGCGCTGCATAGGAATGAAAAATAGACAGCTCATAGGCTTTATTTTAGCAGAACAGCTTATATATGTAATCGTTGGATCACTGATAGGAATGACCGCAGGAGCTTTTCTGAATGTTGGCATTGCAGAAAAATTAATGGCTGCGCTTTTTACTAGCCCGGCAGCAATGAAGGTAGATCAAAGCGTAAAAACATATATTATGACCTTTCTGCTTGCCCTAATATCTGCTTTAATAGCATGTTTAAAGCTGATATTTAAAATCAGAAAGAAGAATCCGATTAATATTAGGTCAATTAATGCAAGACCGAAGATGTTTACTGAGAAAACTAAACTCTCAACTATCAAAGATCTTCGCATGGGCATAGCGCAGAGAAATCTGAAAAGGGGCTTTGGAAAAAGTGCAATACAGGTAGTTACAATGGTCGTTAGTTTTTCACTCTGCCTTGTAATTAGCAACTTCTTTGTAATGATAAAGCCCAATGCGACAAATGGGGCAGTAGATTTTAGTGACTATTCATTTCAGGCAGAAGTTGCAGCGGAGGAATATCCTAGCTTTCCAGAAGAGGACCTGGAATTATTAAAGTCTCATGAAGGTATAGATAAGGTATACACAGAGAAATATTTCGGACATTATGATTGGGATAAATGGGAGAAAGAAAAACTTTCACTCCAAATTTTACAGTATGATGATGATCTAATGCAGAAATTTGCAGAAATGAACAAGATTTCTTATGACGCTTCGAAACCTTTTTCGGTACTTTTATCAAAAAGTAACGAAGAAGAAGTTCGCATAAAGAAATATGGGGAAGATAATGTTTATGTAGTAAAGCCTGACGAATGGCTGAATATTACTTATGACCCACTGAATTATACGATATGCAGTCAAGATTGCATCCTGATTATGAATGAAAAGCTGGTTGAAAGTCTTGGGCTGGAGGATCCGGGATATTCTGCTTTTCTGGTCAAAACAGACTGCTCTTTAGAAGAACTAAATGAGATTCCGTTTTTAGCGGATGTAGTATATATAACAAACCTTCATGACGGACAAGCAGATGCCGAAGCTCAGCTTTTAGGAATGCTTACGGTAGCGGGATATATCGTGGTTGCGACACTTGTCCTGAGCTTCATGATAGTAAGTAATACCATCCAGGAAAATATGGCAAGTAAAAAGAAGGAATTTGGCATCATGAGAGCAATAGGGCTTTCAAGAAAAAGCCTATGCAAAGTTGCCTGCTATGAAAATCTCATTCTTACATTAATAGCTGTATTTATAAGCCTGCCTGTTTCGATATTATTAAATACTTATTTTTCACTTATATTATTTGATGAAATAAGGATTTCAATTATAACTTATATAGTAGTAATAGCACTTTTTGTGGGCATAATAGAGTTGATTGCATATCTTAATATTAAAGAAAGTGCAAAAGAATCAGTAGTAGAAATGATAGCAGAAAGGGAGTAAAATTCATGAGTATAATTTCATTAAAAGGCGTCAATAAATACTATAAAACAGGAACGGCCTCATTCCACGCATTAAAGGACATAAACCTAGAGGTAGAAGAAGGAGAATTCGTTGTAATACTTGGAAAGAGCGGTTCAGGAAAAAGTACGCTGCTTAATGTAATCGGAGGATTAGATGGCTATGATTCCGGAGAAGTGGTAATGGAAGGATTTAATTATAAGAGCGTAAATGATAGCGTAATGTCTGAATTTAGATCTAAGAAAATCGGCTTTGTATTCCAGTCATATAACCTCATCCCGGTACTTAACGTGTATGAAAACATCACCTTTCCTATAAATGTAAGCGAGGAAAAAGTAGATGAAAAGTACATCGCAGATGTAATAAAAAAGCTAGGGCTAGATGGAAAAGAAAAATCATTTCCAAATCAGCTCTCAGGAGGACAGCAGCAGAGAGTTGCAATAGCAAGAGCGCTTGCCAATAAGCCAAAGATTGTTCTCGCGGATGAGCCGACAGGAAATCTTGATTCCGTAACAGGAAAAGACGTATTGAACCTACTTGTAAGCGGAGTAAAAGAATATGGTCATACCCTTATAATGATAACTCACAACGCAGACATAGCACAATATGCAGACCGTGTTGTAAGAATCGAAGACGGAAGAATAGTGTAAAAACTAAAGCAGCAAAAAACTTGAGCCCTAACGAATTAGTGATTCGACCCCTGTCAAGTAGACAGCGTAAAAACAAAAATAATCTATATAATAACCAAAAGCAGTCTGTGCAATTTGTGCAGGCTGCTTTTTGAACAGTTCTATTTTAACAGCATATGCAAATGCGGAGTGCAATTCAGCCACGCAAGAGATTGACTTCTTCGGGGCGGTTTATTATAATAAAATTGAAGGTAGGCGGATAAGCCGCCATGTGAGTTTAGTGACAAAATACAGTGATTTTTATATTAGTGAGGTGCAGTATGGAGATATTCGAGCGAATTTTTGTCGGTGTACTATTCGGAGTGCCGGGTGTGATTATTATTGCATACAACTATTATCGTGTTTTTTCTTTTTATTTTCTTCCATCCAAAAAAATGGCTTCACCTGCATATATAATTGGAGGGATACTTGGTGCAATCGGAGTTGTGGCTATTTTAGGCGATGAATGGAAAAATAAATGGTATTTTATTCTGATACCGATAGTTCTCGATTGGGGATTGTGTATAGTTTCTTTCATTAGATCTCTGCTTTATCCTGTTGCAAAAAATATTGAAGAAAAGCATAATGACAGTGGAAACGATGATGAATAAAAAGTATGCGGAAAGGAAGAGGAAGGGTATGATAGAAAAAATATACTTTGATATGGACGGAGTACTCGCTGATTTTGACCGCGGAATTAGAGAACTGTGCGGATTAGAGTTTTCTACAGTGCAGGGCAAAAGAACAGAGGAAGAAGATAATTTAATGTGGGGTGAGATAAAAAAAATCGACAATTTCTATGATAAGCTAGAACCGCTTCCAGGGGCTGTTGAGATGTTCCAGAAAATATATGCAAAATACGGCGATAAGTGCGAAATACTAACTGGAATCCCAAAGCCTAGAAGAGGAATCACAACTGCCGGTGAAGATAAAATAGCCTGGGTCAGAAGATTGCTTTCTAAAGATATTAAGGTAAATATAGTTTATAGAGCAGAAAAAAAGAACTACTGCAAGGGAGAAAACTATATCCTTATAGATGATCTTGATAAGAATATTCTTGAGTGGAAGGAATGCGGCGGTACAGGAATCCTTCACACAGATGCAGCAAAAACTACTCAAATGGTCTTGTGCTTTTAGTGAGCTTTTTCAGTATTTCAATATATGTTAGTGTTATGGAAGAAGGGTGTATGCTAGCTGGAAGTATGTAGCCTATTTCCATGTAATCATCAACGTTTAAAGGTCTTGCTACTATGTTGGGGCCGTTGAGCTCCTCGTTTATGATACCGCTACAGATTGTGTAGCCGTTCATGCCGACAAGCATATTAAAAAGTGTAGCACGGTCAAGAACTACTATTTCCTTATCACATTCCATTGTGCTTAGGATTTCTTCAGAAAAATAAAAGGAATTATGATTTCCTTGTTCATAAGAAAGACGCGGATATGGAGCGAGATCTCCAAGGTTCAGCGTCTTTTTTTTCGCAAGAGGAGAATCCTTACCGACAAATACGTGAGGCTTTGCTGAAAAAAGAGGCGTGAAGATAAGGCTATTATCGGAAAGAGTTTTTCTGATAACAGTCTCGTTGAAGCGGTTTAAGTATAATATTCCGATCTCACTTTTAAGATGTGCAACATCATCAATTATGTTGTAGGTCTGAGTTTCCCTCATGTGAAACTCATATTTGTCCTGACCGAATTGTTTTAATAATTCAACAAAGGCTTCTACGGCAAAGGAATAATGCTGCGAGGATACAAAGAAACGCAGCTTTCCATATGATTTTCCAGTGTAACGCTTGGCAATGAGGTCGGTCTGTGCAAGAACCTGTCTTGCATAGCTTAGAAATTCGTCACCCTCTGGGGTGATTTCTATACCCTTGTTTGAACGGGTGAAAATAGTAATATCAAATTCGTTTTCAATTTCTCTTATGGCAGAGGTAAGTGAAGGCTGTGCAATGAAGAGCCTTTTGGCCGCCTCTGTGATATTTTTTACTTCTGCAACGGTTACTACATAGTTTAACTGTTTTAATGTCATGACATTTGCTCCTTATCTTTCATTAACGTTTATCATCGCCTATCATTGTTTGCTATCGTTTTATAATAGCTTATAATTTTTTGTAGTTTAAAATATCCCCGCATCTTTTGGATAATATGTTGCTTTGGCTCTATAATTTAATATAAGGTCACTTTAGCCCTGTAATATAATATTAAAATAGATTATGATTTCCAATAATATAATATCATAGAAAAAATCTATGGACAAGCTATAATTTTATGTATTTTACTAAAGAAGCACTCTAATTTATACTTTTAAAAAGCTAGAATAACCTGTTTGAATAATAGTGGGTGGGAGTAGTATTTATAAGAATATTAAAAGAAATCTATAGAAAACAAAAGAAGCAAAACAAAAGAAGCAAAACAAAAGTAATTTAGAGCACAAAGTGAGGAAATTGAAATGAAGACATCAGTAATAGGCTTTCCAAGAATAGGAGAAATGAGAGAGCTTAAATTTGCGGCAGAAAAGTTTTTCCGCGGAGAAATTAATGAAGAAGAACTTAAGAAGGTAGGTGCAGAGCTTAGAAAAAAGCATCTTTTTGAACAGAAAAATGCAGGAATAGATTTTATTCCAGTAAATGATTTTTCTTATTATGACTGCCTATTAGATACAGCATATATAACAGGAATGATTCCAGAGAGATATAAAAAGCTTGGAGTTTCAGAGCTTTCTACATATTTTGCAATGGCAAGAGGATATCAGGGAAAGGAAGGTGATGTAAAGGCTCTTCCAATGAAGAAGTGGTACAATACCAACTATCATTACATTGTTCCAGAGGTTGATGATAGCGTTGAAATACGCCTTTTTGGAAATAAGATCTTTGATGAATTTGAAGAGGCACTTGCTCTTGGAATAAAGACAAAGCCAGTAATTGCAGGACCTTATACTCTTTTATCACTTGCTCGTTTTACAGGCACAAAACAGAAGGAAGATATAAAGGATGATTTAGTTGCAGTTTATCAGGGAATCTTTAATAAGCTTGAAAGCCTTGGTGCAGAGTGGATTCAGGTTGATGAGCCATCACTTGTAAGAGATATGAGCCTTGATGACATTGCATTCTTTGAGAGTATTTATACAGAAATTTTTAAGGGCATAAAGAATATAAAGCTTCTTCTTCAGACCTATTTCGGTGATGTAAGAGATATTTATCCAAGACTTGCTAAGCTTCCATTTGCAGGTTTAGGTCTTGATTTTCTTGAAGGAAAGGAAACTAAGAATTTAATTGAAAAATATGGCTTCCCTAAGGATAAGCAGCTTTTTGCAGGCCTTGTAAACGGAAAGAACATCTGGAAAAATAATTATGCAAAGACTCTTAACGTGGTTAGAGAGTTAAAGGAAAAGGGCATTAACGTAGTGCTTTCTTCATCTTGCTCACTTTTACACGTTCCATATACTTTAGATAATGAGAAAAAGCTTTCAGAAAAGTACAAAGAGTACTTTGCCTTCGCAATAGAAAAGCTTGTTGAGATAGCTGAATTAGGAAAACTTGCAGATGATAATAACTATGATTGCACTAAGGAATTTGTGAAGAATCAGATTCTCTTTAATAAGCAGAGAGACTGCGTTGATGAAAAGGTTCGTGAAAGACTTGCAGCAGTAACTGAAAAGGATTTTAATAGAAATGTAGACCGTAAGGAAAGAGCAGCAATTCAAAGAGATAGATTTAAGCTTCCATTATTCCCTACAACTACAATCGGAAGCTTCCCTCAGACTGCAGATGTAAAGAAGAACCGTTCAGCCTTTAGAAAGGGAGAAATAAGCGAGGCTGATTATAAGAAATTCAACAAGAAGAAGATAGAGCGTATTATCCGTTTTCAGGAGGAAATAGGCCTTGACGTATTAGTTCATGGTGAGTATGAAAGAAATGACATGGTAGAGTACTTCGGTGAAGCACTTGACGGCTATTTATTTACAGAATATGCCTGGGTACAGTCATACGGTACAAGATGCCTTAAGCCACCTATCATCTGGGGTGATGTAAGCCGCAGAAGACCTATTACAGTAGAGTGGTCAGTATATGCACAGTCGCTTACTGATAAGCCAGTAAAGGGAATGCTTACAGGACCTGTAACAATCTTCAACTGGTCCTTCCCAAGAGAGGATATATCAATCAAGGAATCAATGAACCAGATTGCACTTGCAATACGCGATGAAGTATTAGATCTTGAAAAGAACGGTATCAGCATCATACAGATCGATGAAGCAGCACTTCGTGAAAAGCTTCCACTTAGAAAGTCTGATTGGTACAGCGAGTATCTTGATTTTGCAATTCCAGCATTTAGACTTACAGCAAGTGGAGTAAGACCAGAAACACAGATACATACACATATGTGTTATAGTGAGTTTACAGATATAATTCCTGCAATTGATAATATGGATGCAGATGTAATTACTTTCGAGGCTTCAAGATCAGATCTTCAGATTCTTGATTCTTTAAAGGAAAATGATTTCCAGACTCAGGTAGGCCCAGGTGTATACGACATTCATTCACCAAGAGTTCCTTCAGTAGAGGAAATTACAGATGCTCTTGGAAAGATGCGTGAGAGAATTGCGGATGAAAATCTTTGGGTAAATCCGGACTGTGGTCTTAAGACAAGAGGCGAAGAAGAAACAAAGGCCAGTCTTATCAATCTTGTAAAGGCTGCGCATATTATAGGTGAAAGATAAAAGTTTCTTGCAGTAAGAGACTTTATCGAAAAGTAGGATGGTAACAAAAATTGCTTGACGGGGGGTAATCTATTTTTTATAATTAATCTTGATATTTTAGGAAGGGGAAAATAATAATTCCTAGGAGAAAAAGATGGATAAGGTTAATGTTAAGGAATATGTTATCGAGCGTTCTGGTAAGAAAATTTACGGAAGACTTTATACGCCAGCAAAGGAAGGAAAGTGCCCTGCTGTTATAATTAGTCATGGTTATAATGGTATTGCAGACGATTGGGTGAAGGAATGCAATTTTTATGCGCAGAATGGTTATTTAGCCTATGCATTTGACTTCTGCGGTGGTTCCGTAAGATCACGCAGCAGTGGAAATACTGTGGACATGACTGTTTTCACGGAAAAGGATGATCTCTTAGATGTTTTTGAGGATATTTCATCACTTGAAAATGTAGATAAGCATAGAATTTATTTAAAGGGCGGTAGTCAGGGCGGTCTTGTAACTGCGCTTGCGGCAGAAGAGCTGAAAGAAAAAGTGAGGGCGGTTGCTCTATATTTTCCGGCTTTTTGCATACCGGATAATTGGAATGATAAATTTGCATCTGAAAGTGAAATACCAGAGTCTATTGATTTCTGGGGAATGAAGCTTGGAAGGAATTTTTCTCTTTCAATAAGGGCATTAGATGTAAAGAAGGCGATAGGCGGATATGAGAATCCGGTATTTATAATTCACGGAGATAAAGATCCGATAGTCAAGCTCTCATATTCAGAGGATATCTTAAAGCAATATAAAAATGCTAGGCTTGAAGTATTAAAGGGCGAGGCACATGGTTTTAAACCAGAGGCTGGCGAAAAGGCCATGAAAATGGTATTAGAGTTTATGGATTCATTATAAATTAAAAAGGCTATCCAATGCAGAAATGCACTGGATGGCCTTTTTGATTTTCCACGTTTCTTTTAAATTAATGCTTTATAGCTGTAGGCTATTCACCAATGGCTTGTTACTATCTTCTTGACAATAGTTTTCAATAAGGAAAAAGAACTTGACAAGAAAAAATATAACTGTTAACATAACATTGTTACGTAACGATGCTATGTTAAAAATATTTGTTTTAAGAAGAGGATGTGAGTATGAGTAAAAATAAAGAAACCGTGCTAAAAATTCAAAAAGCAGCAATGAAGGAATTTTTAGAAAAAGGTTTTATGAAGGCTTCTCTCAGAAAAATCTGCCATGATGCGGGAGTGACAACGGGGGCACTGTACTTTTTCTTTAAGGATAAGGATGATTTATTTTGCTCTCTTGTAAGGGAACCGGTAGAAAAAATCTATAAGATCATGACCGAGCATTATGCGCTTGAGACGGATATTTCTGAGGAAGATGTGTTAGCTGTTTTAAAAAATCCAGAGGGCAGCCTTGAAGATCAAAAGGCTATGCTCTCCATAACTAAGATAATGTATGAAAATAGGGATAAGATCATGCTTTTATTTGGCAAGGCACAGGGCTCATCTATGGAAAATATCGTAGATAAATTTGTAGAGATAAGTGCTAAGCAATATGAAAAAATGGTAGAAAAAATGAAGCTTGCACTGCCTGATATAAAAATTTCAAAGCATTATGCAAGATGGGTAGCAAAGCAGCAGATAGAAGCTGTGATATACTCTATGATTAATATTAAGGATGAAAAGGAAACGGAATTGTTCGGACTAAATGTTGCAGCAAGCCTTAGAGGCGGATGGATGGCAACCTGGAAGCTGCAGTAAAAGTGTTTGATCATAAGAAAGAAGGAAAAAGAAATGTATATTGAGATCAATAATCTTAAAAAAGCTTACGGCGAGGGCGGAAGCTATAATGAGGTGTTAAAAGGAATTACTACAGGCGTAGAAAAAGGAGAGATGTGTGTTATTCAGGGAACCTCTGGTTCAGGAAAATCAACTCTTCTTAACTGCATCGGTGGACTTGACGACATTGATTCAGGGTCTTGCAAGGTAGATGGAAAGGAAATAGCTAATCTTAGAAAGGATAAGCTTTCAGACTATAGAAGGGATTATTTAGGTTTCATTTTCCAGTTCTATAATTTGGTTCCAAATCTGACTGTTAGAGAAAATATTGAGGTATGCAGATACCTTACCAAGAATCCTCTTGATTTAGAAGATCTTCTTGAAACTCTAGGCCTTAAAGAGCATGCAGATAAGTTTCCATCCCAGCTCTCAGGAGGACAGCAGCAAAGAACTGCAATTGCAAGAGCCTTAATTAAAAATCCAAAGCTTCTTTTATGTGATGAGCCGACCGGCGCGCTTGATTCAAAAACCTCAAGAGATATTTTAGTTCTTCTTGAAAAAATAAATGAAAAGTATGGAACGACAATGCTCATAGTAACTCATAATAATTCAATTAAGAATATGGTACATAGAGTAATCTATATAAAGGACGGAGAAATCGCTAGGTCATATACAAATGAAAAGCGCATCCCGGCAAGAGAATTGGAGGATTTATAAGATGCAAAGAGTACTTAGAAAAAGAGTGCTCAGAGATTTAAAGGCTAATTTCCTTAGATATCTTGCACTCGGTCTAATGGTCGTTATGGGAATGTTCATTGTAGTTTCTATTGTAGGTTCGGCTGAAACACTTACAAATGGAACAAAAAAGCTGGCGGAAGAAACAAACCTCGAGGACGGTGAATTCTCGGTATTTGTGCCTCTTACTAAAGCCGAGATTGAAGAAATTAAGAAAATGGACATAGCTCTTGAAGAGCAGTTCTATTTAGATTATATACGTGACGATGAAGATAAAAGCACTGTGAGAATTTTTAAGGTGCGTAAAAATATTAATCAGATAAAATACATAGAAGGAAATGCTCCTTCAGCAGAAGGTGAAATAGTAGTAGAAAAAAGATATTCCGAGGAGCATTCAATCAAGGTGGGAGACAGCTTTGACATAGCAGGAGTAAATTACAAAGTATCAGGTATAGGCTGCGTATCAGACTACGACGGACCTTACAAGAACATAAGTGATACCTCTTGTAATTCAAAGTATTTCGGCCTCGTTTTCATGACAGAAAACGATTATGAAGCATTTAGAAAATCAGGTAAGTCTCAGAAGTCTGAAGAATTTGCATATGCTTATAAGCTTGGAAGTGCAACGGATAAAGAACTTAAGGATTATCTGAAGGAAATAAAGATATCAGCTGACCAAATAGATGATGAATTCTTTAAAGAATACTGGGACAGAACAGGCGGCGTTACAGAGGATTTAAAGCAGGCTGTTGTTGATTTAAGGGATGCAACGGGCGAAGTTAAGGATGCTTTAAATGAACTCTCTGAAAATAATGAGGATTTAAATGGCGCTACAGGCGATATTCTCGATACCTTCATAGAGCAGGCAGAAGCTTCGATTAATGCATACGGCCTAAATCTTTCCTTGAACGAAAACAACTTTGAAGCAGAGCTTGATAAGCTTATAAATGATGAGAATTATGCAATGCTTAAGGATGCTCTTGTTGATGTAAAGGGACAGCTAAAGGACCTTAAGGATTATAAAGAAGGTGTTCATGATTACACTGATGCTGTCGTTGAAATAGCTGATGGAACTAGTGAAATGGAGGACGGCGTAGCAGAGCTTGACGAGGCTGTAACAGATGCTGTAAAGGAGCTTGATATAAGCATATCAAATCTTACAATGTTTCTTAAAAGATCAGACAATTTAAGAATTTTTGCTACAAAGGCTGATAAGGCAGTAGATATATCAGTAGGTCTTCTTGCGGGAGTTATCTTTCTTATTCTTATGGCCTATGTTATTTCAGTATTTGTAGTTCATTCAATAGAAAGTGAGAGCAGCATAATCGGAACTCTTTATTCAATGGGAGTTACCAAAAACGATCTTATAGTTCACTACATTACCCTTCCTGTAATAGTTACAACTATATCAGGACTTATAGGAGTATTTACGGCAGCAGCAGGCTTACTTGCGCCGATGATAGCAGAAAGCTCTTACTCTTATTTTTCGATTCCAAGATTTGAGTTTAATGTACCGACCTACTTATGGATATATGGTGTAGTTATACCACCTGTTTTATCAGTAATAGTAAATGTGATTGTAATTAATTCGAAGTTAAATAGAACAGCGCTTTCACTTATCAGAAATGAAAAGAAGCGCGGCAAGGAAAAGCACATAAATCTTAAGAACATGAATTTTGTCACAGCTTTTAGAATAAGGCAGATGATAAGGGAGAAGCGTTCAGCTCTCACAGTTGTTTTTGGAATGTTCATAGCGCTGCTCGTATTTATGATGGGTGTTGACTGTTACATAATGTGTACAAATCTTGAAAAGGATTACGAAAAGGATACTAAATTTGAATATATGTATACCCTGAAGTATCCGGAAAAGGAGGCGCCAGAAGAGAGCCACCCGGCGTATGCATATTCCTGCAAAAAGAAAGCACTAGGCTATAATTTTGACGTAACGATTCTTGGAATAAAAGAGGATAATCCGTATTTTGATTTAAAGACAACTAAAAGTAAGGAGAAGGTTGTAATTTCCTCTGCGATGGCTCAAAAATTTGAGCTTAAAGAGGGGGATGATTTTGTAGTAAGTGATGAGGAAAAGGAAATAAAATATGCCTTTAGTGTTGAAGAAATAGCAGATTATTCGATAGGCTTTTATATTTTCATGGATCTGGATACGATGAGAGAAATGTTCGGTGAATCAAAGGATTATTATAATACACTCTTTAGCGATAAGGCGCTTGATATTGATCCTGGAAGACTATATGCAACTACCTCAAGAGAGGATATCTTAAATGGCTCAAAAGTTTTCGTAGATCTTATGATGCCAATGATTTATGTTCTTTCAATTGCCTCTTCCTTAATATTCTGCGTAGTTATGTATCTGATGATGAAGGTAATGATAGATAGAAGTGCGATGAATATATCTCTTATGAAGATCTTTGGATATAGAAGAAAAGAAGTTAAGAAGCTCTACCTTGATGGAAATTTCTATATCATTGTAGTAGGAGCTGCAATATGCATTCCGCTATCAAAGTTTGTAATGGATAAATGCTATCCTTACATGATCTCAAATGTAGGCTGTGGAAGTAACCTTACTGGACCTGTGGAAGTGTTCTTTATCATTTATGCAGTGATTATTGCTTTGTACTTTGTAATAAACGCACTGCTTGTTAGAAAAATAGATAAATTTACTCCTGCAGAAGTTCTTAAAAACAGAGAGTAATGCGATTCAATAAACTCCTATTAGGAAACATTGAGAAATAATTATATCTGAAAGATTTTGATGCAGTGGTTTTGCAAAATTGAAAATATGAAAAAAAGATAAATGCAACACAGTATAAGTTTATAAAAAGATTAAAAGTGCGCAGTAAGCTGATTTTACTGCGCTTTTTTTATCAATAAGATATTTGCAAATGAATTGCATATTGACAAATAAAAAATAAGGTGTTACAATTTGCGCGTTGCAAAAAAGCATATGCATAAGGAGTAATAATTTATATGGAGGATTATTTAAAGATGAAAAAGAAGAATTTAAATGTTTTATTCATAGCAGTAGTAGCAGCAAGTTATTTTACAGGATGTGCAGCAGGCAATGCAGGAAGCACAGCAGGAACAGAAACAACATCAGCAAATGCAGAAAATACAACAAGTACTGAAAATACAACAAGTACAGATGCATCAAACGAGGCGACTACAGAAAATACTTCTGAGGCAGCACCTGGAGCTTTAGATTCAGAAAAAATAAAGGTAGTAACTACTATTTTCCCAGAGTATGATTGGGTAAAGGAAGTTTTAGGTGACAATGTAGGTAATGCAGAAATCACAATGCTTTTAGATAATGGAGCAGACCTTCATAGCTACCAGCCAACAGCAGAGGATGTAATAAAGATTGCATCAAGTGATCTTTTCATTTATGTTGGCGGTGAGTCAGACGGATGGGTAGAGGATGCTCTTTCAAATTCAACAAATCCTGATATGCAGGTAATTAATCTTCTTGATGTTCTTGGTGATTCGGTTAAGGAAGAGGAAATCGTTGAAGGTATGGAGCATGACCATGAGCATGAAGAAGGTGAAGAGCATGAGCATGAAAGCGATGAGCATGTATGGCTCTCTTTAAAGAATACACAGGTATTAGTTTCAGCAATCGCTGATTCACTTGGAGTTGTAGATAGTGCAAACGCAGATACTTATCAGACAAATGCAGCAACATATAATGAAAAGCTTTCAGCTCTTGATGCTGAATATGCAGCAGCAGTAGATGCAGCATCTGTAAAGACAGTTCTCTTTGGAGACCGTTTCCCATTCAGATACATGGTTGATGACTACGGCCTTAGCTATTATGCAGCATTCGCGGGCTGTTCAGCAGAGACAGAGGCAAGCTTTGAGACAATTCTTTTCCTTGCTGAAAAGGTAAATGAGCTTGATCTCAGCTCAGTTCTTACAATCGAGAGCTCAGATGGTAAGATTGCAGATACAATTATTCAGAGCACAAATGATAAGGATCAGCAGGTACTTGTACTTGATTCAATGCAGTCAACTACTTCAGAGGATGTAGCAGCCGGCGCAACTTATCTTTCAATAATGGAAAATAACCTTGAGGTACTTAAGGAAGCTTTAAAGTAAAAACGGAGGCTAGGAGATGGCTTTAATTAAATGTGATAAGCTAGAGTGCGGATACGAGGGGAAGGCTGTAACGGCGCCTATATCCCTATCTGTAGAGCGCGGAGACTATCTTTGTATTGTGGGTGAGAATGGAGCAGGAAAATCAACACTTATGAAAACTCTTCTCGGGCTGCAGTTACCTATAGCTGGAAAGCTTGAAATAGGCGATGGTCTTAAAAAGAAAGAAATAGGCTATCTCCCACAGCAGACACAGATTCAGCGTGATTTCCCGGCATCTGTCTGGGAAATTGTGCTGTCAGGATTTCAGGGAAGCTGCGGGCTTCGGCCGTTCTATAACAAGGCGGAAAAAGCCGGAGCAGAAAAGAATATAGAAAAAATGGGAATTACCCATCTAAAAAATAAGTGCTATAGAGAATTATCAGGAGGCCAGCAGCAGAGAGTGCTGCTAGCTAGAGCACTTTGTGCGACAAAAAAAATTCTTCTCTTAGATGAACCGGTAGCGGGGCTTGATCCTAAGTTGACTTTAGAGATGTATAAGCTCATCTCAAAAATCAATAAAGAAGAAAAAATAACCATAATCATGATCTCTCATGATATCAATGCGGCATATCAGTATGCAACTCACATTCTCTATGTGGGGGATAAGATATTCTTTGGCAAAAAGGATGAATTTGTTGAAAGTGATCTAGGCAAGCATTTTTATGCATTTATGGGAGGCAGTGATGGCAGAAATAATTGATAAGATAGTATACTATTTTTCTTTTTCAATGGTAAGAAATGCAATGATAGTTGGAGTGCTGATAGCGCTCTGCGCTTCACTTTTTGGCGTAACTCTTGTACTTAAGAGATTTTCCTTTATAGGAGATGGATTAAGTCATGTGGCCTTTGGAGCGATGTCTGTTGCAACAGTTTTAAATATCGTAAATGACAATCTTTTTATATTTCCGGTAACTATAGTTTGTGCTATACTTTTATTAAAAACAGGGAGAAATGCGAAGATTAAAGGTGATTCAGCGATAGCTATGCTATCTGTTGGTGCTATGGCAGTAGGTTATCTTTTGGTGAATTTATCATCCAAATCCTCTAATATTTCAGGAGATGTGTGCAGTACGCTTTTTGGATCTACTTCCATCTTAACGCTTAGACGTGAGGATGTAATATTCTGCGGTGTCATATCTGTCATTGTGGTTACAGCCTTTGTCTTCTTTTATAATAAAATGTTTGCAGTTACTTTTGATGAGAATTTCGCAAATGCAGTAGGAACAAATGCAAATGCGTATAATCTGATGATTGCAATCACAATTGCAGTAATAATAGTTCTTGCAATGAAGTTAGTTGGTTCACTTTTAATATCAGCTCTCATTATTTTTCCATCACTATCGGCTATGAGAGTATTTAAAAATTTCAAAGCAGTAACAATATGCTCAGCTATAATTTCAGTGCTATGTTCGGCTTCCGGAATACTAATTTCAATTCTTGCAGGAACACCAGTTGGTTCTACAATTGTAGTAGTAAATATAGCAGTATTTTTTATCTTTTCACTCATAGGAAGATATTAAAAATCGGTTGATGTAAAAGCTGTTTTTTGTTAAAATAATAGCTGAGTTTAGTGGGCAACGGCTAAAGGCCCGTGCAATAGGAGAAAAAAGGTGAAAGTAGTAAAAAAAGGCTTCGTCCTTACAGCGATGGTTATGGCAATTTCTTTGACTGCGACAGGATGTGGAAGCGGAGCAGAAACTAGGAGCCATCAGAATTACAAGGCAGATATGTTTGCAGCAGCTTTAGAGCAAAGAGGTGAAAAGGAAGCAGAAGATAATAACGCCGCGGGAAATGCAGCAGCAGAAGATAAATATCTTGAAGATACAAACCAGGAAGAGACCTACGACTGGTCAGCAGAATATGAGACCAATCAGGAACTTTACGATCAGGAATATTTAGACTGGCTGATGCAGGATGATGCAGAAAGCGAAGGCTATATTGATGATCCGTTGGTAGCAGGTCATGGAGCAAAAAAAGAGGATGTTGAAAATAAGCCTGACTTAAGTACAACCGAGGGCGTCGATGTAGATCTGACTTTACTTAGCAGTACGTTAGTTTATGCTGAAGTCTATAACATGATGTACTACCCTGAGGATTATGTGGGCAAGATCATAAAAATGAAGGGCAGCTTTAATGTTTATACTGATACTGAAAAGGGCATAGATTATTTAGCAGTGCTTGTAGCTGATGCAACGGCCTGCTGCCAGCAGGGACTTGAGTTTACCTGGGAAGGTCATAAATACCCGGAGGATTATCCAAAAATGGGAACGGAGATGACAGTTACAGGTGAGGTCGAGCTGTATGAAGAAGATGGCTTTATGTATCTTCGAATAATAGCTGATAGCGTAGAATTTTAAACTGAACCAAAAAACTAATGAAGGGAGCGGTTATGGATTTTATAAATGAACTGTTTCAAAATAAGCTATTCGTTAGCTTGGTATATACATTAGCTGGAATAATACTTTTTAAAATAATAGATTTAGTATATAAGCTATTTCATATAAAGAAGGAGTCCACTATAAAGGGCACTTTCATAAAAGGTCTGTTTAAGGCACTTGTAGTAGTGTTTACAGTTATACAGATTGCTTCTCTTTCAAATGTTTTAAGTAAGTTTGCAAATACAATACTGATGTCCTCATCACTTGTAGTAGTGGTAATAGGCTTTATATTCCAAGAGGGACTTAGCAACATAGTGCATGGAACTATAATAGCGCTATTTAAGCCTTTTGACATTGGAGACCGTGTAGAAGTAGTTGTAGCGGGGGAAAAAATCAGCGGCTATATTAAGTCGATGACCCTTCGCCATACTGTAGTGCTCAGCATCATTGATAATGCGGAGTCAATAATTCCAAATTCACTATTAGATAATACAACGGTAAAAAATCTTTCAAAGCAGAGCAGCAGCAAAAGGTATCCACTTACAGTGTCTATCACCTATGAGGATGCTCAGACAGATGATAAGCTAAAGCTGGCTAAAAGACTCTTTTCTGATGCAGTATTTGAAAATAAATATACTGTGGATGTTAGAGATGATAAAAATGAGGATTTGTTCATAAAGGTGGATCTAGCTGAAAGCGCAGTGACTCTAACCTGTTTTATAAATACTAAGACCGCAGAGGATAATTATATAGCCTGCAGTGAAATAAAGGAAGCGCTTCTTGAAAAGTATCATGAAGCAGGAATCAGCTTTGCTTATAATCATCTTGAACTTAAAGGTGGACTTAGAATTCTTGAAGGTGATGAGAAGGTTATGCAAAATAAGAAATCTTCATCACATAATTCAGGGAAAAATGCAGGAAAAAATGCAGGTAATAATGCGAGTAAAAATGCAGTAAATAAGATTGGTAATAATGCAGGAAATGGCGGCGGCAATAAGACAGAAAGTGTAAACGCTGAAAAACAAGCCAAAAGTGAAGCAAAAGAAGAAAAATCAGAAAAATCAGAAAAAGCAGAAAAAGCAGGCAGCGCTGATGGTGTAAATGGAAATTTTAAAAAGAGAAATAATAGAAAGAGATTCTGGAAGAAAACTTAATATGCAAAAAACGGAGCCTTCATGGCTCCGTTTTTTTATATAATAATGCTTTTTACTGCTCTTTTGCCATCTCTTCAGGCTTAAATACTTCATCAAAGCGCTCAGCAGTAAGGAATCCAAGTTTTACGCAGGCTTCTTTTAGAGAAATATTATCAGCAAAAGCAAGCTTTGCTGTCTTTGCAGCATTCTCATAGCCGATATAAGGATTGAGGCAGGTAACAAGCATAAGAGAGTTGTGGAGATTTTCATGCATCTTTTTTATGTTAGGCTCGATTCCTACGCAGCAGTGCTCGTTGAAGGAAAGAATTGAATCAGCGAGGTTACGAACAGACTGAAGGAAATTATGTATCATGACAGGCATGAAAACATTAAGCTCGAAATTTCCCTGGCTGGCAGCAATGCCGATTGCTGTATCATTAGCCATTACCTGAACTGCTACCATAGTAACAGATTCGCACTGAGTTGGATTTACCTTTCCTGGCATAATTGAGCTGCCTGGCTCGTTAGCAGGAATTGTGATTTCACCAAGACCATCTCTAGGGCCACTAGCAAGCCAGCGGATATCATTAGCAATCTTCATCATATCTGCAGCAAGAGCCTTGAGGGCGCCATGTGCATTAACCAGCTCAGACTTAGAGGTGAGAGCGTGGAACTTATTTGAAGCAGTTTTAAAGCTCTTTCCTGTGAGTTCTGAAACAGCCTTAGCAGCTTCTATATCAAAACCGGCAGGAGCATTAAGGCCAGTGCCGACAGCAGTTCCGCCAAGAGCAAGCTCTGATAGAGGAGTGAGAGTTAGAGAAATGAGCTCTTTATCACGCTCAAGAGAACTTCTCCAACCGCTTATTTCCTGAGAGAAAGAAATAGGAACGGCATCCTGAAGATGAGTACGTCCTGATTTAACAATTCCCTTATATTTAGCTTCAAGGCCTTTGAAGGTGTTTACAAGTACATCTATAGCAGGAAGAAGCTTATCCTCGATTTCACATACAGCAGCAATGTGCATTGCTGTTGGGAAGGTGTCGTTAGAGCTCTGAGACATGTTACAGCTGTCATTTGGATGAAGAAGCTTTTCGCCTGCGATTTCATTACCGCGGTTGGCAATGACCTCATTAACGTTCATGTTAGACTGAGTGCCGCTTCCTGTCTGCCATACAGCAAGAGGAAAATTTCCTTCAAGCTTTCCTTCGCGGATTTCTTCACATACCTGGCTGATGAGATTCTTTTTCTTTTCATCCATTTTTCCAAGACGGAAATTTGCGATGGCAGCAGCCTCTTTGAGATATGAAAAAGCAGTAATTACCTCTGCCGGGATTTTTTCATTTCCGATCTTAAAATTTCCATAGCTTCTCTGTGTCTGGGCGCCCCAGTATTTATCAGCTGGAACCTGTACCTCGCCCATGGAATCATGTTCAATACGATATTGCATAATAAACCTCCTAATTAAAATATTGTCATTTGCATACAAATATACTCAAATGCGTTTACGCTACGCTATCTAACCAATATATCTTTGAATATTTCCAAAGCAAACAATTTATAACATTGTATAATCCGTTCCTTATTTTACTACAAAAATTGAATTTTGTCTTTAACTAATTTGGGAATATTATAAAAAATTAAAAAAATGTTGTTGGGATGCAGTAAATATGGTAGAATAGAAAGTGGAGTAGTTTGTAATTTTAAAGGATAGAAAGTGGAGTAGTTTGTTTTTTTAGTGAAAGGATGAAATATGAAGTTAAAGGACCTGTTGGTATATAAGGAAATCACAATACAGTGTCATGATAATCCGGATGCAGATGCCATAGCATCAGGTTTTGCAGTACACAGATATCTAGAGGATAATGGTATTACTGCAAAAATAATATATGGTGGTTATAATGAGATTCAAAAGACCAACCTCTGCTATATGGTAGAGATGTTGAATATTCCTATCGAGTATGTTAAGGAATCAGGAGCAAAATTCAGCGGCCTTTTGGTTACAGTTGACTGTCAATACGGAAGCTCGAATGTATCAAGATTCGAGGCGGATGAAATAGCCATAATAGACCATCATCAGGTTCAGTGTGAGGGAATAGCTAAAACTCATATTTTATCTGATTATGGAAGCTGTGCTACGGTAATATGGGAAATGATGAAGACTGAAGGGTATGACTATAAGAGGTATATCGATATTCAGACGGCCCTCTACTATGGCTTATATTCAGATACAGCTCAGTTCATGGATATTACCAATCCTGTAGACAAGGATATGAAAGACGATCTTGTCTATGATAAGAATATATTAAGAACCCTTCTAAATTCAAATATAAATGCAAAAGAGCTTGAAATAGCAGGGGTGGCAATACTTCGCTCTAATATTAATGAGCAGCTCAGATTTGCCGTAGTAAAGGCTCATGACTGCGATCCTAATATTTTAGGACTTATCAGCGATTTTGTACTCCAGGTAAGTGAAATAGATAAATGTCTGGTGTTCTGCGATAAACCAAACGGAATTAAATTTTCAGTAAGAAGCTGTAATAAGGATGATCAGGCAAATCATATAGCATCCTTTGTTTCAGCGGGCTTTGGTAATGGAGGAGGTCATCTGACAAAGGCCGGCGGCTTCATAGATAAGAAAAAATATGAAGAAAGCCAATTTGCAGAGTATGACCATAATAATTTCTTTACGCATCAGCTGAAAAAGTATTGCAAGTATTATGACATAATCGATTCAGAGAACTATAAGTACGATATAGATGGTGCAGGATTATATAAGAAAAAGCAGTTGAAGGTCGGCTATATTAGGGCGACAGATATATTAGCACCAGGTGCAGTTGCGCTTATACGTACTCTCGAGGGAGATATTCATCTTGAAATAAGTGATGATATGTACATAATGATTGGTGTAAAGGGAGAGGTCTATCCTATTTCAAGGAGTGTATTTGAAAAGGCCTACACCGTATCAGAGGATGAAAAATATGATTTAGAGCTTCCATATCACCCTAAGGCAAAGATCATAGAAAAGAATATTGAATATTCGCTTCTTGACTATGCAAAGGTGTGCTATTCAAATGGAGGCGGAGTTGTATATGCAAAGAAGACAAATAAGCCATTAAAAGTATACACGAGATGGGACAGAGAGCGTTACACTGTAGGTAAGCCAGGAGATTATCTGGTTTGCCGCTGTGAAGATCTGAATGATGTTTATATTATTGAAGAAGAAACTTTCGGAATGACTTATGAAACTGTAGACTAAGATTAACCGATAAAAAGGATGGAAAATGGACGATTCTTCAAAAGTATTTAAGGCGTTTATCAGCTACCGGTACGCAGGTATAGATACTTTTGTAGCAGATGAATTGCATAAGCAGCTAGAAAAGTACAAGGTACCAAAAGCTTTAAGGAGAAAATTAAAGGATCCTAGAGAATATACTTTAGGTCGAATATTTCAGGATAAGCTGAATCTATCGGCCTCTTCTGATCTGTGGAATTCCATAGAGGCTTCTCTCCTTGATTCAGAATACTTTATCCTTATCTGTTCGCCTAGAATTACCAAGGAATCCTGGTGTTATAGGGAAATAACCACTTATTTAAAGAAAAACGGAAAGAAAAAAATAATATGTGTCCTTTCAGAGGGTGAGCCGGAGGATGTTATTCCAAAAATCCTTTGGGAAGATGGAGATATTCCACTTGCAGTTGATGTAAGAGGAACCGATAAGAGAACAATAAAAAAGAATATTCAATTTGCTATTCCTAAGATAGTAGCTCCGATGATGAATCTGCCGCCTGATGAGCTTATTAATAGAACGGGCGAGGAAATGTTCCAGAGCAGGTTAAAGGTGATGGCTGCTATTACCCTTTTCTTCATGTTATTTGGTGGATCTACATATCATCAGATGATGGATATAAGGGAGCAGAAGGAGCTATTGCAGGAACAGGTTCAGAGAAACATGTTTCAGCAACAGAAAATACAGACGAGTCTTTCGATGAACATGCTAGAAGACGGCGAAACGAAGAAGGCCATAGAAGAATTGCTGAATGTTATGCCGACTGATTTAAATAATCCTGAGTTTCCGCTCTATTACGGATGCTTTAACGTATTGACCAAGGCTCTTAGGTTGTATGATTCAGGATCTAAATACGTTCCTCAAAAGTATGAATATGAGGATATTGAATTATATGTTAATACAAACCTCATGGAAATAAACGAAGATTTATTGCTGGTTTTCAATGACGAGAATGATAAATGGGAATATGATTCATTTGAAGTTTTTGATATTGAAACGGGAATAGTGCTTCATAAGTTTGACTATTATCTGGGGGATGTATATGAAGACAGTATTTTTTATGACGGGAGAGTAGATCAGTATATTTGTGCAGAAGATGGGTGTTTATTTTATTCGGATTATGCGGGAGTGCATTGCTATTCGATGGATGATTTCTCCAGAAAATGGGATACTCCTCTTAATGGTATGCATGGAATAAAAAAAATCGGCCATTATATATATGCTTATTGTAGAGATGAGATTGTACTAATCTCAGCTGATGATGGAAGAGTAATAACTACTAAAAAATATGGCGGTGATAAATATAATTACGAGCTCGATGAAGATGGAGATTACAACTTAGGTTTTAGTGAGGAAAACGGATATTTTTTTAATATTGTTGAGCTTTATGAGTATGATAATAAGATTTATGCATTGTCGGAAAGTGATGCGCTGGAAAAATATGGATATATAAGTGGCTATATTTATGATGAAAAATATGGAACGTATTATTTAGATTCAGATGCATACGAAGAATATGATTCGGATTTCGATCCTGAGAGTGAGAAATATAAGGGAAAATCGAATAAAATTTCTTCCTGGTTTTATCAGATAAATGGATATGATCTTGAAATAGTTGATGCTGTGGAATTAGATGGCATTGCTTATTTGGGGGTATGCGATAATGATAAGGGAACTGCTTATGTAGCTAACGAATATTTTGATGATTACGAGGAAATATCAGGAGTAACTTCGATAAATCTTGACGAAATGGAAATTGAATGGAAAAATGATGATGTGTCAAATGAAATATCAATCATTTGTTACACTGATGAAACAAATTTTTCTGAATATATCTATGTGGCAGGAGCTATGGATAAAAGTTTGTCTACTATTTCTGTAAAAGATGGAAGTATGGTTGCACATAATATTCTTGATGAAAATATTAAACAGCTGTATTTTAAAAATAGTAGTAATGGAACTATTCTCGAGGCGTGTCTGGATAATGGAAGCATAATAGAAAATCAGTATCCTGGTGATGTTTTTTTTAAGTCGAATGTAATAAATCGTGTAAATGAAAAAAAACGAGCCAATGTAATGAGACTTGGCAGTGACAGATACCTTGAAATGTTGAGTGACTGCTATATTTTGTATACTAAAAAAGATTTATCAGAGAAGGAAGTGTTTTATGAACTCGGAGTCGAATATGAAAAGTATTCTGCAGATAAAAAAACTTTTGACTACGATGAAACGACTATACAAAATGCTGGATGGGAGTTAGTAGCTGATGATAAAAACAGAAAAATTTCTGTATATAGAAATGGAGAATTAGCTAAGGTACTAGATATTGGTAATAAATCGATTGATGGTATGATGATTGCAGATAGTGGAAAACTGGCATTCTACAGGTATGCAGGTACCAGAGTTAATTACATTTATCTTGATGAAAATAATTATGATAATATAGAAGCGTATGATTTTTTGAATATTGAATTGTCCTATATACAAGAATTTGAGAATTTTATCATAGTATCATATTTTACAGATGACTTCTACGAAAATCAGCAATTGTACATATTTGATGAAGAGACACATCAAATGGAGCTTTACGCGACGATAGATGATTTTGTTTATTACACCCCGGATGAGCATAAAATTTGTTTAGGAAATGATAATGGATATATGATGGTACCGTTATATACCAATGAGCAGATTGTTGAAGAAGCCAGGAAATGGCTGGAAAATAGCAGTACCAGAATGGACTGATAAAAAGCCCAGGATTGTTAAAAAAAATCAACCCTGGGCTTTTTTTACGGAGGAAATATGAGTTTAGTTGAATTTAAAAATGTTGGAAAAGTTTATCAATCAGGTGAGGTGAAAATAAGAGCCTTAGAGAATGTAAATTTTGAAATTAACGAGGGTGAATTCTGCATTATTGTAGGAGCATCCGGTGCAGGAAAGACGACCATATTAAATATACTTGGCGGTATGGATACTTTAAGCTCTGGAAATGTAACTTTTGATGGAAAGGATATTTCAGCGCTTTCAAAGAGAGAAATGACCTCGTACAGAAGGTTTGATGTGGGCTTTGTTTTTCAGTTCTACAACCTTGTAGGAAATCTTACAGCAAAGGAAAACGTAGAGCTTGCGGCTCAGATATGTAAGGACCCTATTGATGCAGAAACTGTTTTAAAGGAAGTGGGACTTTCTGAGAGAATGAATAATTTCCCTGCTCAGCTCTCGGGCGGTGAACAGCAGAGAGTTGCCATAGCAAGAGCTTTAGCCAAAAATCCAAAGCTCCTTTTATGTGATGAGCCAACTGGAGCGCTTGACTTTGTAACAGGAAGAGCAGTATTAAAGCTTCTTCAGGATACCTGCAGAAAATCAGGAAAAACAGTAGTAGTAATTACTCATAACCAGGCTTTAACAGCAATGGCAGATAGAGTAATCACTGTGAAGTCAGGAACCATAAAGAGTATAAGGCTAAATGAAAATCCGGTGGACGTAGAGAGTATCGACTGGTAATGGGAAGAAAAAGTTACAAGTAAAAAATCTGAAAAAGTAAAGAAGAGAAAAGCAAAGAGAGAAAAGCAAAGAAAGAAAAGCAAAGAGAGAAAAGCAAAGAGAGAAAAGCAAAGAGAGAAAAGCAAAGAGAGAAAAGCAAAGAAAGAAAAGTAAATAAAGAAAAGTCGGAAAAAGAAAACCTTAAAAAAGAGAATTGGAAAACATGGTATGAAGAATAAAATAGCGCTTACTACGTTAAGAGAAATAAAATCCACCCTGGGAAGGTTTATTGCGATAATGGCCATCATAGCCCTGGGTGTTGGATTTTACGCAGGACTTATGGTAACAGACCCTGCAATGAGAGAATCGATGAATATCTACCTCAAGGGAAATCAGTTCTTTGACTATAGGATGATTTCAACCCTGGGATTTGAGGATGAGGATATTGAAAAAATAGCTGCGGCAGAGGGAGTTCGTGCAGCAGAGGGTTCAAAGACTCAGGACATGCTGGCTGTGGTAGATGATAGAGAGCTTACTGTAAAGGTAATGAGCATTACTAAAGATGTGAATAAGGCGGTGCTGTTAGAAGGAAGACTTCCTGAAGCGGATAATGAATGCGTCATAGATTCGATGATTTACGCAGGCTCAGTAATAGGAAAAACTCTGAACTTTACAGAGGAAAATACAGAGGATGATCTTGAAAATTTTAAGCATTCAGCACTTGAAATAGTCGGCGTTGTAAAATCGCCTCTTTACATACAGTATGAAAGAGGAACTACTTCTCTTGGAAATGGCTCCTTGAATGGCTTTATATTTGTCGATAAGTCGGCCTTTGATACTGACTATTACACGGAATGCTATGTAAAGCTTGATAAGGATCCGGACCTGTATTCAGATGAATATGAGGAGCTTTTAGAAGCAAATGATGCAGTTTTTGAGGAGCTTCTTGATAAGACAGCTCTTGAAAGGTATGATAGAATTGTTGCAGATGCAAATGAAGAGCTAGCTGATGCAAAGAAAGAGTTTGAAACTGAAAAGGGAGACGGCGAAAAAGAATTAAGTGATGCTAAGAAAGAGCTTGATGATGGTAAGAAGGAGCTCTCTGATGCTAAAAAGAAACTTGCTGATGCAGAAACTGAGCTATCTGATGCAAAGAAGGAAATTGATGACGGTGAAAAAACTCTTGCTGATTCAAAAGTAGAATTAGATGATGCCAGGACCCAGCTTGATGAGTATGGCGAGCAGTTAGAGATGGCAGAAAAGCAGCTAGCAGATAGTAAAAAGCAGCTTGATGCAGGGCTTGAAGTACTTGAGGCCTCTAAGAAGGAACTAGATGCAGGTAAAGCAGAGCTTGATAAATCAAAGACAGAAATAGCTGAAAGTGAAGCAGTACTTGAAAAGACAAAGACAGAGCTAGATACCGGTAAGGCGATGCTTGATAATACAAAGGAGAAGCTAGAGGCAGGAAAGGCTCAGCTTGAGATGGCAAAGGAACTTCTTCCGGGAGCAGAATATGAAAAGAAGCTTGCTGAAATAGAGGCAGGCTATGCACAGTATGAAATGGCACTTGCTCAGTATGAGGAAGGAAAAAAGCAGTATGAGGCAGGTGTATTAGAGCTTTCAAATGGAAAGGCAGCATATGAAGCAGGACTTGCTGATTTTAATGCCGGAAAGGCTGAATATGAAAAGGGGCTTTTAGAGTATAATAACGGAAAGGCCGAGTATGAAAAGGGCCTTGCAGATTTTAATGAAGGTAAGAAGGAATATGAAGACGGTCTTGCAAAGTATGAAGAAGGCCTTGTTAAATACGAGGAAGGAAAGGCAGAGCTTGAAGACGGAAAGGCTGAGTACGAAAAGGGCCTAAAAGAATATGAGGACGGCCTTGCAGAGTATGAAGAGGGCCTTCAGGAGTACGAGGACGGCCTTGCAGAATATAATGATGGAAAGGCTGAATTTGATGAGAAGATAGCTGATGCAGAGCAGGAAATAAGGGATGCCGAAAAGGAAATAGCAGACCTTAAAAAGCCTGATACCTATCTTCTTGATAGAAACACAAATGTCGGCTATGCCTGCTTTGAGAGTGATTCTACAATTGTAGGCGCAATAGCAAAGGTATTCCCTATCTTCTTCTTCCTTGTAGCAGCCCTTGTGTGCATGACTACAATGGGCAGAATGGTAGAAGATCAAAGAACCCAGATAGGTATTCTTAAGGCGCTTGGCTATAGCAGCTCTGCCATAATGAGCAAGTTTGTTGTTTATTCGGGCCTGGCAGCCATAGTTGGTGCAATAATAGGCTTTATAGCGGGAACCGTAGGCTTCCCGAAAGCGATATGGTTTGCTTACGGAATGATGTATAATACAAGAAATCTGGATTATTATTTCAGTCCGCTCTATCTTACCGTCAGCATAATAGTTGCACTTGCCTGCTCGGTGGGAGTAACGATTATAACCTGCAGAGTGGCAATGAATGAGATGGCAGCCTCTCTTATGAGACCAAAGGCTCCAAAGGCAGGAAAGAGAATTTTGCTTGAGCATATTCCGTTTTTCTGGAATGGGCTTAAATTCTTACAGAAGGTATCTCTTAGAAATATTTTTAGATATAAGGGACGCCTTATAATGATGATTCTTGGTATAGGCGGATGTACAGCGCTGCTTACAACGGGACTTGGTATTTACGATTCCATCGCAGACATTGCAGAAAGCCAGTACACCAAGATATCTATTTATGATGCTGAAATAAAGCTTAAAGATCCGGTTAAAGGAAAGGTGGAAGCTTTAGATGAGCTAGGCTACACCAAAGAGGATTATCTGATGTTTTACGAGACGACTGCAGATGTTAAAGCAAAAGACGGCGAAAAGAACATGTATTTAAGAGTCTTTAATTCAGATGATGATATAACACCGTTCTATAATCTGCACGACAAAAAGGGAAATAAGATAGAGCTTCCTAGCCGTAATACAGCAGTTTTAAATAGAGGAATCGCAGAAAGGCTGAATGTAAAGGTCGGAGATACTGTTACAATATCCTCAGATAACATAAAGGAATTTGAAGTGAACGTAGTTGCCTTGAATGAGAACTTCATCAGTAACTACATTTACATTACAAGTGAGACCTATGAAAGTAATGTAGGCTCCATTGAAGGCTGTAAGGATGTGCTTCTTAACGTGAAGGAAGGACAAGAGGTGCATGCGGCAGCAGCTGAAATATCATCAAAAGAAGGAATTACCGCGGTATCCATATGCGTTGACATGAGATCTAGAATAGCAAACATGATGAAGAGCCTTAATATCATCGTATATCTTGTGATAGGCTGTGCGGCAGCACTTGCCTTCGTTGTAGTATACAACCTTACAAACATCAACATAACAGAAAGAATAAGGGAAATAGCTACCATAAAGGTATTAGGCTTTTACAGGAATGAAACTGCAGATTATGTATTCAGAGAAAATCTTATAATGTCCCTCATGGGAGGAGGAGTCGGACTTTTACTTGGAAAGGCACTCCACTCATTTGTAATGAGCAAGATCGTTGTGGATTTAATAACCTTTGATATTCATGTAGCACCGCTTAGCTACGTAATTAGCTTTATACTCACGGTATTATTTACGGTAGTGGTAAATCTGTTCATGAATAAAAAGCTTGAGGCAATAAGCATGACAGAATCGCTTAAGGCTGTAGAATAGATATTTGACACATAAGAAATGCTATGGTAAAATATAGAAATACTAAGCTTTTTATCAATTTGAGGAGAAGGGGATTATGAAGATTCTAATTACAAGACATGGGGAAACCAGCTGGAATAAGCAAAATAAAGTTTTAGGAAGAACTGATATTCCTTTAAATGAAACAGGAATCCATCAGGCAAAGGAACTCGTGGAAAAGCTTAAGGATGTAAGCATTCAGGCAGTTTATGCTTCGCCTCTTGAGAGAGCCTTTAGGACAGGCTCGCTTGTGGCAGAAGACCATGGCCTTGAGTGCAAGACTGATGATGGGCTTCTTGAAATGAATTTCGGTATTTATGAAGGGGTATCAAGAGATAATCCGGAGTACCAGGCAGAAAAGAGGAAATTCTTTTCTAAATATCCAGAGGGAGAGTCCTTCATGGATGTTGCGGGAAGGGTTTATCCTTTCCTTGATAAGCTTCGCAGAAATTATGATGATGAGACCGTGCTCATTGTTTCACACAATGGAATATGCAGAGTTATAGCAAATTACTTCGAGAATATGACAAATGAGGAATTTGCCTCCTTTACTATAGGAAACTGTGAAGTAAGGGAATATACGCTGTAAAAATATTACAAAGGCTCAGCACTGAAAGGAGTATAAAGGGAAATGAAGGTGTTCAATTACGTAGTTAAAAATCCATATGGTCTTCACGCAAGACCGGCAGCGCTCATTGCGCAGGCTTGCATCAGCTTTAAGAGCATAGTTACAATCGAAACCGAGTTAGCAAAGGCATCAGGAAGTGATGTACTGCAGATCTTAAGACTTCAGGCAAAGCAGGGAAGCAATCTTAAAATTTCAATAGATGGCCCTGATGAGGATGAGGTAGAAAAGAAGCTCCTTGAGGTTCTATGTGACTGCGCACCAAAGAATAAGAAGGCAGATATCCTTAAGATAGCTTTTTTTGGAACTAAGGACTATGACCGTATTTTCTTTAGCGAGCTCAGTAAAGACCGCGGAGATGATGCCTATAACGTAGATATTAAGTATTTCAGCAGTAGACTTACAATAGAAAGTGCGCATCTTGCAAAGGGTTTTGATGCCGTATGTATTTTCGTAAATGATGAGGCGCCGCGCCCTGTTATTGAGGCTCTTCATGAGGACGGCGTAAAGCTTATACTTCTTCGCTGCGCTGGCTTTAATAACGTTGATGCAAAGGCAGCAAAGGAATATGGAATTACGGTATTAAGAGTCCCAGCTTATTCTCCGTATGCTGTTGCAGAGCATGCAATGACAATCATTCAGGCTGCAAACCGCAGAATTCATAAGGCATACAATAAGGTAAAGGATAATAACTTTTCCCTTTCAGGACTTCTTGGAATAGACCTTCATAACAAGGTAGCAGGCATCATGGGAACCGGTAGAATCGGCGTATGCATGGCTAATATCTGTAAGGGTTATGGAATGACAGTACTTGGCTGGGATGCCTTCCCTAATAAGAAGCTCGAAGAGGATGGACTTCTCACCTACGTTTCAAAGGAAGAGCTTCTTGAAAGATCAGATCTTATATCCCTTCATGCACCTCTCATAATGGGAGATGGAGGAACCTATCATCTCATCAATTCAGATACAATAAATATGATGAAGGATAATGTAATGCTTGTAAATACCTCAAGAGGAGGTCTTATTGACATAGAGGCCCTGATTGCAGCACTTAAGGCAAATAAGTTCCATGCAGTAGCTCTTGACGTTTATGAGGGCGAGGATGAGAATGTTTATACAGATCATTCAGAGGATATGCTTACAAATGACATTGTAGCTCGTCTTTGTAATTTTCCGAATCTCATACTTACCTCACACCAGGCCTTCTTCACAAGAGAAGCGCTTCAGGCAATTGCATCAGTTACAATGGAGAATTCACGTAACTTCAATGAATCTCTTCCATATGGACAGGCAGAGGTAAAGTAGCAAAAAGCTGCAAACTTGCTCCGTTTTTTTGTTTAAAGTTTTGGCATTACTTTGTGATTATGTCATAGGTTTCAGGTCTTCTATCGCGGAAAAGTCCCCAGGAAAATCTGTCTTCTCTGATTTTAGCGAAGTCAAATTCGCTGGTAAGAACTTCATCACCGCTCTTTCCGGCCTGGGCAATAACATCGCCGGTTTCATCTGTAATAAAGCTGGTGCCGTAGAAGGTAAGGCTTGATGACTGACCTCCGTTTTCGGCGCTAGGCTCAACTTTTTCAGTGCCGTAGCGGTTTGCAGCCATTACAGGAATGATGTTGGCAGCAGAGTGTCCCTGCATGGTTCTCTGCCAGTGACCTGAACTATCTACACCAAGAATAGGCTCGCTGCCGATAGCAGTAGGGTAGAGCAGGATATCTGCACCCATAAGAGCCATGCTTCTTGCAGTTTCTGGAAACCACTGATCCCAGCATATTCCCACACCGACTTTGCCGTAGCGGGTATTCCAGACCTTAAAGCCGGTATTGCCAGGTGTGAAATAGAATTTTTCCTGATAGTAGTGGTCGTCAGGAATGTGAGTCTTTCTGTAAACTCCCATAACAGAGCCGTCTGCATCTATCATGGCAATGGAATTAAATAGTCTTGTCTCGTCTTTTTCATAAAAGCTGATAGGAATTACAAGGGATAATTCCTTAGCAATCTTCTGGAAATGAAGAACGGCCTTGTTTTCATTGGTAGGTTCGGCAAAATCATAATAGTCATATCTGCGTTCCTGGCAGAAATATTGACGCTCGAAAAGCTCGGGCAGAAGAATTATCTTAGCACCTAAAGAAGCCGCTTTTTGGACTAATTCTTCAGCATGCTTTATATTTTCATCAGGAACTGTGGTGCAATTCATCTGGATTGCAGCAACCTTAACTAAACTCATTATTCTAATCCTCCGTGAGTACATTCAAACACATTTAATCACTATTGTCAACATTTTCAATTGCTTAAGTTTCTTCCTTTAGGAATTTGTTGCGTGATACAGTGGATGTTTCCGCCGCCAAGAAGAATGGCGAGTGCATCGATGCCAATTACCTTTTTATCAGGCAGAAGTGCCTTTAGTATGGAAATGGCGCGCTTATCACTTTCAGTGTTTTCACCGCCAAAGCTTGGAACGAGTATGCAGCTGTTGGCGAAATAAAAGTTTACATAGCTAGCGGCAAGGCGCTCACCTATCTCGCGGGTATCCTCGCCTTCTTCAAAGCTATATTCTGAAAGCTCACTTTCATCAATCAGAATAGGGTGGTCCGGAATAGGAAGCTTATGTACCTTTATTTTTCTTCCCTTAGCATCTGTGACATTCTCTAAATATTCAAGGTCCTTACGGGAAAGCTCGTACTGAGGGTCGTTTTCATTATCGGTCCATGCAAGCACCACCTCACCAGGGGCTATAAAAGCACAGACATTATCAACGTGTTCGTTGGTTTCATCATTATAAATACCTCTTGGTAGCCAAAGTACCTTCTTAATGCCAAGGGCTTTTTTCAATCTATCTTCTATGTCTTCTCTAGAAAGAGAAGGGTTTCTGCCTTTACTTAAAAGACAGCTTTCTGTTGTAATAAGGGTGCCTTCGCCATCTGTATGTATTGAGCCGCCCTCAAGCACGAAATCGCCGAAATCATAATAAGGGATATCAAGGCGGTTGCAGAGCTTTTCTGCGAGAGCATTATCCTTATCCCAGTGGGCATAAAGACCGTCAAATTCACCGCCCCAGGCATTGAACTGCCAGCTTACGCCGCGTACCTCACTTCCATTTGTTATGAAGGTAGGAGCAGTATCCCTTGCCCAGGAATCATCTGTAGGGATTTCTAAAACAGAAATATTTTTTAGTATATTTCCGGTTTCTGAACCGTTCCTTACAGGCAGAGAATTTTCCTTCGTTGAAGCGTTATTTGCAGATGGAAAACTCCCGGCAAAAGAAGAGTTCTTTGCAGATGGTGAACTTTTGGTAACAGAAGCGTTCTTTGCAGATGGTAAACTCCCGGTAACAGGTTCTGCACTGGTAGATGGGGTGATATTTCTGCGTAAAGCCTCCTCTACAGCCGCTTTGCTGCCGGGCTCTGCAATAACTATGACTTTTTCAGCTATGGCGATATTTTTAATTACGCTAGAAAAGGCTTTTTGCGCGTTTTCTGGGTTAACTCCCCAGCTGCCAGGACGTACAGGCCAGATTATAATTGTACCATCGTGCTCTGAAAATTCCGCAGGCATGTGAAATCCATCTGCTGAAGGATTTTTTGAAGGGATCATCATGACAGTCTCTCCTTAAAATCAGAATATCCGAAATGCTTAATAACCTCACAATCGCCGTTTTCATGCATAAGAGCGATGTCAGGTAGAGGCATTCCATTAAAGGTATTATTTTTGACCATTGAGTAAATGGCCATATCCTCAAAAATAAGAGTATCGCCGATTTCAGGCATTTTATCAAAACTGAAATCACCAATTATGTCACCGGCAAGACAGGTCCTAGAACCTAGTCTTACGGTATATTTCTTTTCTCCTGGAAGGCCAGAGTCTCTAAGAGGAGGTCTATATGGCATTTCAAGAACGTCAGGCATGTGACAGGCAGCAGAGGTGTCTAGAATAAGCACAGGAATGTCATTATCAACGATGTCCATTACCTTTGTGTAGAGGTAGCCTGCGTTTAAAGCAATGGCCTCACCTGGCTCTACATAAACCTCGACGTCATAGGTCTCTCTTAGATGCTTTATGGTTTCCTCTAAAAGAGAAATATTGTAATCAGGCTTTGTGATGTGGTGTCCTCCGCCAAGATTTACCCACTTAGCTTCATGCAGGTAATTGCCGAAGTTTTCTTCAACAGCCTTAACTGTTGCGGCAAGAGGCTCTGAGCCCTGCTCGCATAGAGTGTGGAAGTGAATTCCCTCCACTTTCTTTGGAAGGTGATCTGGGAGATTGCATCTTCTTATTCCAAGTCTTGAACCAGGAGAGCATGGATCGTAAATTTCATGACCTTCCTGGGTGGAAAATTCTGGGTTTATTCTAATTCCGACACTCACACCTGAATTCTCCCAGATGCTTCTATGAAGCTCAAGCTGTCTTAAGGAATTAAAAATCATGTGATCGCATATTTGGGTGAGCTCATGCATTTCCTCTGCTGTATAGGCAGGGCAGAACACATGGTTCTCAGCATGCATTTCCTCGTGAGCAAGCCTTGCTTCATAAAGACCACTTGCAGTAGCTCCTGAAATGTACTTTGCAACAAGAGGGTAAACTTTGAACATTGAAAATGCCTTTTGAGCTAATAAGATATGACAGCCGGTGTCTTTTTCGACCTTAGAGAGGATCTTTAAGTTGTCCTCAAGCTTCTTTTCGTCAACAAGATAGACCGGAGTAGCTAATTCATTTGCTTTCATCTGTTTTTCCTTTTGAATAGTTGCTGTTACCTGGCCTCACGGATTTGTACGTGGGCAGTAGTGCTTTTTTATTTAGTTAAAGGTGTCAAAATACTTTGACACCTTTATGATTTTTACTATTAAAACTTAGACGTCTATTCTTTATGATTTACATTATTAAAACTTAGACGTTTATTCTACAGTTGCAGGATTCTCATCAACAACCCATGGAAGGCCGAACTTATTTAGCATATCCATGTATGGATCTGGATCGAATTCATCTGTTGTAAGAGTTCCGCGCTTGTTCCAGATGCCGCTTGCAACAAGAGCAGTTCCGATCATTGCAGGAACGCCTGTTGTGTAGCTGATAGCCTGGCTTCCAAGCTCCTTATAACATTCCTGATGATCACATACGTTGTAAATGAAGATTGTCTTTTCCTTGCCGTCCTTTATACCTGTGAAGATACATCCGATGTTTGTCTTTCCAACAGTTCTAGGTCCAAGTGAAGCAGGATCTGGAAGAAGAGCCTTAAGGAACTGGATAGGAACTATTTTCTGCCCATTAAAATCAATAGGAGTTGTGGAGAGCATTCCTACATTTTCGAGACACTTCATATGAGTAAGGTAGCTCTGTCCGAAGGTCATGAAGAAACGGATTCTCTTAACGCCCTTGATATTTCTAGCAAGAGCCTCGATTTCCTCATGATGGAGAAGGTACATATCCTTCATGCCTACCTGAGGAAAATTATATTCGCGCTTGATTGACATTGCAGGAACCTCTACCCAATGACCATCCTCCCAGTAGCTGCCTGGAGCGCTTACTTCACGAAGGTTGACCTCAGGATTGAAGTTGGTAGCGAATGGATAACCATGATCGCCGCCGTTGCAGTCAAGAATATCTATTGTATGGATCTCATCGAAATAGTGCTTCTGAGCATATGCTGTAAATACACTTGTTACACCAGGATCGAAGCCGGTTCCAAGAAGGGCAGTAAGACCTGCATCCTTGAACTTCTGGTCGTAATTCCACTGCCATGAATAATCAAAGTATGCTGAGAAGCCGAGCTCCTTGCAGCGCTTGTCGTAGATTTTTCTCCACTCTGGATCATCTGTATCCTCTGGCTCGTAATTTGCTGTATCAACATAATGAACACCGCACTCAAGGCAGGCCTCCATGATTGAAAGATCCTGATAAGGAAGAGCAACATTAAGAACGAGATCTGGCTTGTATGACTTAATAAGGGCTACCACGTTTTCCTTTTTATCAGCGTCTACAGCTGCTGTAGTAACAACAGTAGAAGTCTTTCCTGCGAGCTTTTCCTTTAGGGCATCGCACTTAGAAACTGTTCTGCTGGCAATGCAGAGCTCTGTAAATACATCGCTGTTCTGACAGCACTTCTGGATTGCAACCTGTGCAACACCGCCACAACCAATAACTAATAATCTGCTCATTTAATTTTCCTCCTCTGTAAGTAAATCTTCAACATAGCGTGGAAGCATGAAAGCTCCGGCATGAAGATGTGTTGTATAATACCATGTTTTAATATTACGTGCCATCCAGCGCTTTTCATCAAAATCCTTAAGCGGATGATATTTTTTAGAAGCAAAGCCGAATAGCCAATAGCCTGCAGGACAGGTAGGAATGTGTGCCTGGAATACTCTATTTATAGGGAAGCTTCTAAATGCCTTTCTGTGCATTGCTCTGCAGCTCTCTTCATCCTCGTCAAAGAATGGGCTGCCATGCTGATAAACCATTATGCCATCCTCGTGAAGGGCTCTGTAGCAGTTTCCATAAAATTCCTTTGTGAACATTCCGGCTGTATGACCTAAAGGATCAGTACAGTCATTTATAATCAAATCATAATAATCTGTTTTAGATCTAAGGAAGCGAAGACCGTTGGCGTTAAAGATCTTGACTCTAGGATCATCAAGACCGCAGGAATTGTTAGGAAAGCACTTCTTGCAGACATCAATGAACATCTGGTCTTCTTCAACAACATCAATTTCTTCGATTTCTTCATAGTGAGAAAGCTCTCTTGCAACACCGCCGTCACCGCCGCCGATAACAAGCACCTTCTTTACATTTGGATGAACAGCCATAGGAACATGTACGATCATTTCATCATAAACGAACTCATCTGCTTCTGAAAAGATAACGCTGCCGTTAGAACAAAGGAACTTTCCGAATTCAGGAGATTTAAATACATCTATTCTCTGATAATCACTTGTTCCTGAAAAAAGCTGTTCCTCAACTCTGATAGACATTTTTACATTATCAGTATGCAGCTCTTCAAACCAAAATTCCATATTAATAGCTTCCTTCCTTAAGTACATTTAAATAAGAAATGTCAGAACTTTCAGGACCCTGCATTGAGCAGCCCTTTTCCTGAGCATATTTAATATAATCTATGATTTCCTTTGTTATTACCTCACCAGGAGCAAGGATAGGAATTCCAGGAGGATAGCACATAACAGATTCAGCACAGATTCTGCCGGCACATTCCATTATAGGAACAGCTTCCTTTTGCGCATAAAATGCCTTTTGTGGGGTAGTAGCAACTGTAGGAGAAATATAATCTCCGGTAAACAAAGGCTTTTCAGATTTTGAATAAAGTCTTCTTATATCAGCAAGAGCACCAACCAAGCGCTCAATGTCCTGAATGGAATCTCCGATAGAAATATAGGCGAGAATGTTACTGATATCACCAAATTCCATCTGAATGTCATATTCGTCGCGGAGAAGATCGTAGACCTCGATTCCTGTAAGTCCGATTCTATTAGTTACAACGGCTAGCTTAGTAACGTCAAAGTCATAAACGGTATTTCCATTTATGAGCTCTTTGCCGTAGGCATAATAGCCGCCGATTTCATTTATTTCATCTCTTGCATACTGAGCCATCTCAGCAACCTTTTCGAAGGACTGCTTTCCTCTTAAAGCAATGTTTCTGCGGGAAAGGTCGAGGCTTGCCATAAGCAGATAGGAAGCACTGGTTGTCTGAGTAAGGTTTATTATCTGTGAAACATAGCCTGGATTCATGTTCGGTCCTAAAAGAAGGAAGGAACTCTGAGTAAGGCTTCCGCCGGATTTATGCATGGAAATTGAGGCCATATCTGCACCTGCCTCCATCGCAGATACCGGAAGAGTATCGCTGAAGGAGAAGTGAGTGCCATGGGCTTCATCAACTAAAGCAAGCATGTTATGGTCATGAGCCATCTTAACTATGCTCTTTAAATCAGAGCAGATTCCATAGTAAGAAGGATTATTTACAAGCACGGCCTTTGCATCAGGATTTGCATCCATTGCAGCCTTTAAATCGGCAAGCTCCATTCCGAGAGGAATTCCGATTTCCTTATCAACCTTTGGATCTATATAAACCGGTGTAGCTCCGCAAAGAACAAGAGCATTAATTGCGCTTTTATGTACATTTCTTGGAAGAATGATTTTATCTCCGGCCTTGCAGGCAGTGAGAACCATTGCCTGAACAGCGGAGGTGGTGCCTCCTACCATAAGGAAGGAATTAGCTGCGCCAAATGCATCTGCTGCAAGCTCCTGAGCTTCCTTGATGATGGAAACAGGATGGCAGAGATTATCTAGCGGTTTCATGGAATTAACATCAATTCCTACACAGCGCTGTCCTAAAAACTCAACAAGCTCAGGATTTCCACGTCCGCGCTTATGGCCTGGCACATCAAATGGTACCACGTGCAGTTTTCTGAACTTTTCTAAAGCTTCATAAATAGGTGCACGCCTTTGTCTATTCATATCCATAAAAATCAGACCTCCAAAAACAAAAAACAGACTGTTCCGCTATTGCAGCACAGTCTGTGAAAATTCATAACATAAGGATAATACATAATGATACCTGATGCTTACCATGCATATACTATGCTCTATTGAACGTTTCACAAGTTGTGTGGTGCATTATAGTAAACGGATTAAAGTATTGCGTTTTTAAAAACGTTAACTATACATAAAGGTTATAAGTAACCAACTTATAAAATTTGAGCTTTTAACTCGATCAATATGTGGAATAATTGTTTCCACTTCGGCACTGGCCAGCCCTGTCCGATGAGCTTTTCGCAGAAGGTTCTTCGTTTGACGATTCAAACCCTCTGAATAGGCCTTGTATATAGCAAGATAAACCTTAAAAAATCATCTTGTATAATCCCTAACATTTTAACAAAGGAAAAAAGAATTGTCAAGAAATAGTTTGATTTAAAGGCATAAAATCGTTTGGACATTGTTACATTTTGGAAATGATATTAGCAAAAATTAATTGTAAGGATGTATTTATGGTGGTATAATTGAGAGCAGAAGAATAAATATTTCGAGAAGGATGCTTTTATGGTGGTATAATTGAGAGCAGAAAAAAAATTTTGAGAAGGATGATATGAAAGTATGAAAACTACGATACAAAACAGTACTCTTTGTTACCTTATAAGGGATGGAAAGTACCTTATGCTCCACAGAAATAAAGAGAAAGAGGATATAAATGAAGGTAAGTGGATTGGTGTAGGAGGACATAATGAGCCGGGAGAGAGTCCGGAAGAATGCATAAAAAGAGAGGTGAAAGAGGAAACCGGTCTGGAGCTTAAAGAAATGGATTTTAGAGGCTTTATCACCTTTACCTATGGAGAAGGAGTTACGGAATACATTTCTCTATTTACTTCCTGTGATTTTTCTGGAGAAGAAACCGAGTGCAGTGAAGGCGAACTTAAATGGATAGATATTGATAAGGTCATGGACCTGGAGTTATGGGAGGGCGATAGGATATTTTTAAAGCTCCTTCAGGAAAGAAAGGCCTTTTTCTCTCTAAAACTAGAGTATGATCTAGAAGATAATTTAAAGAGGACCGTCCTTAACGGGAAGGAGCTGGATAAAAGTAAGTTTGAATCGAGAAATCAGCTTAAATACATAATTTGAAATTAAATTTAAAAAAATGCTCAAATGAGAAAAAAGTTATGGAATAATGGAATGGAATGTGTTACAATTGATGCATTAACGTTAAAAAAATGGTTAGGAGGAGACGAAATGTACAACTACAGAAAAGTGAATGATGATTTATATTGGCTCGGCGCTTCAGACAGAAGACTCGAGCTCTTTGAAAATGTATATCCTCTTCCAGCAGGCATGTCATATAATAATTACGTGCTTATGGATGAGAAGACCTGTCTTTTAGATGGTATCGATGATGCAGTTACGAGACAGTTTTTTGAGAATCTTGAGCATGTGCTAAATGGAAGAAACCTCGATTATATGGTGGTTCATCATATGGAACCAGACCATTGCTCAGCTATTCCGGAACTTGTGGCAAAGTATCCTGAAATGAAGATAGTAGCTTCAATGCAGGCATTTAAGATGATGCAGCAGTTTTACGGACTTGAGACTGAATCAAGGGCAATAGTTGTAAAAGAAGGCTCGGCCTTAAATCTTGGAAAGCATGAATTGAAGTTCATAGCAGCCCCTATGGTGCATTGGCCGGAAGTTATGATGAGCATCGATACAGCTACAGGAACCTTATTTTCAGCCGATGCTTTTGGAGCTTTTGGAGCAATGAGCGGAAATATATTTGCAGATGAAGTAGACTGGGAAAGAGACTGGTCTGATGAGGCAAGACGCTATTATGTAAATATAGTAGGAAAGTATGGACCTCAGGTAAGTGCAGTTTTAAAGAAGGCGGCAGCACTTGACATTAAGATGATCTGCCCTCTTCACGGACATATCTGGAGAGAGAATTTTAATATGATTCTTGACCGCTATGCTAAGTGGGCATCATATACTCCTGAAAAGAAGTCTGTAGCAATATTCTATGGCTCGGTATATGGAAATACTGCAAATGCAGCAGACATTCTTGCGGTAAAGCTTGTAGAGCTTGGAGTAAGAGGTGTAAGAGTATTTGATTCATCAAAGACAGATACCTCAGAGCTTGTATCAAGGGCCTTTGAGTATGAAGCTCTCGTATTTGCTTCGGCTACCTATAATGCAGAAATTTTTGATAAGATGAGCTACCTGTTTGATGATCTGAAAAATCATAATCTTCAGAACCGCATAGTAGGACTTATGGAAAATGGAAGCTGGGCTCCAATGGCAGCAAATCTAATGAAAAAGCGTCTTGAGACAATGAAGAACATGACTGTAGTTGAGCCGGTTGTTACAATAAAGTCTGGCGTTACAGAGGAAAATGTAGAGTCTATTACTCAGCTTGCAAAAGCGCTTGCAGAGGCAGTGAAATAAAAAGCGATGCGAAATGGTAAAGAAAAAATGTGATAAAAAGGAGAATGAATATGGCAAAAATTTATAATATGGATGACTTTGATAATAACGAGCCCAGCGGCGAGGATTACGAAGATGAAATGGATGATAATTTTATTACAATGCAGGACCAGAACGGTAATGATGTTGTAATGGAGCTTCTTGATGTTATCGAGTATGAGGATGAGGAATATGCAGTATTATTCCCGGACGATCATGAAGTTGATGACAATGTAATTATCCTAAAGCTCATCAAGAACCCAAATAGGGGAGAAGAAGATGATTATGAATATTCAGGAATAGACGATGAAGAGCTTATGGAAAAAATATTCGAAATCTTCAAGGAAAGAAATAAGGATGATTATAATTTCACAGACGGTGAATAAGTAAAACTTTGCCCAAAAGGCTGAAAAGGCAAAAGTCAGCCTTAGGGAAGAAGAGTAAGGAATGGTGGAAATGGAAGAGTCAGCCTTAGGGAAGAAGAGTAAGGAAATGGTGGAAATGGAAGAGCAAAAGAGAACGAAGCTTGGACAGATAGCTGGAACTATCGGACTTTGTTGCAACATCCTTCTTGCGGTATTAAAGCTTATAGTAGGTATTACATCAGGAATGATTTCCATTATAGCGGATTCTGTAAATAATTTTTCAGACAGTGTATCAAGCATAGTGACGCTTATAGGTTTTAGGATAGCATCAAAACCAGCGGATGAGGACCACCCATTTGGGCATGCCAGATATGAGTACATATCAGGACTTGTAGTAGCGTTTTTAGTAATGATAGCGGGTGTTGAGCTTTTAAAGGAAAGTATTGAAAAGATAATTCATCCGCAGGATTTAAGATTTGCAGTTCCTATGTACGTGGTATTGGTATTATCAATAGTTATAAAGCTTACAATGATGATAGTATATACCATTGTAGGAAAGAAGATAAAGTCGAGCGTGCTCTCAGCAGCAAGGCAGGATAGCAGAAATGATGTGCTTGCAACTTCAGCGGTACTTATTTCAGCGATAATATCAAATGTAAAAAATATAAATCTCGATGGTATCACGGGTGCGCTTGTAGCAGCAATAGTGCTTATAAGTGGAATCGGACTTGTAAAGGAAACGGTAGATCCGCTCATTGGACTTTGCCCGGACCCAGAGCTTGCGGAAGAATTTGAAAAGAGCATACTCGCATATGAAGGAATATTAGGAACTCATGATTTGATGATACACGACTACGGTCCGGGACACCGTTTTGCAAGCGTTCATGTAGAGGTGCCGGCTGAAAGAGGCATCATAGAGTGCCACGAAATAGTCGATAAAATCGAAAGAGAGCTTAGCGAAAAATATAAAATGCAAGTACTGATCCATTATGATCCTATTTTTACAGAGGGGGATAAGGTGGATCCGGTATATGCGTATATGAAGAAGCAGGCAAGGGAAATTAATGAGAATATCTCAATCCATGATATGAGAATAGTACCAGGAGAAGAGAAAGTAAATGTTATTTTTGACTGCGTCATTCCAAAGAATATAGGAAAAACGGATGCAGAGGTCATTTCAGAACTTGAAAAAAGACTTAAAAAGGAATATGAAAATTACGAGCTTACAGTAACAGTAGATCACGGCTTTGTACTTGTTAATAATAAGTAAAAAAAGAAACAGCTTCAGGGAGGGTACCTGAAGCTGTTTTTAATTTATTTTTTTTATAAAAAAGTCCTAGCACTCATAACAAAAAACAATTATTAATATTCGATAGAATATTAATATTCGCTAGAAATGATAGAACCGTCCTTACCGCTCATAGTAAGAATGAAATGTCTTAATCGTCCATTTTTATCCATATAAGAAAAGCCGTTATGTGGTGTATCATAGAACTCTAATCGCACTATAAGTGGATGTTCGGGAGTAAGAGGCTCCGCGGTATAAAGGCACTCATTTTTAGCAAGTCCATTTGCAGGATCTGCATCAGAAAGTGTAATAGCGTCAAAAGAAAAATATTCTAATTCGTCTGAGCAAGAGAGCATTACATATGATGCATACTCGGAGTCATCAACCTCGAAGTATGCAAAACCCTCATTGCTATCTAATAATTCCTGAGAAGGAGTACTAATTGTAATAGCGCACTCGGTATGTTCCTCTACAGGAACATCAACAGGCTCTGGAGCGGCTGTTTTGGTGTAAATATAGTACTGCGTCAAAGGGACCAAATCATAATTGATAAGTTGATCTATGAAATTATTACGGTTGTCCCAAAAATCCTCATCAGAAGTGTCTAACAAAGTAGATACATTAGGATCAAATACACCGGTATTGTTGTGATAGAAAAGTATGTCGGACAATCCGGTAGGATCATCGTGGGTAAAATAATAGTCGTAATCCGAAAGCTCTGTATCACCAGGCGCAAGCTTTGCTGAACCAAAGATTGAGTACATTGCTCCGTTAGAACCTTCGTAATAGTATGTATCTGATGAAATGAAATAATGACGGTTTCTAGCCCAGCCTTCAAAAACAAGAACAGGCTTATTATCAACACAGGTATAAAGAGCATAAATCTGATTAGCGTTATTTACGTACTCATCGCTCTCTAAACTTCCTATAACAAGCTCATCAATTCCATCGCCATTTAAATCCTCGACAGAAAAGCCTAAAGAATCAAGGGCTTCTTCGTTGGTTCTGCCAAGTGTGGATTCTTTAACACCGATAAAACCTTCGTTTATTGTCAGGTCTTCACTATGAGGATTATAGTTAGCGACAAAATCGTAGTAGCTCTTAATAAGCTCTGGATAAACGTCTGTCATATAATTGATTTCTAAAGGAGCAGAAGCTGTAGTGGTATCTGTAGTAGCTTCTGTATTAGATTCTGTATTAGCTTCTGTAGTTGCTTCTGCAGTTGCTTCTATAGTATTTTTAACTTCTGTAGTTGATTCTTCAGAGGTATCCTTGCTTGAAGCGCTGGCAGTGTCCACATCTCCTATGGAATCAGCAGTGGTAGTGGTAGTGCTCTGCTCTGCCGTACTAGTAGTAGAAACTTTAGTATCAGAAGGAGCATTATCAGAACTTTTGCAACTTGTAAGTGATGCTGCTGAAAGAACAGTAACAAGGCTTAATGCAAGTAATTTTCTGCTGCCCATAGGGATTACCTCCGTTTGAAAATTTTTTAAACATATAAACTTCCTCCGATTATTATGATACGATAATAAAATTATCCGCAAAAGAAAAAATATCTAACCATGGTTTTGAATAAAAAATAAATAATAAATTTTTCTCTCTTGAGAAATTTTATGATGCGATTATACAGTGTGTTTTTTAAAAATTCAAGGGGGTATGAAGAATTGTAAGGAAATTGTAAGAAATGTCTTAAGAAATGGTTAGTGTATAATTTTCGTTGGCAAAAGGTAAAAATTAAGGAATACTTGACACAATCTAAGAAATGATTTGGCTTGATATATAAGGAAAAATTTAGTATAATTATATTGTTGGGAATAAGGGTTATGGCTGATTACAAGCCTGTTTTAAATGTATTGAAAGGAAAAAAATGATTAAATTAAATGACTATCTCTATTCAGGAGATACAGTAATAAAAATAATGCATAGTTATGCAGATGATTTAAAAAAAACAGCTTATGAAAAGAGTAATATTGTAGATCTTGAGCATTATGACTATCTCAATGGAATATCTGATTTATTAGAGCACAATGACTTCCTTACCTCTCAGTCAAAGAGAATAATAGAATTTTATAAATTCATGGCTGAAAAGTATCCATATCTGGCCTTTACCATTAAGGGCAGAATCAAGTCTCTAGTGAGGGCAGAGGAAAAGTTCAATAGAAATCTTGTGGTTTTCATAAATGAATATTACGAGGAAAATGGCTGTTTTCCAGAGCCTGCACAGATGAGGGATTCAGTATCTGACATAAAGGATATCATTGCATATAGGATAGTAATTTCACTTCCTAAGTGCCATGTAAAAGAAGGAGAAGTCAGGGAAGAAAAGGAGAGTGAGTATCTTTATGAAATAGCAGAGGCTCTTCCGAAATTCCTTGAAGAAAGGGACTTTACGGCTCAGAAAACTGAATTTGCAGAAAAAAAGCCGTCCAAGAGATTGAATAAGGACATATTGCCTTACTATAAGGACTATGTGGAATATCCCAGAGAATATGGCTATAAATCGCTGCATGTAGCATTTTACGATAATCAGGCGAAGAACTACATGGAGGTTCAGCTACGTACAAAGGAAATGGATGATTTTGCAGAAATAGGAAGGGCAAATCATGAAAATTACGAGCAGCTTCAAGCTGAATCCGGCTCTGCGCCAGTAATCGAAAAAGGAAAATGTGTTTATTATGATGAAGCCTATGAGAGGCTGAATGCTCTTCAGAACCTTGATTTAGCAAAGGTGGACGTAAATATGTTCGGGGCTGTAAATAACATGCTTATAAATGATGGCTGCGGTTTCTTTAGGGGAAGGCTCATCCTTCCGTACGAGCATTTATCAAGGTTCCAGAATGATTTAATAGATTGACCTGAGCTGATGGCAATGGCAACGTAACAATAAATACCGATACCAATAATAATACTGATGTGTATGATGGAGGAGATATGTATAGAAGCAGTAGTTTAAAAGATTCATTAAAAAGTGTAGAATGGCAGTGTTCAGGGGATTCTTTGGGTTCTTACTACTGCGCAAGCGTAAAAAGAAAATCTGAGACAGAGGCAATTATCAGCATCGTAAGTGAGCCGTATGCAGGCGCAGAAAGAGAAGAAGCAGAGTACCTTGTATCTGCAGATGTATTTAATAATATCGGAATAGTAATCGAAAATCACGACATGCTAAACTGGGGCGACCTTGAAGATGAAAAATATTTTGCGCTAGATGCAGCAACAGTCAAGCTCTATATAAAAGGAGAAGGATATTATCTTCAGACTGATTCTAATAAAAGGTGGCCGAGCCCTAATGCAGTAACTGAAATTAAAAATATCATAGAGGAAGAAGCCAAAAAAGGAACTCAGGTAAATCTGGTCTATAAGACTGTTGAGAAAAAAAGTTATGAAGTTGATTGATTTTAATCGATATAGCGTTGATTTATTTTAACTAGGGTGCTATAATGGCAAAGGTGAACGCGGTTTGAATCAAAGAAACCAGAGGACTTTGAAGAGTGGTTTAAGTCAAAGAAACCAGAAGACTTTGAAGAAAAGTTTAAATCAAAAAATAGTGAAATGAAAAGAGGTATATGAGATGAATGAAGCAATTGAGAAGAAGGATCTTCAGAAATTCGAAAAAGCCTTTGCAAAGGACAGAGCTAATATAATAGCAATGAATGCTGTTTCAAGCGAAGGTGTAAATAAGGCAGCGATGAATGTATATAAGGCGAGAAATAATCAGCATGCCTTTAATGTAGAGGTTGAATCAGGAAAGGTTTGCAATCAGAAGCAGTCAGGTCGCTGCTGGATGTTTGCTTCCTACAATGTTATGAGACTGAATGTAATGGAAAAGCTGAATTTAGAGAATATGGAGCTCTCTCAGGCCTATCCATTATTCTATGATAAGCTTGAAAAATCAAATTATTTCCTTGAAAATATTCTTGCAACCCTTGATGAGCCAAGAGAAGGAAGAGTAGTAAGCTATCTTTTGACAGATCCTATAGGAGACGGCGGACAGTGGGATATGTTCCGTTCACTCACATATAAGTACGGCGTTGTTCCTCAGGAAGTAATGCCAGAAACAGCAGTATCATCAGCAACAGCAGAACTTAATAAATATTTAAAGACAAAGCTCAGAGGCTATGCATGTGAGCTCAGAACCGCTTATGAGGGCGGAAAAAAGCTTGAAGAGCTCCGTAAGGATAAAGAGGAGATGTTAAATACAATTTACCGCATGCTTGCAATAGCACTTGGAGAGCCACCAAAGAAGTTTACATGGGAAACAAGAGATAAGGATAAGAATTTTGTTCAGGTAAAGGACATTACTCCTCAGGAATTTTTCAAGAAGTATGTAGAAATGGATCTCGATGACTTTGTAACTGTAATAAATGCACCAACAGCAGATAAGCCATACGGAAAGACTTTTACAGTCCAGTATTTAGGAAGCGTAAGAGGTGAGCAGTATCCTGTAAAGTATTTAAATCTTCCTATGGAGGATCTAAAGGAGCTTACAATCGCTCAGCTTAAGGATAATAAAGCAGTATGGTTCGGAAGTGATGTAGGTCAGTTCTCAGATAGAAGGGGCGGATATCTTACCCTTGATTCACTTGGTGTTGATGAGCTATTTAACACAAGTTTTCCAATGACAAAGGCAGAGCGTCTTGACTATGGTGAGAGCCTTATGACTCATGCAATGGTAATTACAGGTGTAGAGCTTGATGACGACGGAAAGCCTGTGCGCTGGAAGGTAGAAAATAGCTGGGGCAAGGATGTCGGCAAGGACGGCTACTATGTAATGAGTGATGAATGGTTTTCAGAATATGCTTACCAGATTCTTCTTAACAAGAAATATTTCTCAAAGAAGCAGAAGAAGCAGTTCGAAAAGGATCCAATCGTTCTTAAGCCATGGGACCCAATGGGCTCACTTGCGATAGAGGATTGAACTGTAAAAAATAAAATTTAGCATAAAAAAGGCATACTACTATTTGGGTGGTATGCCTTTTTGCGATTCTGAATTTACATTTTATGGATTTTTATGCCCTGAAAATATGGAAATATAAGGGTTTTACTGGTGAAAATTTTAACAAACGTTAAGAAATGGACTTTTTTCAACAAAAAGTGGTCAAAATGTAGAGAAAATGGCAAATATAGTGCTTGTTTAATCGTTGATTTTAAGGTATAATAAAAGGTGGGGAAAAGGAATGTAAAACCTTTGTTTTATAATGTTTTAATATGTCGGAAATTGAAAAGTATTAGAAGAATGTTATTATATCCACGAAATTTTCGCAAGGAATAAACAACAGCTTAAATGGTACGACTCTTTGTGCTTGTGAAACAAATAAATTATAACTTCTTTAATAACAAAAATTAAAAAATAGGAAAACTATTGATTTTTATGGCATCAATGGAATAAAATACATTTATTAAGTAAAAGGAAATGAAAAGTGATATTTGGAATTTATAGGTGATTAATGAACGCGCTTTAGAGAAATCAAGGGATGGAAGGATCAATGTGTGTAACGCTATATCTATGTATTAGATAAGAACGGGGGATTGCTAATGTTTTCAAAAGCGAGGAAAAGGAAGGTATTTTGGTTAGTTCTCTTAACGGTCGTTATTTTTATGCTGTATTTTTCAACGACTATGATAGGGCGAAAATATCATAACAGTTTTATTGAGATTTACGGTCTTAAATTTTTGCCAACTACTATAAATGGTTCATTACAGGCACTTATATTCATATTGTGCATAGTGCTGGTATTTATAGATTCCTTTTGGGGAACGGGAATAGCACTTGCATTTTCAATTCTATCAATTTCAAGTGTAATGAGAACGGTCGTTAAAGATTTGAATTTGCTAAATATTCCAGGTGTATTTAACGGAGTATTCAATGTTTTGGCAATAGCCTTCATTGGCTGGCAGGTTAGAGTCAGAAATAAAAGAAGAGTTACCGATTCTGTAACCGGTCTTAAAAATAGAGTGGGTTTTACAGAGATGCTTGGCGATTATGAAATCCAAAAGAGAAAGTGCTATCTTCTCTATATCCATCTCGATGGTTTTTCAGATGTAAATACCAGACTTGGAAGAAATTATGGTGATGAAATCCTAAGAATGGTAGCTGGAAGAATTGAAGAGACCATCCAGGGAAAGGGACATGCTTTTAGTATCGGCGGTGCAGAGTATGCCGTTCTTTTAAATGAGGAAGTTGAATTTGGTCAGATGGCTGATGATCTTGTAAAGAAGATCAGTGAAAAGCTTGTTTTAAAAGGTGAAAATGACGTTCAGGTCGATGTTTATGTTACTCCAAAGATCGGTGTAGCAAGCAACATAGATGAGAATATTACTTCAGAAGAGCTGATGAACAATGCAGACGTTACCATGAGCTTTGCAAATAAGAGCGATACAACTTCAGTAGTTGTATATAATGATGACGTAAAAGCAAAGGTGAAGAGAAAGAGCAAGCTTGCAAGTTTAGTAAAGGAAGCTCTTGAAAATGGCTATTTCTATCATGTATATCAGCCACAGTACAAGCTCGATGGCAGAAAGCTAAGAGGTTTTGAATCGCTTCTTAGAATGAAGCTTCCAAGTGGTGAAATAGTAAGCCCGGCAGAGTTTATTCCGGTTGCAGAAAATTCAAGTCTTATATTAGAAATAGATTCCTATGTTTTAAGAAGCTCGATGAAGCAGTTCAGGGATATATGCCGTAAATCAGAGGATCTTACCCTATCTGTAAATGTATCAGCAAAGGCTTTTGAAAGACCAGACTTCCCTAAAAAGCTGCTTGCTTTGATAGAGGAATTAGATTTCCCTAAAAAGTGTCTCGAAATTGAAATTACTGAGTATTCTCTTGCAGATTCAATCTATCAGACAATAGAGAATATCCAGAAGCTTAGAGCCGAGGGCATTCAGATAGCACTTGATGATTTTGGAAAAGGTTATACCTCTCTAGCACAGGTGCTCCGTCTTCCGATTACACTTTTAAAGGTCGACAAGAGCCTTATAGACAATGTCGAGAGCTCAGACGCTAATAAGGACTTTGTAAAGACTGTAATTTACTTAGGTCACGTAATGGAGTGTGAGGTAATAGCAGAAGGTGTTGAGAAGGAAGGACAGCTCGAATACCTTAAGGAGTATAATTGCGATCTTGTACAGGGCTTTGTATGGAGCCATCCGCTTCCATATGAAGAAGCAATTTCACTTGCAGAGAAATCAATTTAATGATAGAATAAAATTATTATACAAAAGTATATCTTTATGATGAAGATATACTTTTGTTTTTTAGGAAAGCTATTAGCATGATTTTTAGGATAACTATTAGCATGATTTTTAGGATAACTATTAGCATAATTTTTAGGAAAACTATTAGCATAATTTTTAGGAAAACTATTAGCATGATTTTTAGGAAAACTATTAGCGTGATTTTTAGGAACGCAATTAGCATAATTTTTATGTGAATTACCAGGAGAGAGAAAAATGAAATTAGTAACAGTAGTAACAGAGGAATCAAAAGAAGAAGTAGGAGTATTAAAGGAGGAAGGCTCGGTACTTCTGCTTAAAAATGCAGGCTTTAATTATAATGACATGAATGATCTTATAATAAATGCCGATGCTAAGGAGCTAGATAAGATAAGGAACGCAGAAGGAGAGGTTCTTAAGGAGGGTTCCTATAAGATAATATCACCGATACCTCGTCCGCTTCAGGATGTGCTATGTTTAGGACTTAATTACAAGGCACATGCGGCAGAGGCCTTTAACTATTCAGATGCCTTTGAGGTAAAAAGAGAGGAGCCTATCTTTTTTTCCAAAAGAGTCAGCTATAGTCAGGGAACTGATTCGGTAATACCGGCCCATGCAGATATTACAAAGAAGCTTGATTTTGAAAATGAGCTTGGCGTGATTATAGGAAAAAATGCCCTCAACGTATCAGAGGAGGATGCTGAAAAATATGTGTTCGGATATACCATCATAAATGATGTCTCAGCAAGAGATCTCCAGACAAATCATAAACAGTGGTATTTTGGAAAGAGCCTTGATGGTTTTACTCCAATGGGACCTTGCATTGTTACTGCAGATGAAATCGCCTACCCGCCGGCTCTTCACATTCATACAAAGCTCAACGGTGAAACCAGGCAGGATAGCAATACCTCGCTTTTAATTCATGGAATCAGTGAAATAATCAGTACACTTTCAAAGGGAATGACACTTAAGGCAGGTACAATCATAGCAACAGGAACACCGAAGGGAGTGCTCATGGGCATGGAAAATCCTGAGTTTTTAAAGAACGGAGACGTGATAGACTGCGCCATAGACGGCATAGGAAATTTAGTAAATGTAGTGTTCTAGCTAATGAAAATGAGTACGGATTTTTCAATTTTGGTGTATTCTTTGAAGCTAGATGCTTTTAAAAATCTATTTTGCGAAAAAAGGAAAATAGAAATATTATTTTGCAGTTTTAGAAAAATAGAATGACCATAATTGAAGTTTGGTCAATTGACTTTTATTGTTAGGTTAAGTATAATAATTGTTTGTGGAAGTTTTTATATTTTTTCACATTACTTTTAAAAAGGAGATAAAAAAATGCCAGCAAAGGGATTGACCTCCGCAGAAGTAGCGGAGAGACAAAAAAACGGCAAAAATGTCCTCACTCAGGGCAAGAAGAAGAGTGTCTTCAAAATTATTTTTGAGCAGATCGCTTCGCCGCTTATCATTCTTCTAATCGTAGCTTCTGTCATTTCATTTATGACGGGAGAGATAGTAGATGGAATCATCATCATTGTCGTAGTACTTGCAAACTGTATCATCGGTACAGTTCAGGAGGTTTCGGCAGAAAAATCGGTAGAAGCGCTTAAAAAGATAAATGCTTCTACAGCAGTAGTAATCAGAGATGGAAAGCAGGTTGAGATTCCATCCTCTGAGCTCGTAGTTGGTGATTATGTAATACTTGAAGCAGGAAGAGTTGTTCCAGCAGACCTTACACTTGTTGAGACAAGCTCTCTTAAAATTAATGAGTCAGCTCTTACAGGTGAAAGTATTGCGGTTGAGAAGGATTCAAATGAAAAGAGTAATGAAAAGACAGCCTTAGGCGACAGAAAAGATAAGGCCTTCATGTCAACTCTTATCGAATATGGTAGAGGCGATGGTGTCGTTGAAAGAATCGGTGATGACACTGAAATCGGTAAGATCTCAAAGATGCTTCATCATATTGAAAAGCAAGAGACTCCTCTTCAGAAGAACCTTGATAAGATATCACTTGTTCTTGGTATCGCTGGTGTAGTTTTATGTATATTAATGTTTGTTTGCCAGATCTTCTTATATAAGACAGATGTCATTGAAACTCTCATGATTTCTATTGCATTTGCAGTAGCAGTTATCCCGGAGGGTCTTGCAACAGTAGTAACACTTGTTCTTTCTTCTGGTATCCAGAAGATGAGTAAGAGAAATGCCATTGTTAAGCAGCTTCATGCAGTAGAGACACTTGGCGCAGTTAATGTTATCTGCTCAGATAAGACAGGTACTCTTACACAGAACAGAATGACAGTAGTAAGATGGTTCTACAACGGAATCGAGCGTGCTGCTGAAGAAACAGAAGTAAATGATCCATTATTCATGAAGCTTCTTACAGGCTTCTGCGTATGTAATGATGCTAAGTATTCACATCATACAAAGGAAGGAATCGGAGATCCTACAGAAATCGCATTCATTAAGTATAGCAAGGATAATAAGCTTGGCTATGACAATATGATGAAGGGCATTACAAGATTTGATGAAATACCATTCGATTCCGACAGAAAGATGATGACTACCCTCAATAATGTAGAAACAGAAAAAGGCAAGCAGACAGTTTCTTACACAAAGGGTGCTATCGATTCAATCATTGTTAGATGTAATAGAATTTTAGATGCAAATGGTGTTCGTCCTATCAAGAATGAAGATGTTCTGAAGGCAACTCAGTCAGCAGAAAAGATGAGCTCAGATGCGCTTAGAGTTCTTGCACTTGCTTACCGTGAAGGTGACCAGAAGCCTCAGGAAGAGGATATGATCTTTGTAGGTCTTTCAGCTATGATCGACCCTCCAAAGGAAGGTGTTAAAGAGACAGTTGATGAGTGCCATCATGCAGGAATTGAAGTAGCAATGATCACAGGTGACCATAAGGTTACAGCTTTTGCCATTGCTAAGGAGCTTGATATCGCACAGGATATCAGCCAGAGTATCTCAGGTGCTGAAATCGATGAGATGGATCCTGAGGAATTTAGGAAGAATGTTCTTAATTATAGAGTATTCGCAAGAGTATCTCCAGAAAATAAGGTTCAGATTGTTCAGGCCTTCCAGTCACATGGAAAAATCTGTTCAATGACAGGTGACGGCGTAAATGATGCTCCTTCACTTAAGGCTGCTAACATCGGTGTAGCAATGGGTATCGGTGGAACAGAAGTAGCAAAGGATGCTGCAGAAATGATCCTTGTTGATGATAATTTCATCACAATCAAGAATGCGGTTATGGAAGGTAGAAATCTCTTCAATAATATCAAGAAGTCTGTTATTTACCTTCTTCGTTCGAACTTCGGTGAGGTTGTGCTTATGGCATCAGCTATATTTGCCGGACTTGCATCACCTCTTTCAACTATCCAGATTCTCTGGGTAAACCTTCTTACAGATACAGCTCCATCACTTGCACTTGGTATGGATAAGAGCACAGATTCTGTAATGAATGAAAAGCCAAGAGACGTTAAGGCTGGTCTCTTAAATAAGGGCGATTATTTAAACGTTGTAATTCAGGGTGTAATAAGTGGTTTAGTTGCACTTCTTGCTTTCCTTCTTCCTGTAATAGCAAAGGTCGGCTTTGATAATGTATTTACAGCAATGTCAACAGATGCAGAACTTGTAAGGCTTTGCAGAACGTACTGCTTCAGCACGCTTGCAATCAACGAAATGCTTATGGCTTATGTATGTAAGACAAAGGGCAGCTTTGCATTTACTACAAAGGAATCATGGAATAACCCTATTCTTAATATCTGTACAGTAGTTGGTATCCTTCTCCAGATCGCTGTATTAGCTTTTGAGCCACTTAGAAAGCTCCTTAAGCTTGCAGAGGTTTCATTAAAGGATGTTGTTATAATCTTCGTAATTGCTATTGCAGGCGTACTTGTAAACGCAGCAATCACACTTGCTAAGGAAAGACTTGACATCAAGAAGGAACGCAATCTCTAATATGCATTAAGGCCTTGCGAAGGGCTAAGTAAAACCTTACGAATGGTTTGGTGAAAGCTGTGCGAAAGGCTAAGTAAAACCTTACGAATGGTTTGGTGAAAGCTGTGCGAAGGGCTAAGTAAAGACTTTAATAGTAAAAAAAACTCCGGAATCAGTGATGGCTCCGGAGTTTTGTATTTTTTGTGTATTCCTTGACTTTTGTTGGAGTATTGGATTATAATTTCCTTGTATATTATTTAGAAAGGAAGGACGTATATCCATTATGAAATTTTATATGCCTGTAAAGGTATTTGAAGAAAATGATGCAGTAAAAAATCATAAGGATGAGCTTAAACGCGGCAAGAAGGCACTCCTTGTTACAGGAAGGCACTCTGCAAAGCTGAACGGAGCCTATGAGGACGTGACAGATGCACTAAAGAGCCTAGGAATAGATTTTTGCCTGTTCGATCAGGTGGAAGAAAATCCTGAAATAGCAACTATAATGAAGGCAAGGGATTTTGGCGTAAATGAGGGTGCTGATTTTGTAATAGGCATAGGAGGAGGCTCTCCGCTTGATGCGGCAAAGGCCATTGCTCTTATGATATGCCATAAGGAGGAAGGAGCAGATTATTTATATAATAATCATGATATCTCAAGGATTCCACTTGTACTGATACCTACCACCTGCGGCACAGGCTCTGAGGTTACGGCAGTCAGTGTGCTTACAATACCTGAAAAGAGAACGAAGGGCTCGATATCCCATAGGATTTTTGCGGATGTAGCTTTAATAGATGGAAAGTATCTTGCCTTTGCACCGGAGAAAATAATCAGAAATACAGCGATAGATGCTCTAGGGCATCTTTATGAAAGCTTTGTAAATACTGATGCCGATGCTTATAGCAGAGCTGTAGCAGAAGAGGGCATAGCGGTATGGAGCGGCAGCAGAGATGTACTTCTTGGAAATAAGAAGGCAGAGCTGGCAGATTATAACAGGCTCATGCATGCCTCGGCGCTTGGCGGTGTGGCTATAGCGCAGTCTGGAACTACCATTCCACACGGTTTATCCTATCCTATAACATTTGAGCTTAAAATGGAGCATGGAAAGGCAATAGGCTATTTTGAAGCAGGCTATCTTTCACAGGCAGATGAAGCAGAAAGTACCCATCTTCTAGACCTTTCGGGCTTCAAGAGCGCTAGGCAGTATCAGGATTTCTACAATATAGTATGCGAAAATCCGGTGATAAGTGAAAAGGATCTTATGCATGCGGTAGATGTTTTAGTAAAGAATCCGGCAAAGCTGGCAAAAGTGCCATTTAAGTGTGATAGAGAGGTGCTTGAGAAAATTGCATTCTTTAGGTAAATGTACCAGAATATAGTTTAGCTTAAAGTAATGCCAAAAACACAGTGCTGCACCAGTATTACAGTACCAAATCGCTACCACGGTGTTGCACCAGTACAATAGTACTAAACTGGTCCCACAGTACTAAAACGTTACAACAGAATTAAACTGGTAAAGAATTAATCTGGTACATAATAAACTGGTACAACAGTGTGCTGCACCAGTACCACAGTTGTAAAGTAATATTATGAAATTAGAAGGAGATAAATATGAAGTTTTCAGAAATGCCATACGAAAGATTAGATTTTGAGAAGGTAAAGGCTGAATTTGCAGAGCTTGAAAAGGCTCTTGATGCAGCAAAGTCGGGCGAGGAGCAGTTCGAGGTACATAAGAGATATTATAAGCTTAGGGATCATGTAGAATCTTTATATACCATAGCACATATTCGTCACGACATTGACATGACAGATGAGTTCTATGATAAGGAACATGATTTTTTTGACCAGATTCTTCCAGAATACGAGAATATGGTTGTATCTTACCAGACAAAGCTCTATAACTCACCTTACCGTGCATACCTTGAGGAAAAAATTGGAAAGGTAGCTTTTAAGAATATTGAGCTTGCAATGAAGAGCATTGATGAGAAGATTCTTCCACTTATGCAGGAGGAAAATGCCATTACAAGTGAGTATAATAAGCTTCTTGCAACAGCAAAAATCGAGTGGGAGGGTGAAACTCTCAATCTTTCGCTCATGATGCCATATCTTCATAATAAGGATAGAGAAATCAGAAGAAAGGCCTATGAAAAGTACACTGAGTTCTTTGTAAAGAATAAGGATAAGTTCGATGATATCTATGACCGCCTTGTAAAGAATCGTACCAAGCAGGGAAGAGAGATGGGATATGAAAATTACCTTCCTCTTGGCTATGCAAGAATGAACCGTAACTGCTACACAAGAGAGGACATTCAGGCTTTCCGCGAGCAGGTAAAGAAGGACTTTGTACCTTTTGTCGAAAAGCTCCATGATAGAAGAAGACAAAGACTAGGCCTTGATAAGCTGAATTTCATCGATGAGGGCGTTTACTTTACAAACGGAAATCCAGCGCCGATCGGAACTCCGGAGGAGATTTTAGAGGCAGGAAGAAAAATGTATAATGAGCTCTCACCTGAGACAGCAGAGTTCATGAACTTTATGTGCGATAATGAGCTCTTTGACGTGCTTGGAAGAAAGACCAAGAAGACAGGCGGCTACATGACCTTTATCCCTGATTATAATTCACCATACATCTTTGCAAACTTTAATGGAACCAGCGGAGATGCAGATGTTATTACTCATGAGTGCGGACATGCCTTCCAGGGCTTTATATCGGCAAAGGATCCAATAAAAGAGCATGCGGACATAACCATGGAAACTGCAGAGACTCATTCAATGAGCATGGAGTTCTTTACAGAAAAATGGATGCCTCTTTTCTTTGGCGACAGAGCAAAGGATTATGTAGACATGCACTTTGAGGATTCAATCATGTTCATTCCTTATGGAACAATGGTAGATGAATTCCAGGATATTGTTTATTCTAATCCGGACATGACACCAGATGAGAGAAATGCTGCATGGCGTGAGCTTGAAAAGCAGTATAAGCCTCATTTAGACTACACGGGCTGCGATTATTATGAAAAGGGCTGCTTCTGGCAGAAACAGCATCATATCTATGATAATCCTCTTTACTACATTGATTACTGCATTGCGCAGACAGATGCACTTCAGTATAAGGCATGGATGGATAAGGATTTTAAGGGAGCATGGGAGAGCTATTTAGAGCTCTGCAAGCTTTCAGCATCGGATTTCTTTAACGGGCTTGTAGATAAGGTAGGTCTTAACAATCCTTTTAAGCCGGGCACACTTAAGGCTGTAGTAGAGCAGCTCAGTAAAGAAATGGGTATCTGATCTTGTAATAATAAATTTTTATAAAGCCATTGTGTTTTTGAAAATTGTATTGTATAATCGAGAATGTGTCTTTTAGACGTGGACGCGAAAATCTAATTTTGGCGTGGGCTTTAAATGGGTAAACGTATAGAGATGCAAAAAAAATATTAATATAAGTATTGTTTATCAAGGTAAGCGGTACGAAATGTGTGGAGGATGGTATGGACCTTTTTGACATACTGTCGCTCATAGGCGGAATAGCATTTTTCTTATATGGAATGCACGTTATGGGTGATGGCCTTTCGGCAGCATCGGGCGGTCGAATGGAAAAGTTCCTTGAAAAGACGACAAGTAATAGGTTCAAGGCAGTAGCACTCGGCGCTCTGGTAACTGCAGCAATTCAGAGCTCTGCTGCGACAATCGTAACAGTAGTAGGTTTCGTAAACTCGGGAATTATGCAGCTGACTCAGGCTGTAGGCGTAATCATGGGTGCCAATATCGGTACAACTATTACCGCTTGGATTCTTTCACTTGCAGGCATTCAGAGTGATAATGTATTCATTATGCTCCTTAAGCCTACATCATTTACACCGATTTTTGCAATAATAGGTGCAATACTTCTTACCTTTAGCAAAAATGAAAAGAAGAAGCTTGTTGGTACAATCCTTCTTGGCTTTTCAGTATTAATGTTCGGAATGAATATGATGAGTGAAGCTGTAGAGCCTCTTAAGGATGTTCCTCAGTTCACGAATCTCCTTGTAATGTTTTCAAACCCTATACTTGGTATGATAGTCGGTGCGATAGTAACCTTCGTAGTACAGAGTTCATCTGTATCTGTAGGTATCCTGCAGGCACTTTGTAATACAGGTTCGCTTACCTATGCAACAGCGATTCCTATCATCATGGGACAAAATATCGGTACATGTTTTACAGCTATGCTTTCAGCAATAGGTGCAAAGAAGAATGCGAAGAGGGCAGCTCTCATCCATCTTTATTTTAACCTTATAGGTACCATTTTATTCATGGTTGTTTTCTATGCGCTTCATGCAGTATTAAAATTTGCTTTTGTAGATGGACAGGCAGATGCAGCGGGAATAGCAAAAGTTCATAGTGCTTTTAATATTGCTGCAACTCTTGCACTTCTTCCTTTCTCAAATCTTCTTGTAAAGCTTGCAAACCTTACGGTTAAGGATGAGGAAGGTTCAAATGAGGAAATTGATAAGCATGACGAATTAAGACTTCTTGATTCTCGTTTCCTTAATAAGCCGGGTGTAGCTATAGAGCAGTGTAAAACAGCAACTGATGGAATGTCAGAGCTTGCTCAGACAGCAATAGTAAAGGCAATGTCTCTTCTTGATAATTATGACCAGGATATCGCAGATCAGGTAGCAGAAATAGAGGATAAGGTAGATAAATACCAGGATGCCATCGGCTCCTATCTTGTAAAGCTGCCTAGCCATAATCTTACCAAGGAAGAATCACATATGCTCTCAGTCCTTCTTCATACAATCGGCGATTTTGAAAGAATGAGCGACCATGCATTAAATATCATGGAAGCAGCAAAGGAAATGCATGATAAAAAGCAGTTCTTCTCAGAGGATGCCAAGAAAGAGCTTGCAATATTCAATAACGCATTAAAAGATGTTATATCGCTTACTGGTGAAGTATTCCGTGACTTTGACATAAAGAGAGCCATCGAGGTAGAGCCTCTTGAAGAGGAAATCGATTATCTTCAGACAGAGCTTAAGAGACGTCACGTAGAGAGACTTCGCAATGGTAAGTGTACCATTGAAATGGGCTTCATCCTTTCAGATGTACTTACAAGCTATGAAAGAATTGCAGATCACTGTTCAAATGTAGCTGTATGTCTCCTTGAGGTAAATGATGATCAGTTCGATACTCATGATTATATGAACAAGCTCAAGATGTCAAATGACAAGACCTTTGAAAGACTGTACAATGAAAATAAGCAGAAGTACAGACTTCCAGAGAAGACAGCAGACGAGATGTCAGATGAGTAAAACTTAGGAAAATAGGCGGGCAAAATGCCAGCTGGGTAAATCTTAGGAAAATAGGCGGGCGAAATGCCAGCTGAGTAAAAAGATAGAAAATGGCAGTAAATGCTAAATGAATAGACAAAATAGAGGACTTCGCGCAGGCGGAGTCCTTTTTTATGGGAGGACCTGTTATGAAATTTTTACACCGAAATGGAAGGTTACCTTACCTGAAGGTTCTTAAGATATGTAAATGAATAGTAAAAATTTTGAAAGCAGAGATTAAAATCGCATTGTAATGACAATTGATAAAATATGGAAACGGTGCTTAAATACTGGTTTGTAACTGCTTTCAGAAGAAAATGCAAAAAAATAAAAAAAATTATTGTAATTTGGTTGACTTTATGAGATAATGTATTATTGAGGTCGGAATGGGGCCAAAAATCTCAGACCGGTCACACATTATTAGGAGGATACTAGAATGCCAAAGAGAACAGATATTCACAAGGTTTTAATCATCGGCTCTGGACCAATCGTAATTGGACAGGCTTGCGAGTTTGACTACTCAGGAACACAGGCATGCAAGGCTTTAAAGAAGCTCGGCTATGAAATTGTGCTCGTTAACTCAAACCCTGCAACAATCATGACAGACCCAGAAACAGCTGATGTAACTTACATTGAACCACTTAACGAGGCTCGTCTGGAACAGATAATCGCTAAAGAACGCCCAGATGCGCTTCTTCCAAATTTAGGTGGACAGAGTGCTCTTAATCTGGCATCAGAATTATATAAGGATGGAATTCTTGAAAAGTACGGAGTAGAAGTAATCGGTATCAAGGTTGATTCAATCGAGGCTGGTGAAGACCGTATCGTATTCAAGAGAGACATGGAGAGCATCGGAGTTGAATGTGCAAGAAGTGACGTTGCCTATTCAATGGACGAGGCACTTACAATAGCAGAGAAAATCGGTTTCCCATTAGTTGTACGTCCTGCATATACAATGGGCGGAGCTGGCGGCGGTTTCGTATACAATGTAGACGAGCTTAAGGCAGTTGCAGCAAAGGGACTTCAGGCATCACTCATTCACCAGATTCTTATCGAGGAATCAGTACTCGGCTGGGAAGAGCTTGAGCTCGAGGTAGTTCGCGATGCAAAGGGCAATAAGATCACTGTCTGCTTCATCGAAAATATCGATCCAGTAGGCGTACATACAGGTGATTCACTCTGCGCTGCAGGAATGCAGACACAGTCAAAGGAGCTCCAGGCAAGACTTCAGGAGCAGGCATATCGCATTATAGATAAGGTAGGCATTATCGGCGGATGTAACGTACAGTTCGCATATGATCCAAAGACAGATAGAATAATCATCATCGAAATCAATCCAAGAACAAGCCGTTCATCAGCACTTGCATCAAAGGCAACAGGTTTCCCTATTGCACTTGTATCAGCAATGCTTGCGGCAGGACTTACACTTGATGAAATCGAAGATGGTGTTTGCGGTACATTAGACAAGTACACACCAGGCGACAGCTTTGTAGTTACAAAGATCGCAAGATTCACCTTTGAAAAGTTCAAGGGTGAAGAAGATAAGCTTGGCACTTCAATGAAGGCTGTTGGTGAGGCAATGAGCATTGCACCTACCTTCAAGGAGAGCTTCCACAAGGCAATCCGTTCTCTTGAAATCGGCAGAAGCGGTTTAGGTCATGCAAAGAATTTCGATTCACTTACAAAGGAAGAAATCTTAAGAAAGCTTGTTACTCCTAATTCAGAGCGTTACTTCTTAATTTATGAGGCACTCCGCAAAGGCGCAACAGCAGATGAAATCTTTGAAATTACAAAGGTAAAGCATTACTTCACAAACCAGATCAAGGAACTTGTAGATGAGGAAGAAGAGCTTCTTAAGTCAAAGGGCAGCCTTCCATCAGACGAGCTTCTTACAAAGGTAAAGAAGGATGGCTTCTCAGATAAGTACATCGCTCAGATTCTTGAGATCCCAGAGAGCAAGATCCGTGCAAGAAGAGCAGAAATCGGTTTAATTCAGCACTATGAGGCTGTACATGTATTCGGTACAAAGGACAGCGCATATTACTATTCAACATACAACGCTACAAATGATACTGCAGTAGTTAGCGATAAGAAGAAGATCATGATCCTTGGCGGCGGTCCTAACAGAATCGGTCAGGGTATCGAATTCGATTACTGCTGTGTACATGCAGCAAAGGAGCTCAAGAAGCTCGGCTTTGAGACAATCATGGTAAACTGCAACCCAGAGACAGTTTCAACAGACTATGATACATCAGACAAGCTTTACTTCGAGCCACTTACAGTAGAGGATGTTCTTGGCATCTATGCTAAGGAAAAGCCACTTGGCGTTATCGCTCAGTTCGGCGGACAGACACCTCTCAACCTTGCAGCAACACTTGAGGAGAATGGAGTTCATATCCTTGGAACATCTTCAAGAGTTATTGCAGAAGCAGAAGACAGAGATCTTTTCCGTGCAATGATGGAAAAGCTTAATATTCCTATGGCAGAGTCAGGAATGGCTTCAACTGTTGAGGAAGCAAAGGCAATCGCTGAGAAGATCGGCTATCCGGTAATGGTTCGTCCTTCATTCGTTCTTGGCGGACGTGGAATGGAAGTTGTTTACGATTCAGAAGCTATGGAGAACTACATGGCTGAGGCAATCGGTGTAACACCAGACAGACCTATCCTTATCGACCGTTTCCTTAACAATGCCGCTGAGTGCGAAGCAGATGCAATCAGTGATGGAAAGCTTGCATATGTTCCTACAGTTATGGAGCATATCGAGAGAGCAGGAATCCATTCAGGAGATTCATGCTGCATACTTCCACCAGCATACATGTCAGCTGAGCATCAGAGAACTATCGAAGAATATACAAAGAAGATGGCTCTTGAAATGGGCGTTGAGGGTCTCCTTAATGTTCAGTTCGCAATCGAGGACGATACAGTATATGTAATCGAAGCAAACCCACGTGCATCACGTACAGTTCCACTTGTATCAAAGGTTTGTGACATCCGCATGGTTCCTCTTGCTGTTGATATCATCACAAGAGAATTCACAAATGCCGAGTCACCACTTGTTAACCTTAAGAAGAAGGTTATTCCTTACCACGGTGTTAAGGAAGCAGCATTCCCATTCGACAGATTTGAGGGATATGATCCTGTTCTTGGACCAGAAATGCGTTCAACAGGTGAGGTTCTTGGAATCAGCAAGGAAGCTGGCACAGGACTTTCATTCAGCAAGGCACAGGAGGCTGTTAAGAATATCCTTCCAACAGAGGGCAAGGTTCTTATTTCAGTAAACCGCAAGGATAAGGCAGAAATCGTAGATGTAGCAAGAAGCTTCTATGAGGACGGCTTTACAATCGTAGCAACAGGTCATTCATATGAAATCATCACAGATGCAGGAATTCCAGCAGAGAAGATCCTTAAGCTCTATGAAGGAAGACCAAATATCCTTGATGCTATTACCAATGGCGAGCTTGCACTTATCATCAACTCACCAGCTGGCAAGGATAGCGTTCATGATGACAGTTACATCAGAAAGCAGGCAATTAAGAGAAGAGTTCCTTATATCACAACCATGGCAGCAGCTAAGGAAGCAGCAAAGGGAATAAAGTACATCAAGAAGTACGGTAAGGGAGATGTTACAAGCATCCAGGAACTTCATTCAATGATTACTGAGGAATAATTTTCTCTGAAATGTAATATTAAAAATCTGGCAAAGCAAGTCGCTGGGTTTGATGGGAAATATAATTAAAAATAGGACCACCGGGAAACTTGAGCTTTGTAAAAAAGAATGGTTTTTGGGTGGTCTTTTTATGTTGCTTTTTATGAAATGATGCTTTATAATGTTAAGCGATAATTTACATCTTATTATTTAGGGGAATGATTTTTCACAGTTGGAGGGAAGCAAATGAAAAATAAGCGAATTGCGTTCATGGTGGCGGTAGTGCTACTTTGCGGAATAGTGTTCAGCATTACCTTTTTATATGGTAAAAACGCCGGAAAGCAGGGTACTACAAAGAATGCAGGTACATCAAATGTTAAAGAAGCAAAAAGCGATATGGAGCCGGCAAATGGAGGGGACGAAGCAGGAAATTCTCTAAATGCAGGCGGCGATGCGACAGGCGGCGATGATACATCAAATGCTGGTGGAGATGAAACGGGCAGTGATGATGCATCAAATGCAGGCGGCGATGCGGCTGGCGGCGATGATACATCAAATGCTGGCGGAAATGTGACGGGCAGTGATGATGCATCAAATGCAGGTAAAGGTAATGAATCAGTTGAAACGGTTTCTGGAAAGATACCTCACAATTCTACACTTAATACAGGTAATCTTACCGAAAAGGGAAATGGTTATGAAGGAACAAAGGGCACAGGAAATTTTAACTACGGTGAGGCCCTTCAAAAGTCTCTTCTTTTCTACGAGCTTCAGCGTTCGGGAGATCTTCCTGAAAATGTGCGCTGCAACTGGAGAGGGGATTCATGCTTAAATGATGGTGCAGATAATGGCGTAGATCTCTCAGGCGGTCTTTTTGATGCCGGAGATAATGTAAAATTCAATCTTCCTATGGCTTATACAGGAGCTGTAATCGGCTGGTCTGTTTATGAGGATAGGGATGCCTACAAGGAAAGTGGACAGCTTACCTATGCACTTGATACACTAAAGTGGATAAGCGATTATCTTATAAAGTGTCATACAGATGATTATGTATTCTTCTATCAGGTAGGAGATGGAAATCAGGATCATTCCTGGTGGGGACCGGCAGAGCTTGTCGAGAGCCAGATGGAGAGACCTTCTTATTTTGTAACAAAGGAAAATCCAGGCTCATGTGTAGTTGCAGAGGCATCGGCCGCTCTTGCTACAACAGCACTGGCTTTTACGGATGTGGATGCAGATTATAGTAAAAAGTGCCTTGAGCATGCAGTAAGTCTATTTAAGTTTGCAAATGAGACAAGAAGCGATGCTGGCTATACAGCAGCAAATGGTTTTTATACATCACACAGTGGTTTTTATGATGAGCTTTCATGGGCAGCAACCTGGCTTTACATTGCAACAAAGGATGATTCCTACTTAAAAATAGCAAAGGAGACCTATAAAAGTGCAAATCAGGATAGTGACTGGGCACTTTGCTGGGATGATGTTCATATCGGTGCTGCAGTTCTTCTTGCAAAGCTTACAGGTGAGGATACCTATAAGAATGCTGTTGAAAAACATCTGGATTGGTGGACAACCGGACTTAAAACCGGTGAAAGAGTGACTTATTCACCAAAGGGCCTTGCAGTGCTTGATCAGTGGGGAGCACTCCGCTATGCAACAACTACAGGCTTTGTAGCAGGTGTTTATAGTGAGTGGGAAGGCTGCTCAAAGCAAAAGCAGTCTACTTATTGGAACTTTGCAGTATCTCAGGCTGATTATGCACTTGGAAGTACAGGATTTTCATATATGATAGGCTTTGGTGAAAATTATCCGGAGCATCCGCATCATAGAACAGCTCAGGGTTCAGCAAGCAATAACATGAATGAACCGGGAGAGAGCAAGCATACTCTTTATGGAGCGCTTGTTGGCGGACCTGATGCTAGTGATGGTTATACAGATACAGTAACAGATTATTGCAAAAATGAGGTTGCCTGTGATTATAATGCGGGCTTTACCGGACTTCTTGCAAAGCTTTATTCAAAATACAAGGGACAGACAATAAAGGATTTCGGTGCAGTTGAAGAGGTTCCTGACGAGTATTATATCGAAGGCGGAATCAACGTAGACGGCGAGGATTTTATTGAAATAAAAGCAAATGTATTTAATGCGACAGGCTGGCCGGCAAGAGCAGCAGAGGATGTAGAGCTTCGTTACTTCATGGATCTTTCAGAGGTGATAGATGCAGGCGGTACTACAGGAAATATAGTAGTTACAACGAACTACATGCAGGGCGGAAGCGTTGACGGTCTATATACCTGGGATGCAGACAAGAACCTTTACTATTTATCAGTAAAGTTTGGCGATGGAACTCTTTACCCGGGCGGACAGGAGCACTACAAGCAGGAAATTCAGGTAAGAATAAGAGACGATCTTGGAATCTGGGATGATACCAATGATTATTCCTTTGAAGGCCTAAAGCTTGGAAGTACGGCACGCGCTGAAAATATGGCTCTTTATGAAAATGGAAAGCTTATTTTTGGAAGTGAACCAAAGAGCGGTAAGGATGCCGGGAAGAAGGCAGAGGCAGCAGCAGGAAGCCTTAATAATGGTGGGAATTCTGGAAATGGCAATAACGGAAATGGCAACGGAGGAAATAACGGCAATAACGGCAATGGAAACGCTGCAATAGGCGGCGCATCTGTTGGAACAAAAAATGCAGAGGGCGAAAACTTTTCAGTAACAGTAAGATATGACGGCACAACGGCAAGCTCTTCAGCAATTACAGGAATAATGGAGATAAAGAACATAGGAAGCGAAAATTATCCGCTTAAAAAGCTCTCTATTGAATATTATTTCACGAAGGATGGAAAGAGCGATTTCCTCTTTGACTGCTACCACGCAGCTATAAACGGTGCAAACGGAGCTTATAGCGGTCTTAATACAGTAACAGGAAAGTATTCAGCCTTTAAGGCGACAAAGAATAAGGATGCAGACACAAAGCTTACAATAAGCTTTGGCGATGATGCAACTTTAAATGCAAATGATACTCTTTCAGTAAACTTTAGCATTCATTCATCAGACTGGGGCGCTATAAATACTACAAATGATTATTCAGTAGCAGATGCTGCAAATATTGTAGTAAAGAACGATAGCAAGGTGATCTTCGGAAATGAGCCGCAGTAAAGAGTGGTAGTAAGGTGATCTTCGGAAATGAGCCAAAGTAAAGAGCTCTGCAAAAAATCCTAGAAATAGTTCTAGAAGCAGGGTTTTACAAAGAGAGTTTCGAAATAATTCTCTGTGAAAGACTGAAAATAAATAATATTTGGAAGTTTAATATATACCCTCCTTACTGGTGAAGAGTAAGGAGGGTATTTTTATTCCTCGTGTTTTGAATTTAAGAGAAAAGAAAAAACTTATCAAGGTGCTAATGATAAATATTCTCAATAATGTTGATAAATTATAAAAATCTAGATTTTCGGTGGATAAAATGGAGAAAATGTGATATAATCGTAAGGAATGTTAATATTTTTGTGAGTAATATTTATACTGAGAGGTAAAGATGAGAAATAAAAGATTTTGTTCATTAGTAATGGCAGCAACCGTGACATTATCAGGCTTTTTGGGTGCCTACGGAGATTCCTTGCTTAATATAAATTCAGAGGGTGCTAGACAGTTTGAGGTAACGGCCGAGGCTGCCACCTATAGGTCTAGTGATTTATATAATACTACCGGCGGCGCCTACATGAAAATCAAGGATACAATGAATGTAGAATTTGGTAAGGTGAAGGTAGATATGAAAGGTACCTATGCGGTACTCAATTATGCAGACATAAATATGGTGCCTTATGACCTTGTGTTCGGAGAAGGCGGGGCCGGAATGCAGGTATCTAAAAGCGGTAAGAAGATTACCATCAAGGATGGCTCAAATAAGCTGGTAATGACTGTTGGCAGCAAAAATGCAAAGTTTAATGGAAAGTCCATCAAGCTGGATTATGCTCCTCAGCAGGTTAAGTTTAAAAAAGCGGATTATAGCACTGTAATGGTGCCTGCAAAGAATCTCGCTAATATTTTTGGACTTTATTATAATTATAGTTCGAATAATGAAATTATCACCCTTGCAAGAAAATATGATATTTCAGTAGACGGAGATGTTTATAACTTTAATATGACCTCTGCTGATATAACAGTGGATGGAAAGAAAATAAATCAGAAAAATCTTCCGGTGCTTTACATAAACGGAACGGCCTATATGAGGCTTTATACAGTGTTTAAGTCAGCACTTGGCTGCACTGTGAAAGAAAATAAAGAGTTTGGAACTATTACCATCACAAAGGGAAATAAGAGCGTAGTCCTTAGTATGGATTCTTCTACAGCTGTAGTGGGAAAAACTAACAGAATCCTTGCAGCTTCAGGAGAGACTTTCGGAAGCATCTTCAACGGACTAAATCCTATGAACTATTCATCAGGAATTCTTCTTGCAGGAGAGGCTGATTCATCAAAGGCAAGTGGTAATATTGGAAGTTCATTTATCGATCAGAGCCTTCTGAATAACCAGGATAAACAAAAGGAAAAGGAGCTTTACGAAGAAAGCGGCTATGAAGAAATCCTTGACGAATTTGACTATGAGGATGTAGCAGGAGATGCAAAGAAAGTAAAGAACCTTACAACCGGCTATAGTACTGTGATGGTGCCAGGCGAATATGTGGCAGAACTTCTTGGAATATACTGCGAATATGATGAGCAGAAAAAGATGTTCTATATGAGTACAGATGTTGAAGAGGAAGAGGAAGAAAGCATAGTTCAGCCTGCGACAACTAGTGCAACCACTAGTGCAACCACTCTACCAGCAGGATTAAGTGTAGTAAATGTAACTGACATAAGCGGAAATGTAGTAGATACCATGTATGTAGGTGCTACCATGCAGACTACAACTACTGATATGTATGGCGGCTCACTTGTGATATCTCCTTATGATTCAAATTATAGGGGAGAAGAAACTACAACCATGTCTACTGCTGATTATGCAGGTGGATATGTAACAACTACAACAGAGAATCCGAATGCGGCGGGCTATGGAATTACTTCAACCACTATGGCCACCACTGTAGCCACCACTGTAGCTACCACTGTAGCCACTACTGCGGCTACCACAGAGAATCTATCTGAATTAGGAAATGCCACTTCAACTGTAGGATTTGGCGAAGATGAGAAAGCTTCTAGCGATTCTACTGAAAATGCAGTAGATACATCTAAGTACCATGATGCAGCAATGTACATAAAGCTTCCGGAAGGAGTTGATTATGCACAAACCTCGGCAGCAGATTTATATGCGCTTAGGGAAATCATGATAAAGATTCCTGGAAATCACATGGATTTTTATGAGGATGAAGCAAATCTTCCTACATATAAGTACAAGAAGGTATCAGATGTTGAAGCAAGATATAATAAGAGCTTTGATAGAACTGAGCTTATAATCTATACCGATTATATTCAGGGCTTTAGCTACACACTAGCAGAAAAAACAGGTGAAGAAGGCGCAGAAAATGATGTGGCAAGGCTTGAAATAGGAAATCCGGGCGACTTTTATGAAAATATTGTCGTGCTAGATCCAGGACATGGTGGATCAGATCCGGGAACTACTTATGGCAAATATAAGGAAAAAGAAATAAATATGAATATGGCGACCTACCTTGGAAGTTACCTTACAGAAAATGGAACAAAGGTATATATGACAAGGTCAGGAGATGTCCTTATAGATCTCTATAAGAGGGCAGAGTTTGCATTTGAAGTAGAAGCAGATATGTTCGTAAGTCTTCATGTGAATGCAGCTGGCTGGGCAAATAGTACAGCAAATGGAGCCGGAGTTTATTACTGTGATAGTAACATCTCTAAAAATGCAAACGGCGTTACCGGAAAAGAGATAGCGGCAGCCCTCTCAAAGGACTGCACAGACTCCTTTGGCCTTAAAAAGAACTGGGGAGCGTTAAAGGGGAACTTTGTAGTAATAAGAGAAGCGAGAGTTCCGGCAGTACTTGTAGAAATCGGCTTCTTGTCAAGCTCTTACGACAGACCGAAGATCACTAATACTTCTTTACAGAAAAAAGCAGCAAGAGCAATGGGAAAATCCATAGTAAGGCTTTTAAACAAGTAAAATTATATTAGTACAAAAAGCAGGCAGCGATGCCTGCTTTTTTGTAGTAAAAAAAAATTAACTGTATAAAATATGTTTAAAATTTTCCTTGAATGTCCCTTGGTTTTGGTGTATAATTATTGGTAAATACAAAAAGGTGGGTTTATAGGGGAAATAACAAAAAAACAGCAGTATACAGGAGTATGCGTATGGGAAATAATGAAAATAAGAAGCCTCAGATCTTTTTAATGTCGCTTATAAGCAGCGTTATAATGCTGTTAGTGTTTCTAGCGGTCGTAGTAATAATTATGAATAATTATAAAAGCACTATAGGTGACACAACGGACATATTGAACTTCATAAGTGAATCCACGCCTTATGAAAATGAATTAAAGAATAATGTATCTGCGATGGAAAGCGACATGTATGCATATATGCTAGAAACTGACAGTGCATCGCAGGGCAGTATAATGAAGGATTTCAATTCTCATAGAGAGGCAGCGGAGCTTGCAATAAATAATATAAAAGCAAGCATCCAGAAGTTTGAAATGGGAGATGGGTTAATTGAAGTATCTGATAAAATGCATGACGACCTAAAGAGTTTCAGGACGGGTATGCAGAACGCCTTAAGATATAGCGTATCAGGAAATACCACGGAAGCGCTTAATACCATAACAAAGGAAGCAGTTCCATCAAAAAATGCCATCTTTGAGAAAATTGAAGAAGTAGATGCGAAGGTAAGACTTAGAATAGAAAGTGCAGACTCTGAGCTAAAAATCAAGTGGAATACCGGCGTGGTAATTACACTTGTAGGTCTAGGTGTATTTATAATCGCACTGATAGTCAGCTTCTGGGTAATAATGAACTTTGTCGTAAAGAAGGTAAATTCCATGTCGACAGAGCTTGGCGGCATGATAAAAAATATCGAAAAAGGAAGCGGCGATCTTACAGCAAGAATCAACACACCAATGGATTCAGAGCTCACAGGACTTAAGGGAGACATCAATAAGTTCATAAACACTCTTCAGAGGGTACTTAAGGAAATAAAGGAAAGCGTCATCGTACTTAATAACACCTATGACTCGGTAGCAGGAGAAGTATCAAAAGCGAATGAAAGTGCCATGGACACCTCGGCAATGATGCAGGAGCTTACTGCAAGCATGGAAAATGTAGCAGAGACAGCAAATGAAATCAAAAATAAGATAATGGCTGTAAAGGACGATGCAGCAGAAATCGATAAAAGAGCAGAGGACGGCGCAAGAGAAGCAGACGAAATTAAAAAGAGAGCCATCGAGATAAAGGAAGCAGCTCAGAAAAAGAAGGAATATACCGGAAGCCGCATGCAGGAGCTGAGCGAAGCGCTTAAATCATCAGCAGAGGATTCCGCAAAGGTAAGCCAGATCGACAAGCTCACTCAGGTCATCACAGGTATTGCGGAGCAGACAAACCTGCTTGCACTTAATGCATCAATAGAAGCGGCAAGAGCCGGTGAATCAGGAAGAGGCTTTGCAGTAGTAGCAGAGGAAATCGGAAAACTTGCAGAAAATAGCTTATCAACTGCAAGTAACATCCAAAAGATAAGCGCCGAAGTAACAAAGACGGTAGAGAGCTTATCGGAAAATGCAGTAGCAGTAGTAAATTTCATCAACGAAAATGTAGTTCCGGACTATGACAGCTACGTAAAGAGCGGTGATGATTATGAAAAGACAGCAATAATACTTGACCAGATGCTAGCAAAATTCTCGGATAAGGCTGACAGGCTTCGCGTAAGTATGGATGAAGCCTCAGAAGCAGTAGAGGGCATAGTAAATTCCATGAATGAAAGCTCAAAGGCGATAGGTGAATCAACCCAGAGTACCATGGAGCTGGTAAATAGCATGAAGGGAATAGAAAATGCAATGGAAGAGAATAAAAAGGCAGTAGACAGACTGACAACAGTATCAAAGAAGTTCTCGAAGGTTTAAAAGCGTAAAAATATGAAATGTGAGATGGCCTGGAAATCCGGGTCATCTTTTTATTGCGCCCGCATAGGCGCTCTGTAGTTTCTGAAGTTTTCTTCGAATTTTTTCTAAATCTAGTTAAGAGAAAAAAGTGTCAAAGGCACGTTAAATTAGTTAGTGTATAATTTTCATTGAAGTTTTGGGAGATTTGTGGTAGTATTTATCTTGTATTGGTGTGCGAAAAGATAACACAAATCTGCATTTGTGAGATTTGTGTAAATTCAGATTGTATAAGGTGCAAATACATTTTTCTGTGGAAAGGAGGCCTGCAAATGGATTTTAAGGTAGGCGTTGGTAAATCTGATTTTGAGGAGCTTAGGGAATCAGGTAATTATTATGTAGATAAAACGGAACTGATTTACGAGCTTGTTCATGATACAGATAACAAGGTTACACTCTTTACCAGACCACGCAGGTTTGGCAAAACACTCATGATGAGTATGATAGAGAATTTCTTTAGCATACGGAAGGAAAGCGCGCGTATATTTGAAGGACTTGCCATAACGGAACATAGTGATTTCTGCAAGGAGTGGATGAATCAGTATCCAGTGCTGTTTATTTCTTTTAAGGATGTTGAAGCAGAGGATTTTAATGGTGCTTATAAAATGTTAGCATCGCGGCTTGCGGATGTATGCAAAGGACTGACAGATATTGGAAAAAGTGATTTAGTTAATCCGGCAGATAAGGATATCTTTAGTCGTTTAATGTATAAAAAAGCAGAGGATGATGAGGTTAAGAATTCTGTTAAAACCATAATGCGTATGCTCTATACCGTATATGGCAAGCAGGTCATATTGCTAATAGACGAATATGATGTTCCTTTGGCAAAAGCAAGCGAAAAGGATACAGCAAAGAATCAATATTATTCCAAGATGCTTGATGTGATCAAGGGAATTATGAGTACGGCGCTTAAGGATAACGAGTTTTTGAAGTTCGCAGTGGTCACA
>OMXJ01000009.1 GCA_900315015.1 uncultured Eubacteriales bacterium | reverse complement strand
TCTGATTACCGTCGGATTTACATTTGCGCTGGACGCAAGAAATTCACTGGTGATTTTATGGTCATTCTTAAATGTTTCAATTGCTATAAGCACATGAACTGCTATTGTAAATCTGCTTGAAATTTGCATTCTGACACCTCCATCGACTCTATTTTAAATCATTTTCGTTGTAGTTTCAATAGTCACAACAAGGTACGATTATCCCTTCTGCTCCCCATAAAGTTAATGCTTGAGGAACCACTGCAACAATAATACCTACAATAATTCCTTGCCATCCAAGTGATGCAGATCCATTAATAAACGAGCAGATGCCTCCAATTACAAAGAAAACTCCTAGAACCCAACATACAAGATTTGCCAGGCCACCAATAAAGTCAATTGCAAGCATTAAAAGTGTAAGTATAGCCTGAACTGGCAACAAAACGATTCTAAGAATAAATCTTATAACTATCATCATAGGTTCCCCCTTTCCTTCTCCCACATTACTTTATAAGCAATTAATCGGAGCACATATTCCGGAGCCTGGGTATTACCAAGTTCCCAGTCCTGTAACGTTCTGTATGGAATTCCAAGGTATTCTGCAAACTCCTTCTTATTCATTCCAGTCTGGCGAGCCAAAAAGAGGAAGACAGTAAACTGTCTTCCTCTGAGTAATATTCTATTACTTTATTTATTTAAAATTAGTTCTCTTCTGCGATAGCTGCCTGAGCTGCTGCAAGTCTTGCTACAGGTACGCGGAATGGTGAACATGAAACATAGTCAAGACCAATCTTGTGGCAGAACTCTACTGATGAAGGATCTCCACCGTGCTCACCACAGATACCTACATGGAGGTTAGGGTTAACTGGTCTACCAAGCTCCATAGCCATCTTCATAAGCTTACCAACACCTGTCTGGTCAAGCTTTGCGAATGGATCTGACTCGAAGATCTTAGCGTCATAGTAAGCACCAAGGAACTTACCAGCGTCATCTCTTGAGAAGCCGTATGTCATCTGTGTAAGGTCGTTTGTACCGAAGCAGAAGAAATCAGCTTCCTTAGCGATATCATCAGCTGTAAGAGCTGCTCTTGGGATCTCGATCATTGTACCAACCTGATACTTAAGCTCTACGCCAGCAGCTGCGATTTCAGCATCAGCTGTCTCGATAACTGACTTCTTAACGAACTTAAGCTCCTTAACCTCTGATACAAGTGGGATCATGATCTCTGGCTCTACTGTCCAATCTGGATGCTTCTTCTTTACGTTGATAGCTGCGCGGATAACTGCCTTTGTCTGCATTACAGCGATTTCTGGATATGTAACTGCAAGACGGCATCCACGATGACCCATCATAGGGTTGAATTCCTTAAGACCAGCGATGATGTTCTTGATCTGCTCTACTGTCTTGCCCTGAGCATCAGCAAGCTTCTTGATTTCTTCTTCTGTGTTAGGAACGAACTCATGAAGAGGTGGATCAAGGAATCTGATACAAACTGGGTTACCCTCAAGAGCCTCATAAAGAGCCTCGAAGTCTCCCTGCTGATATGGAAGGATCTTTGCAAGAGCAACTTCTCTCTCTTCCTTTGTATCTGAGCAGATCATCTCACGGAAAGCAGCGATTCTGTCTTCTGCGAAGAACATATGCTCTGTACGGCAAAGACCGATACCTTCTGCACCAAGCTCTCTAGCCTTCTTAGCATCTGAAGGAGTATCAGCGTTTGTTCTAACCTTAAGTCTTCTATACTTATCAGCCCAATCCATGATACGGCCGAACTCACCAGCGATTGTTGCATCAACTGTTGGGATTGCACCGTCATAGATGTTACCTGTTGAACCATCGATAGAAATTACATCGCCCTCATGGAATACCTTTCCACCGAGCTCGAACTTCTTGTTCTCTTCGTCCATCTTGATATCACCACAACCTGATACGCAGCACTCACCCATACCACGAGCTACTACTGCAGCGTGTGATGTCATACCACCACGAACTGTAAGGATACCCTGAGCACTCTTCATACCTGTGATGTCTTCTGGAGATGTCTCAAGACGAACAAGGATAACCTTCTCGCCTCTTGCAGCCCACTCAACTGAATCTTCAGCTGTGAAAACAATCTTACCACAAGCAGCACCTGGAGATGCACCAAGACCTCTTCCGATTGCCTGAGCAGTCTTAAGAGCCTTAGCGTCGAACTGTGGATGAAGAAGTGTATCAAGATTACGAGGATCGATCATTGCTACAGCTTCCTTCTCTGTCTTATGTCCTTCATCAACGAGGTCACAAGCGATCTTAAGAGCAGCCTGAGCTGTTCTCTTACCATTACGGCACTGAAGCATGTAAAGCTTCTTGTTCTCTACTGTGAACTCCATATCCTGCATGTCATGATAGTGATTCTCAAGAATCTCACATGTCTTTACGAAATCAGCGTAAGCCTCTGGGAACTTCTCAGCCATCTGAGCGATTGGCATAGGAGTACGAACACCAGCAACTACGTCTTCACCCTGAGCGTTAACAAGGAACTCACCCATGAGCTTCTTCTCGCCTGTAGCAGGGTCACGTGTAAATGCTACACCTGTACCTGATTCGTTGTTTAAGTTACCGAATACCATTGGCATTACGTTAACTGCTGTTCCCCATGAATAAGGGATATCATTGTCTCTTCTATATACGTTAGCACGTGGGTTATCCCATGAACGGAATACTGCCTCGATAGCAAGCTTTAACTGCTCGATAGGATCTGATGGGAAGTCCTTTCCTAACTGATTCTTGTACTCAGCCTTGAACTGCTCAGCAAGAGTCTTGAGGTCTGCTGCTGTAAGTTCGATATCGTACTTAACACCCTTCTCTTCCTTCATCTTGTCGATAAGCTGCTCGAAGTACTTCTTACCAACTTCCATAACTACGTCTGAGAACATCTGGATGAATCTTCTGTATGAGTCGTATACGAAACGCTCGAAAGAAGGATCTGGGTTGCTTGCGATCATAGAAGCAACTACTTCGTCATTAAGACCAAGGTTAAGGATTGTATCCATCATACCTGGCATTGATGCACGAGCACCTGAACGAACTGATACAAGAAGAGGATTTTCCTTTGATCCGAACTTCTTTCCGTTGATCTTTTCCATCTCTGCAACGCCGTCCATAACCTGAGCCATGATCTCGTCGTTGATCTTGCGGCCGTCCTCATAGTACTGTGTACAAGCCTCTGTTGTAACTGTGAAACCCTGTGGAACTGGAAGACCGATCTTGCTCATTTCAGCAAGGTTTGCACCCTTACCACCAAGGAGATTACGCATTGTTGCGTCACCTTCACTAAATAAATAAACCCATTTAGCCATTTGAATTAATACCTCCAATATAATTTGTGCAGATCTTTAAGACATGTACAGACTTTTGGCTTAGCGCCCTGACCAATGCCCCAGAAAGCACCCACGGTCCATCCCGGCAAAGCAATGCATCACGAGGCAGTGCGCTATGCCTTTTGACGAATCCGTGCAGTACAAATGGCGGCGCGGCAAAAGCCTTCACCACTAGTTCTGTTTCCAGACCAGCCGTGTTTCACGTCCAATTTCTACACGCACTAGTACAGATTATCTTAAAGTACAAATTTTATTATAACACACTTTTTTTAATTTGTGAACTACAATTTTTTAAATTTTATTAAAATATCATTTTAATAATTTAGAACATGAACTTGTCTGCAAAGTAAGCGTCAAGATCTGCTATAGCAATTCTTTCCTGCTTCATTGTATCACGGTCACGTACTGTTACTGCATTGTCCGTTTCTGAATCGAAATCATAGGTGATGCAGAATGGTGTTCCGATTTCATCCTGACGACGATATCTCTTTCCGATTGCTCCTCTGTCGTCGAATTCACAGTAATACTTCTTGCTGAGCTCTGTGAATACCTTTTCTGCACCCTCGTTGAGCTTCTTTGAAAGTGGAAGCACACCGATCTTTACTGGTGCTATAGCTGGATGGAAATGAAGAACTGTTCTTACATCCGGCTTTTCTTCTGTGCCGATGTTCTCTTCATCATATGCTGCGCAAAGGAATGCAAGCACTACTCTGTCTGCTCCGAGTGATGGCTCAATTACATATGGAAGATATCTTTCATTTGTTTCTGGATCAAAATATGTCATATCCTGGCCTGATGTTTCCTGATGACGGCCAAGGTCATAGTCTGTTCTGTCTGCGATTCCCCAAAGCTCGCCCCAACCGATTGATGGGAAGAGATATTCGATGTCTGTTGTTCCCTTTGAGTAGAATGCAAGCTCTGCTGGATCATGGTCACGAAGTCTCATTTCTTCTTCCTTGATGCCAAGTGACATAAGCCAGTCACGGCAGAAGCCTCTCCAGTACTGGAACCACTCAAGGTCTGTTCCTGGCTTGCAGAAGAATTCAAGCTCCATCTGTTCAAATTCTCTTGTACGGAAGGTGAAGTTTCCTGGTGTGATTTCGTTACGGAATGACTTTCCGATCTGACCGATACCAAATGGAACCTTCTTACGTGATGTTCTCTGTACGTTCTTGAAGTTTACGAAGATACCCTGTGCTGTTTCCGGACGAAGGTATACTGCGTTCTTTGCATCCTCTGTTACGCCCTGGAAGGTCTTGAACATAAGGTTGAACTGACGGATATCTGTGAAATTGTGCTTGCCGCAGGTTGGGCAAGGTACCTGATTATCCTTGATGAATGCCATGAGCTCATCATGTGAGAATGCATCGATTGGCTTTTCAAGGGTGATGCCATGCTCGTTGGCATAATCTTCTACTACTTTATCTGCACGGAATCTTTCGTGGCATTCCTTACAGTCCATAAGAGGATCTGAGAAACCTGCAAGATGTCCTGATGCAACCCATGTCTGTGGATTCATGAGAATTGCACAGTCTACGCCTACATTGTATGGGCTCTCCTGAATGAATTTGAGCCACCAAGCGCGCTTAACGTTATTCTTAAGTTCTACACCGAGATTACCATAATCCCATGTGTTTGCAAGTCCGCCGTAGATTTCTGAGCCCGGGTAAATGAAGCCTCTTGACTTACAAAGTGCTACGATCTTGTCCAATGTCTTTTCCATATTAATACATCCTTTCATACCTCTTAGGGTATAGCTTTAATAGTACAATTTTTTAGTGTACCACTTTTTGTTTTTTTTGGCAACTATATTTTTTTAGTTCACTATGGATTCCAGCACACCTTGCGATTTCAGCTTTACATCCATTGTGGTTTCTACCAGTTTTTTTACCATGCGTATGTATTTTTCCTTGGCTTCATCTGTCAGATCAAACCTGAATACATTCTGAAGCGGCGCTGCAAATACAAAGTCGAAGGCCTTTGCTGCCGATGCGTCAAAAGGGAGCAGGTTCTTAAAGGCTCTCTCCGCTGCTAGTGCTGCCGAGGTCCTGCCTTCTCCTTCAAGGCATATTATTTTTTCTTCAAATATTGCACGGATCAGTTTTTTGTCCATGGTTTCTGAGTTCATCATTTTAAAGGATAGGTAGAGAAGGTTTAAAAATTCCTTCGCTGGTATTCCTTCTTGTGAATAGTAACCCGCCATGTCGCAGAAGTATGCCGCATAGCAGGTTCTCTCTAAGTCCATGGCTATGTCCAGAAAGTAGTCGCTTATCTGCGCTGAGCGCAGGGTGAAGGCATTTCTTCCTGGTACTAGCTGAAAGGTTCCCATTACAAACGGCTGTGTTACGGAGGAGAGGGAATTTCCCTGCCTTCTTGCGCCATGTGCAAAGGCTGTCAGCTTTCCATATTCTGCAGTGAGTATCGTGCATCGTCTGTCATATTCGCTGTAATCATCAGCTTTCAGCATGATGCCCCTGTATTTTATTTCGTCCATCTTTTTTCCTTATTGTTCGGGCTTTTCTTTATTTCAAGCACCCCATGTCCTTCTCTTGCTTTACCTAACTCAGAGTTCTTTTAGGCTCTTTTGGGTACTTTCCATGCTTTTCCCTGCTTTCGCCTACCACAAAGAGGTACAAGGCATTTAGAACTCCTTAGATGCTTTCCCTTACTTATCCTCCGGTGTAAAGTATCCTAGTCTCTTCAGGGCGTTCTTATCGTCCTTCCAGTCCTTTAATACCTTTACGAAGAGCTTGAGATTTACTTTATTTTCTGTCAGCTCTTCTATTTCCACTCTTGCTGCCGAGCCAATCTTTTTAAGCATTGCTCCGCCTCTTCCTATGATGATGCTCTTATGTGATTCTCTTTCGCAGTAGATGGTAGCTTCGGTATCCGTTATGATATAATTATCTGCCGGATTTTCCTTTGAGTAATGCTCTCTATCGTGCATTTTGGTTACTTCTACTGCTATTCCGTGTGGAATTTCATCACGAAGCAGCTTTAATGCCTTTTCTCTGATGATTTCTGAGGCGATTTTTCTCATGCTTTCATCTGTTACTGTATCTATGTCAAAATACATAGGTCCGTATGGAAGAAAGCTATAGAGTGTATCTAACAGCTCGTCGCACCCCTTTCCAGTCCTTGCGCTTACAAACAGCATTGTTGCTTCCGGCAGTTCTCTCTTATAGGCTTCTTCTACCTTTGGCACCTTTACCGCTATTTCGCTAGATTTTACGGTGTCTACCTTGTTTGCTACTATGACAACAGGGCGTCTGCATTTCTTCAAGAGCTCGATTATGTATCTTTCGCCTGCTCCTATGAATACTGCCGGCTCTACTAACCACATTACTACGTCTGCATCATTAAGAGTTCCTACTGCTGATTCATCCATAAAGCGGCCAAGCTTTGAATCTGCCTTATGAATTCCTGGCGTGTCAAGGAATACTATCTGTCCTCTTTCCTCATCAGTATAGACCGTCATTATCTTTTCTCTTGTTGTCTGCGGCTTATCTGAGGTTATGGCTATTTTCTGTCCTATAAGTCTGTTCATAAGCGTTGATTTTCCTACATTTGGTCTGCCTACTATGGCAACATATCCTGATCTAAATTCTTTTTCTTCCATTTATACTTCCTATCATGTTTTTGCTACGTTTTTGCTAGTACATTACCATCTTTTTGATAGTGTGCTAATACATTACCACCTTTTTGATAGTGTGCTAGTACATTACCGTCTTTTTGATAGTGTACTAGTACATTACCGTCTTTTTGATAGTGTACTAGTACATTACCATCTTTTACATTACCACCTTTTTGATAGTATGCTAGTACATTTCCATCTTTTTGATTGTGTGCTAGTACATTACCATCTTTTTGATAGTGTACTAGCATATTATCTATATTTTCATTCTTGCTCTTGCATAACTTTTCTATACTAATGTGCGAACCGTGCTGAAGAGCTCTGCGTTCTTCTTTATTTCCTTGTCGTTTCCTACGGCTATGATTACATTATTCTTGTAGATTTTTCTAAACAGGTCTGCATACTTATGCACAGCCTCTGGCGTGCAGCTAAGTATTTCGGCTCTGGTCTTGTTCAGTCTTTCAGCGTCTATTCCAGCAATTTTTCTTATCAATGCAAGATTTCCTCTTGTTGCCGGAGTGTTTGGTCTGTCTATTCCACTGATTGTTCCTATTATGAACTTTGTCATTGTACGCTCATCTGCTTCAAAGCCTTCAAGGAAATCTCCTATCTTTCCATAGGTTTCAAAGGTTTCACGCACATGTGGATCACGGTATGATACTATCATTACCTCGCCTGTGATTCCATCTATGCTTACTATGCAGCCATAAGCTCCGCCCTTTACACGGATTTCATCCCACAAGAAGCCTGTTGATAAAATCTTTGTAATAAACTTAATAGTTCCGCCTGGTTCATAGTTTTCTGCGTAGAAATTACCGCCCATTCCTGCGTAGTTCACTGCTCCACTTACTGTTATTCCTTCATTCTTAACTTTATCCGGCACTTCAAAGCGTACTGGCGTGAAATTCAGTATCTTATCTACAGCTGTAGTACCGCTTGTACTTGCTGAAAGCTCTGAATTTTCAAGTTCCTTCTTAAAGCCTTCAAAGTCCTTTTCATCACAGGTTACTGATATGAAGCAGTTTTCTGGTACGAATAGCTTTCCTGCAAGCTCTTCAAGCTTTCCTGCTACCTGCTTTCCTCCTTCTTCCGGATTTTCTGCAAGCTTCTTTATGAATTCATAATAAACGGTGCCATTTACCATATCTCCTGTTGCTACATTATCTGAGATATAGCCCTTCAGCCTTGTTACTGCAACCTGGAACGGATCCGAGCCGATGGTCATCTTAAGCCTTGAATATTCTTCGGTTATTATTTCTGCGAGTCTCTTGGTGTCTGAGAACTTTGTCTTATACATCTGCTCTAGTGAATAAGCAAAGGCATATTTCATATTCTCTGAGAGTGCCTTTGATTTTACAAGAAATACCGGTCTGTTATAGTCCTTATACTGAACTCTGTACTTATTAAAGCTTGTAAAGCCTGTGGTGATTCCGCCGGTATAGGTATTTATTTCATCATTTAGGTCTAAATAGCTATGCTCTGTGGTATCTATATATGCCATTGCTGTTGAAAGAAGTGATACATATGGAAGCTCCTCTGTCTTCATTTCCGGCAGATCAAAGAACATTGTCATATAGGTAATGCCGTTTGTGACAATGTTCTGATGTATTACAGGTACCTTGAGTCCTTCTACTATTTCAGAATCATCGAACAAAGTTTCTTTTCCTATATCTTCTATAGAAAGAAGCGGAATCTTTGCGATATCTTCCGGGCTATCCTTTTCTTCAAGATATTCCTTTTCGTGGATGCTCTTTGCGATAAGCTCTTCTATTTCCTTCTCTGACAGGCTATTCTTATAGGCTGCAAGCTTTTCCTTGAGCTCTTTTTCCTTTTTCTCTGCAAGGGTATCATCTGGCTCCATGGCTGTAAGTGCGCAATGATCACTCTGTAAGAGGTCTTCCTTTATGAGCTTTTCAAAATAGCCTTCATCTATGAGGCTTCTGAGCTTTTTATAAAGTTCATTTCCGTGGAACTTCTCGAAAGCCATGCTATCATCATAAAGCCAGGTGTCATAGGCTGATAAATTATAGATAAGTCCCTTTGGATATGAGCCAAAGTCTGCTTCTCTATAGGAGAATTCCGCCCTGTTTATTGCTGCCATAAGAGATTTCTTTGATACTCCCTCTTCTGACACCTTTTTCAGCTCGCTCATGAGCGTTTCATAGAAGGCATCTCTCTTATCTGCTCCTATGCCCGAGGCCATTACAGAGAAGATTCCCTGCTGGATTCCGCTATCAAAGTTTGCTGATATGTCTGAACCAAAGCCTGCCTTTACTAAAGCTTCCTTTACCGGTGCTCCAGGTGCCGTGAACAATACGGCTACAAGTGTGGTTATGGCTGCTTCCTTTAGTCTATCCCTATAATCGCTTATTATTGCCGAATAAGATACATAGGCTTCTGCATCCTCGCCCGGCGCTGATGGATAGGCAATATTCTGCTTTACCATCTTTCCGATTGACTTTTGCATTTCTATTTCTGACTTTGGATCTATTGCATCATAATTCTTAAGGTACTCTGTATCGAGCCACTTAAGCTTTTCTTCCATGTTACAGTCTCCGTATAGGTAGATGTAGGAATTTGATGGATGATAGTATCTTCTATGGAAGTTCAAATAATTCTCATAGGTAAGTGATGGGATCACATCAGGATCTCCTCCTGATACTACTCCATAGGTATTATCTGGCATAAGAGCTGCCATTTCATTATTTCTTAATACCTCCATAGGATCACTGAAGGCGCCCTTCATTTCTGAATATACTACGCCGTTTATCTCTATTTCGCCGTCCTTGTCAAAGAGCTCATAACGCACGCCGTCCTGTCTGAAAATTTCTTCCTTTTCATAGATGCGTGGATTGAATACTGCATCCATATATACGTCCATAAGGTTTGCAAAGTCTTTATCATTAAGACTTGCTACTGGATAGACTGTCTTGTCCGGAAATGTCATGGCGTTTAAGAAGGTATTAAGGCTTCCCTTTGACAGCTCCATGAAAGGATCTTTTATAGGATATTTCTTCGAGCCGCACAGAACTGTATGTTCTATGATATGCGGAACTCCTGTTGAGTCGGTAGGTGTTGTTCTAAAGCCTACTGAAAATACCTTATTTTTATCATCGTTTGAGATTACGCAGATTCTTGCTCCTGATTTTTTATGTCTGAGCACTGCCGCATTCGAAGTGATATCATCTAGATACTCATCATACATCACTTCATATTCATTTAATTTTTTCAAATTTTCTACAAAATTATTTTGGTCCTTCATTAATTCATTCCTTTCCTTAATATTTCGCACACGTAAGTCTATTGTACTTCTTTTGCGTCTTTTAGTCAACCAAACTTTATATACATTAAGTTTTCACTTTTTTAATTTTTATTATAAAATTTATTGACTTTTTTGTTATTTTGTGGTATGATTTTCCACGTAGACGGAAATCGTTTACGATGCGCTGTTAAAGCGCAAAAGCAATATTTTATTTTTTTTGGAGGGTACACACATGAAAGGTACTGTAAAGTGGTTTAACAATCAGAAGGGCTTTGGTTTCATTTCTGATGAGCAGGGTAATGACGTATTCGTTCATTACAGTGGCATTGTTTCTGACGGATTCAAGTCTCTTGATGAGGGTCAGGCAGTTGAGTTTGACGTTGTTCAGGGCCAGAAGGGACCACAGGCTACAAACGTTAAGAAGGTTTGATCAACCGCATTTTCAAATGTACCTTTTGTTTAAACTTATATAAGATATAATGTTTTAATCGAAATGCTATATTGAAAAATGAAAAGATTAAACGGCTGTCCAATAGCGATTGCGGATAGCCGTTTTTTTTAACTAACAAGGAGGGCTCTTTATGAGAATCACTAAAACTTTCTGGGGAAAGACTTCTGACGGAGAAGATTGTTTCCTCTTCACTATTAAAAATAAGCATGGCATGAGTGTAGTTGTTTCTAATCTCGGTGCTACCATCATCAGCATCAATGTTCCTGATAGAGATGGAAATTCTACAGATGTCGTACTCGGCTACAATTCCTTCAAAGACTATGTTAAGAATGAAAGCAGCTTCGGCGCTTTCGTTGGCAGAGTTGCTAATAGAATCAGCGGAGCTAAGTTCACTGTAGGCGGCAAGGAATATACCTTAGACGACAATGACAATGGAAATTGTCTCCACAGCGGCAAGAAGCGTTACAGCTCTTTCACCTACGATTATGAAATCAACGATGATACTGATGAGCCTACCATCGAGTTCTCTCGTCTCTCTCCTGATGGTGAGCAGGGATTCCCTGGCAATCTCGATCATACTGTTCAGTATACTCTTACTAATGACAATGAGCTTGTTATCGAGTATTTCGCTAATTCAGATGCTGATACTCCTTTAAATTTTACAAATCATTCTTATTTCAATCTTAATGGTCATGGCAAGGCTAATACCCTTAACCATCTCGTTACCATTAATGCTGATCAGTTTACTCCTGCTGGTAAGGATATTCTTCCTACTGGCGAGTTCCGCGACGTTGATGGCACTCCTATGGATTTTAGAAAGCCTGTTACTATCGGCGATGGAATTTTTGCTGATTATGAGCCTCTTCGCAACACAAACGGCTATGATACAAACTTCGTTATAAATCATACTGAGCAGGGCGGCGTTGAGAAGTGCGCTGAGGTTTATTCTCCTGATACAGGCATCATTATGGAGGTCTTCACCGATCTTCCTGGTGTTCAGCTCTATTCTACAAACTCAATGGATACTAAGAAGGTTTTCAAGGATAATGTAAATTACAATCTTTACCAGGGTCTTTGCTTTGAGACTCAGTTCTTTCCTAATACCATCAATACTCCTGAGTTCGAGACAAAGAACAACCGCGGTTATATAAAGGCCGGCGAAGAGTTCGAGACAACTACAATTTATAAGTTCAGCTCTCGCAAGCACTAAAGACTATACTATAAAATAAAAATAAAAATAAAAGCCATACCTTAGCTTTTTTGCTTGGTATGGCTTTTTACTATGCTTTTTAATTACACGTTTTATAAAATGAGGTTCTTTCTCTTTAGGCGGATATAGCCCTTTCGATTTGTTATCTTGATCATTCTGTCAATTTCATCAAATTTTACAGAGTGTACTACTGACAAAAACTGCAGGAACATTCTCATATCAAAGTGCTTTACCTCTGATATCATAAGCTCCATGGCCATTTCCTTGTCATAGGCCGGTCTATATGGTCTTTCTGATACTAATGCTGAGAATACATCGCATATTCTGATTATTCTTGCTCCGTATGGTATAGCTTCGCCCACAAGATTTTCCGGATAGCCGGTTCCATCATAGTTTTCATGGTGAAATCTCACTGAATCCATTACTGTCTGGCTAAAGCCGCCCTCCCAGTATAGAAGGGAATAACCTAGCTGCGGATGGTTCCTTATGTACTTCATCTCTTCGATTTTAAGTATGTCTGTTCTTCTGTCTCTGATTATGTTTGCTATTTCTAGCTTTCCTATGTCATGCGCCATGCCGGCTCTTGCATATTCCATGCACTCTTCCTGGCTATGACCCATTTGTTCTGCAAGAAGATATGCGACATTTGCGACTAATAAACAATGGTCGCATAAATCTTCATACTCATCTTTAAAGTCTGCCTGTCTCAAATCGCCCATGCTCTGCATAAGCTCGAGCACATTATCATCAATTTTTTCTATCATCTTGCCCCTTAGTTAATCTAGTCCCCACTAGATTTTCTTTTCCTTTTCCTAAAGCTCCTATTTAGTCATTTACTTCCGGGCTTTGCTGCTATTTAGCCATTTACTGCCGGACTTTAATGCTGCTATTTAGCCATTTACTGCCAGGCTTTGCTGCTATTTAGCCATTTACTGCCAGGCTTTTTTCCGACTACCTGTAGCCAAGCTTCCTTGCTACCATTTCATCTGTTCTGCCTATATAATCCATTAGGCTCTTTACATTTTCTATTCTCTCTATTCTTCCGTTTTCAGGATATACAAGCTTTGTTGATGCTCCGCATCCTAGCGCTAATATGCTCTGTCTCTCTTCCATGATGAGCACATTATATACACCGTATTTTCCCGGCTTTGCATAGCCGACATTTTCATTATTTCCAGCCATGTTCTTTTGCCTGTACATATAATACGGCTCAAGCCCCATTTCCTTTGCTGCTTCATAGGATATTCTTTCTGCTTCTTCGATTTCAGTTGCCTGAAGGTCTGCATAGAATTTCTTTGCAGTATTTAGTTTTGCGGCTCTTTTTATTGCCAGCGAATGCACTGTAAAGTCATCTGGAGCTAGCTTTTTTATCTCCTCTACCGTATGAGCTACTTCCTTTGGAGTCTCATTTGCAAGCCCTATTATGATGTCCATGTTTATATTGTCAAACCCTAGCTCTCTTGCAGTCTTGTAGGTTTTTATTATGTCCTCGACGGTGTGTCTTCTGCCTATTATGTCTAGTGTCTCCTGATTCATGGACTGAGGATTGATAGATATTCTATCTACTCCATGCTTTTTCAATGCTTCTAGCTTGTCCCTGGTGATCGTGTCTGGCCTTCCGGCCTCCACTGTAAATTCTAGTATTTCACTTAGGTCAAATTTCTGTTCTATTTTGGTTATTAAGCGGTCTAGCTGCTCTGCTGAAAGGGTTGTCGGTGTTCCTCCGCCTATATAGACTGAGTCTAAGCGCTTTCCCTTCATTATGCTTATGTTCATGTCGTTTTCTACATTTGTAGAAGCATTACTTCTTCCATAAATGTAATCTGACACCTCATCTATTTCCCTAAACAAGGCATTCAGATATGGCTCTATGAACTGTCCGCTTGCTGCTACTGGATATGAGGTGAACGAGCAGTAATAGCAGGTCGATGGACAAAACGGTATGTCTATATACAGACTGAAGCCACTATTAAAGTAGCTCTGATCGCCCTTTACCGTAAGTAGATTATTTTCATTCTTTGCTACGGTGAGCGCAAGCTCTAGTTTTTCTTCGCTAAGAAGATAGTTCTTTCTGTAATATTCCTTTACTGTTCTTTCCGCATTTCCTGCTGCCAGGCACCAGAGTATCTGCTTGGTAGGGCGTATTCCGGTAAGCGTTCCCCATGGAAGCTTCTGCCCTGTTTTTTCTGAGAGGGCTGTATAGACTGCCCTTGTTACTGCATTCCTGAATATTCTTTTTTCTATTTCTTCTTCATCTGTAAAATTCTTTGGAAGTCCGCCTATGTCGGCCTTTCTCATTTTCTTTTCCAAAGTATTTTCAAGGCTTACTATTCTCTCATCAAGGAATATTCTTTTTCTTTCTATGGTAAGCCTCTTCTCGCTTTCATCTATTACTAGATATATGATTCCGAGGATATCATCCTTTGAGGTCATATCCTTTTTGAGGGCTATTCTAATAGAGCCGCAAAGCTCTGCTTCTTCGCCCTTTTCTGCTGCAGCTCTCTTATAAGCGCCTTCAAATTCAAGCACCAATGGCTTTACCGAGGCTGCTATGTCACGAAATTCATCTTCGTTATCTATATTTACATTTAGCATCCATTTATCCCTATATTTCTGTCCTATTATGCATATTTGCCATATAATTTTACCAGCCTGCATAGATATTGTTCTTCTTTTCATAGCCGATATTTGTTCTTGGGCCATGTCCTGAAAGAACCACCACATCCTCCGGCAGCTTAAATAATACTTCTCTGATGGATTCTATTATTGCCTTTTCGCTGCCTGTTGGAAGGTCTGTCCTGCCTGCTGATTCTAAGAAGAGCGTATCTCCTGCAAATAATATCTTATCCTTTTCTACGTAAAAGCACACACTTCCCTTGGTGTGTCCAGGTGTCGCTATTACCTTAAAGTCTATTCCCGCATAGCTCAATACATCCTGGTCCTTAAAGGTTCCATCTGCTATTACTGCTCCTGAGCCTGCTGTTTTATCATGTCTTGCATAGTAATATTCAAGGCCTAGTCCTGAATCGCCCGAGAAGCCATTTCTATAAGGATCTGCTAGAAGCTCTTCATCCGTATTTGATATCAACGCCTTTATTCCGTACGTTCTACGCAAGTAGTCTACCGCCATTATGTGATCAAAATGTGCATGTGTCAATAAGATAACTACCGGCTTTAGGGATTTCGCATTTATAAATTCTTCTATTCTATCGCCCTCTGCACCCGGGTCTATTATTACACATTCAGATGTCTCTTCATTTACTGCTATGTAGCAATTTGTCTGAACCGGACCTACGGTAATCTTACCAAGCTTCATTTTTTCCTCCGATTTTACTTATTGCACTCTTCTATTTTAAGCGGTTTTAGGCACCGCTTCTCTGCATTTATGGCTCGTTTCTTTCACAGACCCGTCTGCCTTTATTAAACAACTATTTACTCTCTAACTATGTCTATTACACCAGGTATGCTGCGGATCTTGTCTGCAATTGATGAAAGCATCGTCTTATTATTTACCTTAAAGCCAACGATTACTTTTGCTTTTCCATCTTTGATCGTTGTCGCATTCATGGTTCCGATGTCTATCTTCATTTCCGTAAGTACCTTAGAAACATCAACGATAATTCCACTTCTATCCTCAGCATATATTGCAAGCATGGCATCGTATAATTCATCGCCCATATCTGGAACCCACTCAATTGTTATCAGTCTTGCACGTTCATCATCTGAGAGGTTGATTACATTTGCGCAGTCGGTTCTATGTACTGATATGCCTCTTCCTCTAGTTACAAAGCCTGTTATCTCATCACCTGGGATAGGTCTGCAGCAATGGGATAAATGCACTGCAAGGCCAGTTGAACCGGTTATTGATATGCTGCCCTTTGCCTTTGTTGATGCTGATATGGTCGCTGCGCTATTTTCTGAGTACTTATTTAGTACTTCCTGATCAGTTTCTTCTCTCTTATGCTTCTTATCATATTCTGTCTGAAGCCTGCCTACTATCTGTCCTTCCTTTAAACCGCCGTGTCCGACAGTTGCAAGTACTCCGTCCCAGCTATCAAAACCAAATCTTTTCTGAGTAGGCTCCATAAATTCAGGCTTTAGCAGCTCATATGGATCTACGCCCTTTGTCTTGCAGTAATCCACTATCATCTGCTTGCCTTTTACTATATTTTCTTCCTTGAGATTGCTTCTGAACCACTGATTTATCTTTGATTTTGCCTGAGAGCTCTTTACTATTGACAACCAGTCTCTTGATGGTCCCTTTGAGTTCTGAGAGGTAACTATTTCTACTCTGTCACCGTTCTGAAGCTTATATTCTATAGGAACCTGCTTTCCATTTACTCTTGCTCCTACCATCTTATTTCCTACTGCGGAATGGATGTAATAGGCAAAGTCTATAGGAGTTGAGCCCACTGGAAGGCTCTTTACCTCACCTTGCGGTGTGAAGCAGAATACTGTGTCTGAAAAGAGGTCAAGGTCATTCTTAAGTACTGCAAGGAATTCCTTATTATTTGACATGTCATTCTGCCATTCAAGGATTTCACGGAGCCAGGTAAGCTTCTCTTCCTCTGAGGCTGATGGTGTCTTTCCGTTCTGAGCCTCTTTATATTTCCAGTGCGCTGCAATACCGTATTCAGCTACGCGGTGCATTTCGTAGGTTCGTATCTGAACTTCGAAAGGCTGTCCGTTAGGACCCATTACAGTTGTATGAAGTGACTGGTACATATTTGGCTTTGGCATTGCGATATAGTCTTTAATACGTCCTGGCAAAGGCTTATATATTGAATGTATCTGGCCTAGTGCTGCATAGCAATCTGTTACTGTTTCTACAAATACTCTTACTGCATAAAGGTCGTATATCTGATCTAGTGTCTTGCTCTTATTGACCATCTTTTTATAGATTGAGAAGATATGCTTTACTCTTCCATCTATTGTCGCATCAATTCCAGCCTTTTCCATGCATTCTCTTATTTCACTCTTTACTTCATCTATAAAGCCCCTATGCTCATTGAGCTTTTGCTCAAGGCGCTCGCTTAAATCCTTATATACATCTGGCTCCACATATTTGAGGGCTAAATCATCAAGCTCTATTTTCAGCTTGCTGATACCAAGTCTCTGTGCTATTGGTGAATATATTTCGAGTGTCTCTTTTGACTTTGCTACCGCCTTTTCCGGCTTCTGGTACTGCATTGTGCGCTGATTATGAAGTCTATCTGCAAGCTTTATGATGACTACTCTGATATCCTTTGCCATTGCAAGGAACATTTTTCTAAGATTTTCTGCCTGGAGCTCTATTTTTTCTGCTGAGTAATTGAGATTTGTGAGTTTAGTTACCCCATCTACTAAAAGCGCAATCTCATCACCAAATTTCTGTCTTATGTCATCTATCGTTATATAGGTATCTTCTGCTACGTCGTGAAGAAGTCCTGCTGCGATTGTCTCTTTATCAAGCTCGAGCTGTGCAAGTATAAGCGCGACATTTAAAGGATGTGTGATGTATGGCTCACCATTCTTTCTCTTCTGGTCGCGGTGCGATTCCTTTGCTAACTTATAGGCATTCTCTACTAAAGTCAGGTCATCTGATGGATGGTACTGAAGGATGGTTTTTTTGACCATATCAAAGATTTCACCCTCATCGGTGTAATCTGCTGGCTTATATAATTCCTTCTTCGTATCAGCATACATCTTCTTATCCCTGGCAATTTTTTCATGCTCCTTCTCGAGCTTTGCCATATTCTCAAGATTGAGCTTTCCGTTATTTTCCATTGATTTTTCCATATCTCTACCTCCATACCAATTGCCACTCGCCTATGCTTTTCTTCCTATTTATATAAATAGTTATTATATCATATTTACCATTTTGAGGCAAGATTTTTTTCCAAAAAAGCAACCTGCATCTTGATTTTAGTTTGATTATTCTATATAATTATCTAAGTTACTCTATTAAAAATAGATGATCTGCTTTATCAGGTCAATTGATAAATATTTATCGATTAACTATTAATATTCTACAATCTAAAGAACGGAGACCAAAATGTACAAAAATAACGATTCAGATCCTAAGAATTACTATTTAGATTTTAGCGGCACTAATCTTGATGCTACTAGCGGCACTGATCTTGCTGCTACTAGCGGCACTGATCTTGCTGCTACTAGCAGCACTGATCTTGATGCTACTAGCAGCACTGATCTTGATGCTGCTAGCGATACAGTTACTCTTACTCTCGATGATGACAGTGTGGTTGAGTGTGAGGTTCTTAATATCTTTGCAGTTAAGGTAAAAGGCACCCTCAAGAATTTCATCGCGCTTCTTCCTACCGAACTTCCTGACGGCAAGGAGCCTACTGTTTGGCTTTACGAATATAGAGATGCAAAAAACAGCAAGGACATCGAAATCATCCCTATTGAATCAGATGATGATTACGATGCCGCTGCTAAGGCTTATACCAACTGGGCTAACAGCCTTGATGATGAATAATCATCTATTCATCGGCGTAAGCTCTGCTTCACGTACAAAACGCGACATTCTTTGCTGCCTGTCAAAGAATTCATCTGGTACATCTATTATCAGCTGATTCTTTGCTCTTGTCATTGCAACATAGAACATTCTGCGTTCTTCTTCAAGCTCCTCGGCACTTTCTGCCTTTTTATGCGGAGTGATTGTTTCGATTGCATTTACTATAATGCATCTTTTGAATTCCAGACCCTTTGAAGAGTGGAAGGTCATCAGTCTGACGCCGTCAGTTCTGCTGCTTTCCCTCTTTTTTTCTTTTGCATTTTCCTTATATTCTTTTATGCTCTCTTCTAGTTCCTCCAGACTGTTATAGTCCTTGGCATAATCTGCAAATTCATCTGCTACCTGAACAAGTTCTTCATAGGCTACATGCTGCTTCATTGCATATTCACGAAGATATGAATCATAGCCTCCGCCGTTTCTTATGTACATTATTCCTGCAAACAAAGAGCACCTTTTTACAAAGTTCAAGTCTATTATAAGCTGATCCAGGTTTCGTATCATATAGTGCTTATCCTTCATTCTATAATAGCGCTTTATGAGCTCCATGCTTATTTCATGCTGCTTTGTCGTTTCATTTACATATTCTCCGGCCTTTGCGCCATCTCTTGAAATATAGCGCTTTGGCTTATTCATTACCCTTACAAAATCATCTACAATCATCTCTCCCTCTGCCATCCTAAGATAGGACATAAGGTCCTGCACTACCCAGTGTTCAAACATGTCTGGCATTGCTCCATTTACTATATAAGGTATATTATTTCTGCTAAGCTGATATATCAGCGAGCTTATTCCATTTACCGTTCTAAAGAGTACTGCAGTTTCTGAATATCTCTCCCCGCATTCATGGGCCAGCTTTATCAGCTTTATTACGCTTTCATATTCCATTTTTACATTCGGAAACTCCATTAACTGTACTGGTATCTTCGTGTTATTGCTTGCTAAAAGCTTTTTATCAAATCTATTCCTGTTATGTCCGATTACTTTTAATGAAGTATTTACTATTTCTGCCCCTGATCTGTAATTTGTGTCAAGCAGCACTGTTTTACAGTCCGCATGTTCCTCTTTGAACTGCTTCATTATTTCAGGCTTTGCTCCACGGAACCTATATATGCTCTGGTCGTCATCTCCTACTATGAAGATGTTATTTAGCGGCTCTGCTATGAGCTTCATTATGTCATATTGAATTTTATTTATGTCCTGGAATTCGTCTATCAGAATAAATTTGTATTTATTTCTCCACTTTTCTAGTATTTCCTTCTTTGTGGACAATAGATTAAAGCATACTGCCTGCAGATCGTCGAAGTCTGCTAGTCCTGCTTCTCTTAGCTCTTTATGGTATCTTACATAAATCTCATTAAATTTCTTTATGTCTGTGCATGATGGCTTATAGTCCTTTAGGGCTATTCTTTCATTTTTTACTATTCCTATTTCGCTTATTACGCTTCCTGCCATTTCTGCTGCATCCTGGACCTCCGGAAGTATTTCCTTTACCAGATTTGTAACAAGCGTCCTCTGGTCTTCTTCGCTTATTATTTCTATTTTGCTTCCCCTGAAGGCATCTGCTATTATGTGATAGAACAGTGAATGGAAGGTGCTAAAGGTAACTCCGTATATATCTCCACCGGTATTTGATTCAAACCTTTCTCCCATCTGCCTTGCGGCTTCTCTTGTGAAGGTTACTACCAGTATATTTTCCGGATTTACTCTATGCTCTCTTACCAATTCTTCGGTTCTTTTTGTTATTACCGTTGTTTTTCCCGACCCCGGTCCGGCAAGTACCATCATCGGTCCCTTAAAGTGCGCTACTGCAGCAAGCTGCGACGCATTCAAACTCATATATTTTTCCACCTTTTACAATATTTTCTCTGCCTATGATAGCACAAAATATTCTTTTAGTCAAACATTCATAAAAACACGAAAAATCGCCGATTGCTAGGTATTGTCAAGCATTTTTTGCTTTTTTCAAACATAAAAATAATCCATACCAAGCCTTTGTTTATCAGCTTAGTATGGATTTTATCTTTTAGTTTTTGTCTCAGTCCGGTGAACCATTTAACAAAAGCCCACTGCCTTTAGGCGTTGGGTAGTTCACTATTCTGTTCTAAGTACGATGTCGTTCTTTGCAAGCGCTTCAATTACATTGTTCATTGCTCCTGTAATTTCATCCTCTGTAAGTGTCTTTTCCTTGCCTCTGAATGAAATTGAGTAAGCCATTGACTTGTAGCCCTTCTGGATTTTTTCTCCTACATAGATATCAAAGAGCTCTACGTTCTCAAGGTGCTCTCCGCCTGCTGCCCTGATTATTGACTCGATCTGAGCATGGGTTACATTCTCCTTAACTACAAGGCTGATGTCACGATTTACAAGTGGAAGGTTTACGATAGGTGTGTACTTTACATCAAGTGATGCTCTAGCTACCACATCCTTAAGGTCAAGTACTGCAATATAAGTGCTCTCACCTATTCCGTAGTTCTTTTCTACAAGTGGATGAACCTGTCCGATGTAACCTATTACCTGTCCATCATATACGATGTTTGCCTGGCGGTATGGGTGAAGGAAGGTTATTCCTGAATTTGCATCATATGAAAGCTCGCCCTTTGCACTTGCTGCAAGCTCGCCTACATTCTGATTTAAGCCTTCTACATAAGCGTCTCCGCCTACCTTACCTACATTCTTTCCGATAAGTCCGCATGTCTCAAGTACTTCTTCTACTACACCCTTCATTTCATAGAAGCCCTGATTCTTTTCGTTCTCACCGTAGAATGCAAACGTAAGCTGCTTTCTCTCATCTGGAAGCTCTGTTAATGGAAGAGCCTTTGCAAGATAGATATTTGCAATTTCAAAAAGCTTTACATTCTTATTCTTTCTATTGAAATTTGTTGAAAGTGAAGCTAAAATTCCATTTACTGGAAGTGTACGCATTGCTGCAAATTCTGGTCCAAGTGGATTTCTGATCTGGATTGCATTTCTCCTTGGATCATCTTCCTTTAATAAGAGCTTGTCAAATACCTTGTTACTCTCGAAGGAATAGGTCTGTGCCTCATAATAGCCATAACTTCTTGCTACTTCACGGCAAAGATCCTCTATGCGCATCTTGAATGGCTGTCCGCCTGACATTGATGCTCCTGATGGAAGTGTTGTTGGGATGTTTGCATAACCAAAGAATCTTGCTACTTCCTCGTCAAGGTCACACTGTTCATTTAAATCCTGACGGAATGTTGGTACTATTACCTCACCTGTTGCCTCGTCATATGAAAGTCCTTCATTCTTAAAGTAGCTTATCATATCTTCCTTGCTGATATTTGTTCCAAGTACCTTGTTTGTTCTTTCATAGCTCCACTTAAGGTGCTTCTCCTTCCATGGATTCTTGTATGAATCTACAAGTCCTCCTACTACCTCACCTGCTCCAAGCTCTTCTACAAGTGCGCAGGCACGGTTCATTGCCTCAAGTGCTGTATCCGGGCAAAGTCCCTTATTGAACTTTCCTGATGCATCTGTATGGATACCGATTCTTCTTTCTGTTAAACGGATGTTTGTTCCATCAAAGGTTGCTGCCTCAAAGAGCATTGTCTTTACATTGTCAGTGATCATTGAGTTCTGTCCGCCCATGATTCCTGCAAGTCCGATGCTCTTCTTTCCATCGCAGATCATAAGAGCTCTGTCATCAAGCTCATATTCCTTGCCGTCAAGTGTTGTGAACTTTTCGCCCTTATCTGCTCTTCTTACTACGATCTTATGAGCATGAGTATCGTCGCCCTCTACCATGTCAAGGTCATAAGCATGCATTGGCTGACCATATTCTTCCATTACATAGTTTGTGATATCTACGATATTGTTGATTGGTCTGATGCCCTCTGCCTGAAGACAATGCTGCATCCAGAGCGGTGATGGACCGATCTTTATATTCTTTACTACTCTGGCGATATATCTTGTGCAAAGGTCATCTGCCTTTACATCTACTGCTACATAGTCATTTACATCCTCATTAGTTCCTGTTTTTGGTATTACAGGTGGATTGAATGGCTTTTTGAAGGTTGCTGCTGCTTCACGTGCTATTCCGATTACTCCGTAGCAATCTACTCTGTTTGAGGTAATCTCATATTCTACGAGGGCATCTCTAAGTCCAAGTATCTCTATGGCGTCGTCTCCTGGCTGGATTCCTTCATAGGATGGGTTATCTGAGAAAATGTATACTCCGTCTGCCGGTGCGTCTGGATATACATCTCTTGATGAGCCAAGCTCTTCGATTGAGCACATCATTCCATAAGATGGAACTCCGCGTAGCTCTCCTGCCTTTATTTCAAAACCTTCAGCTGGTGCTGCTCCTTCTCCTGCTGCATGAAATCCTGCTACTCTTCCGCCATCAAGTACTGTTGGTACAAGATCGCCTACCTTTATGTTTGGTGCTCCTGTAACAATCTGGATGGCATTTCCTTCCTTGTCTATCTGAACCTTAGTTACTACAAGCTTATCTGCATTTGGATGCTTTTCTATGCTAAGCACCTTTCCTACTACTATTTTTGAAAGATTTTTATCTAAAAGTGCTGCACTTTCTACCTTTGTTCCTGAAAGTGTCATTGCATCACAGTATTCTTTTACTGAGCAATCAAGCTCTGGTACATATGCCTTGATCCACGATAATGGTGTATTCATTATTAACTCCTTTTCATACTATTTGTAAATAATTAACTCTTTATTTGATTAGAACTGCTTAAGGAAACGTGCATCGTTTTCATAAAGAAGTCTCATGTCGTCAATTTCATATTTAAGAAGCGCAATACGCTCAAGTCCTACACCGAATGCAAATCCTGTGTATTCCTCTGGATCGATTCCGCTCATTCTAAGTACGTTAGGATGTACCATTCCACAACCAAGGATTTCTATCCAGCCTTCATTCTTACAGAAACGGCAGCCCTTTCCATGACACTTAAAGCAGGTTACATCCATTTCTGCTGATGGCTCTGTGAATGGGAAGTGATGTGGGCGGAACTTTACCTTTGTATCCTCGCCGAAGAGGTCTCTTGCGAACTGTGCAAGTGTTCCCTTAAGGTCTGAGAAGGTAATGTTCTTGTCGATAACAAGTCCTTCTACCTGATGGAAGCTTGGTGAATGGGTTGCATCTACTTCATCTGCACGGAATACTCTTCCTGGTGATACCACTCTGATAGGTGGCTTTCCCTTTTCCATGATTCTTGCCTGTACACTTGAGGTCTGTGTACGAAGAAGGATATTGTCTGTGATATAGAAGGTATCCTGTTCATCCTTTGCCGGATGATTTGCTGGAATGTTGAGTGCCTCGAAGTTGTAGTAATCGTACTCTATTTCTGGTCCATCTACTACCTCGTAGCCAAGTCCGATGAATATTCTCTTTAATTCATTAAGTGCTACTGTATTTGGATGGTTATGGCCCTCTGCCTGCTTCTTTGCTGGAAGTGTTACATCGATGGCTTCTGATGCCATCTTCACTTCAAGTACTGCTGCCTCGAAAGCTTCCTTTCTGATGCGGAGCTTTTCTTCTATGGCTTCACGTACGTCGTTTACCATTGCTCCTACCTTTGGTCTGTCTTCCTTTGCGACATCCTTCATTGACTTAAGTATATTGGTAAGCTCACCCTTCTTTCCAAGAATGCTTACACGTACATCGTTAAGTGCATTGAGGTCCTTTGACTCTTCGATTTTCTTCAGGGCCTGGGCTTTAAGCTGTTCAAGTTGTTCCTTCATGATTCCTCCTAAATATTTTTTTGCGTATTTTTGTGTTCTGCTGGTTATTTTCTCATACAAAAAGTCCCTGCAGACACTTTCGTGAATGCAGGGACGAATATTTAATATCGCGGTACCACCTTGCTTTATGCTTACCATTTAAGCATACGCTCTTTTAAGATTAACGCTCTAAACACGGCAAAACCTACTTTCATATTTTCAGAATTGCAGCTACGGTGCGAAAGTCGGATTCTTTATTGCCAAGGAAGGCTTTCAGCCGGTGACCCTCCATCTCTTTTGGTATTTGAAGCATCCTATGCTTTTTTAAGCTACACCATCATTGCTTTTTTATTATCAATATTTGTAACAATATTTATACTAGCACTTTTTTTAATTTTGTCAAGTGTGAAATTCCGATTATGGACGAAGTCTGTTGATATCACGTGGATATAAGCAGCATCTACGTACATTATCAAAGCCGATAAGCTGTGCTGTCAATCTCTCAAGACCGATTCCAAGTCCGCCGTGTGGTGGCATTCCTGTCTTGTGGATAAGGAGGAAATCCTCAAAATCATCTGGATTCATTCCTCTTGCTACCATCTTATCAACCTGCTCTTTATAATCATTAATTCTCTGTCCGCCTGTTGTGATTTCAAGTCCTCTGAATAAGCAGTCGAAAGAGAGTGAATAGCCTGGATTTGTGTCGTCATCCTTTGCATAGAATGGACGCTTATCTGATGGATATTCTGTTACGAATACATAGTCTATCTTCTTGTTCTTCTTGAACCACTCGCAGAGCTTCTTCTCTTCTTCCGGCTCGAAGTCATGAACATCTGCCTTTACATTATACTTGCACTTTTCCTTAAGAAGCTCCTTAGCCTCTGTGAAGGTGATTACTGCAAATTCATCTACATTAGGGAGCTTTAAGTTAAGTTCCTTGATGGCATCCGGATAATCTCTTTCAAGAACCTCATTGATATGTCTAAAGAAGCCCATTTCAATATTGATGATGTCCTTATATGACTTGATGAAGCCCATCTCGAAATCGAGACCTGTATATTCATTAAGGTGACGGCTTGTATCATGCTTTTCTGCTCTGAATACAGGGCCTACCTCGTATACTCTTTCAAATACACCTACCATTGCCTGCTTGTAGAACTGCGGGCTCTGTGAAAGGAAGGCATCCTTATCGAAATACTTAAGGTCGAATACTTCTGCTCCGCCTTCTGCATTTCCTGATACGATCTTTGGTGTATGGATTTCTACAAAGCCTTCTGCCTGAAGATGCTCACGGAAAGCCTTTGCAATTGCTTCCTGAATAAGGAAAATTGAACGCTCGTACTGGTTACGAAGTGAGTATGAACGTACATCAAGGAGCTGTGAAAGAGATGTATCTACCTGCTTCTTATTGATTACAAGCGGTGCCTCGCCTGTAATGCCGCCAAGCTTCTCCATTCCGTAAAGAACGATATCATAGCCTCTCTTTGAACGCTCTTCATGCTTTGTAACACCCTTTACGATTACGATATCACCTTCTGCATAATCATCGATATTGAGACCATGCTCATCTGCTACTGGCTTATCATAAACTGTCTGTACAATTTCTCTTGCTGTACGGATGAGTACAAATGCAAAATCGCTCATCTTTCTGATTCTATATATTGAGCCATGGAAGGTTATTTCCTCTCCATCTGATGTTGATGGTGGAAGTACTTCAAGGCCTGTCTCCTTAACGTCTTCAAACTTAACTGTGTCCATTTTTATCCTCCAATTTCAAGGCTTTTCTTCATTCGCCTTTTAACAAACTAAATTTCATTCTATCACACTTTTAATTTGTTGTAAACTTATTTTTTACTTCAGCACAAAGGACAGTACTGCAGCTACTGCTAATAGGGCTATTGTAATTCCTATTATGGTAAATATTATGCCGCTGCTATTGCTTTTGCGTCTGGCATCTACATTAATATCCGGACGAGTCTTATTTGACTTTTCCATCTCAGTTGCATCTATAGGGCCTGATGGTCCGCCGTTTACCTGCCATGGATCTGTTTCTTCTGAATCTGAAAAGTCCTGTCCAATGCTTTCATAGGTCCTTCCATCTAAGTCTGCATAATTATCCACTTCATCGCTTGCTACTACATTTCCATACTGATTTCTGGTATAGGTAACATTTCTTTTATATGCAGACTCCTGTGGTGCGGTTCCATAAGTATCTGTCGCATGTCTACGGCTCTTTTTTGCCTGCTCTACGCTTTCAAATTCAGAGTTGTCAAAGCTCTCTGATGCTACTCCATTAACCTGCTTTCCGAAGGCACCTGCTCCATAATGGTTTGTTCCTCCGCCCATGCCGCTTCCGAAGGCTCCCATGCCTACGCCCTGGCTTAAGTTACTTTGGGTCGAGAAGGCATTTTCTGCTCCTCCGTAATCATCATAATTTCTATTTCCTGTGCCTGCATAGTCGCCATAACCATTTCCTCTTACGTGACTATATGCATTTTCATTTACTCCTGGATTGTCTGAGTAACTATTATTTGCTCCGTTGTTACTATAAAAATCATTTCCGTCCATAAGCATATTCCTCCGCTTTTTTCGTAGGCTGCTCTCTTCCTACTCCTTTGGGCTTTGGTTTTCTTTCCCCATTTACTTAAGGTATTTTAGTAATTCTTCCGGTTTTTCTATTATGTCACTAGCTCCTGATTTTTTAAGCTGCTTTTTTGTCCTAAAGCCCCAGGCTACTGAGATGCAGCGAATTCCTGCATTCTTTGCCGTTGCTATGTCTACTTCAGAGTCTCCTACATATATGCATTCATTAGGCTCTAGTTTTAATTCCTTTATTACTGCATTTGCTACATCTGGCGCCGGCTTTCTCTTTATTCCCTTCATTTCTCCGAAAGCTGCCTCCATTGTATCTGCAAAATACTTCTTTGCCAGGTCTTTTACTCTGTCATCTGGCTTATTCGATACAATTGCCTGCTTTAATCCGAGCTTTTTTATCTCATCGATTACTTCTAAAATTCCATCATATGGTCTGGTTTTTATTTCACATCTCTCTCCATATACTTCCTTTAGTCTTTCAAAGGATTTTTCCCAGTCCGGATTTTCCTTTCCGTCTGGAAGTATATGCGAATAATAATACTCGAAGCCATTTCCGAGGGCGGCTGCAGCTTCCTCAGCTTCTATTTCCGGATATCCGAATTCCTTCAGGACTATGTTTGCACTATCTAGTAAGTCATCTAGCGTGTTCAGAAGTGTCCCGTCAAGGTCGAATATTACCGCTTTTATGCTGCTTTCATGATTATTCTCTGTAAGATAATCTGAGAGCTTTGCAAATTCTTCAAGGCCTAAGGCCTCTCCTCTTACCTTAGGATTCATGCCAATCGCCATGAGGGCATTTTCTATGTCTGCCCTTGTATAGGACAGATCCTTGAAGTCTGCTATGGCATTTGAAAGAGTCTTTCTTCTTTCATTAAAGCCTGCCCTTATAAGCTTAAACATATGTGCTTCATCCCTAGCCTTTATAGGCAGCTCTTCATGCAGCTTTAAGCTTATTACTGCACTTCCCACCTTTGGTCTTGGTATAAAGCAGTTTGCTGGTACATTTGCCGCAAGATACGGCTTTGTGTAATACTGTACCGCAAGGCTGAGTGCTCCATAATCCTTTGTAGATGGGCCTGCGCTCATTCTTTCCGCTACTTCCTTTTGTATCATTACTGTTATGGAGTATAGCGGTACATGTTTTTCTAATAGGCTCATTATGATAGGAGTTGTTATATAATAAGGCAGATTTGCTACTACCTTTATTGGCTTTCCGCCGTTCTTCTCTTCTACTAGCTTATTTATGTCCACCTTCATGATGTCGTCATTTATTATTTCGACATTATCAAATTCACTCAAGGTGTCATTTTTCAGGATAGGTACAAGGCCTCTGTCTATTTCTACGGCTATTACATGTCCTGCCCTTTCACAAAGGTACTGCGTCATGGTGCCGATTCCCGGTCCTATTTCAAGTACAGTATCCTCCTTTGTTATTTCCGCAGCATCACAGATTTTTTCGCGCACTCTCGGATCTGTCAGAAAGTTCTGCCCAAAGCGCTTATTCAGGGCTATGTTATATTTATTTAAAATCTGTATTGTTGCATCTGAATTGCATAAATCCATTTATATTTCCCCTTAAAATCAGAACATGCATCAGTAGATTACTGATAATTCATTAATTCATCGATAATTAGTAATTAATTACTGCATTTGCAATGTCATGGCGCATGTACTTATTGTCAAAGTTTACCCATTCTACTGCCTTATATGCATTTTCTCTTGCCTCGCGAAGTGTTTCTCCAAGTGCTGAAATTCCAAGTACTCTTCCGCCGTTTGTAAGCACCTTTCCATCCTCTGAGAACTTTGTACCTGCATGGAAACAGTAATAGCCTTCCTTTCCCTTGAAATTCTCAAGACCTGTAATTTCAAAGCCCTTTTCATACTTTACTGGATATCCGTCTGATGCAAGTACTACACATACGCAGGCCTCTCTCTTGAACTTAAGGTCTACCTGGTCGAGCTTTCCATCGATACATGCTTCAAATACTTCTACGATGTCATTTTCCATTCTTGGAAGTACTACCTGTGTTTCCGGATCACCGAAACGGCAGTTATATTCAAGTACCTTTGGTCCTTCTGGTGTAAGGATAAGTCCTACAAAGAGAACGCCGACAAAGTCACGTCCTTCCTGCTTCATTGCTGCCATGGTCTTCTTATATACATTTTCCATGCAGAAGGATGCAATTTCATCTGTATAGAATGGACTTGGGGAGAAATTTCCCATTCCGCCTGTATTAAGGCCCTGATCTCCATCCTTTGCTCTCTTATGATCCTGAGCACTTGCCATTGGCTTTATATTTGTTCCGTCACAGAAGCAAAGTACTGATACTTCTCTTCCTGTGAGGAATTCTTCGATTACGATTTCATTTCCTGCTGCTCCGAACTTCTTATCTATCATGAGCTCCTTGATGCCATCTTTTGCTTCATCAAAGTTCTGTACGATAAGTACGCCCTTTCCGAGTGCAAGTCCGTCTGCCTTTAATACGATAGGATACTTTGCTCCCTTAAGATACTCGATTGCCTTGTCTGCATCTGTAAAGGTCTCGAAGGCTGCTGTTGGAATGTCATACTTCTTCATGAGCTCCTTTGAGAATGCCTTTGAACCTTCGATGATGGCTGCATTCTTTCTAGGTCCGAATACTCTAAGGCCTCTCTTTTCGAATACATCTACAACACCGCCTACTAATGGATCATCCATTCCTACGATTGTAAGGCCTATGTCATGGCTTTCTGCGAAATCTGCAAGCTTGTCAAATTCCATTGCTGTGATAGGCACACATTCTGCCACTTCACTTATTCCTGCATTTCCTGGTGCGCAGTAGATCTTGTCTGCCTTCTTGCTCTGTGCTACCTTCCATGCTATTGCATGCTCACGTCCACCCGATCCGATTATTAGTATGTTCATCTTTAAGTTCCTTTCGCATTTTATTTCTTTTTTGCCTATGCATTTTACTTATAAACTGCATAGCTTTCATTATACTATACTTTTTGATATTTTGCGACACTTTTTTAGCCGAATTTGCGCAGTTTTAATTCCATTTTTTGCCGCACCTTTTATCTGCACAAGAAGCCCATTGTCTGCTTATGCCGAGCACTTGCGATCATCCGACTTAGCATTTTATCACATGTTTATATTGCGTGATCGCAATCATCCGACTTAGCAGTTTATCACCTGCTTATATTGCGTGATCGCGATCATCCGACTTAGCAGTTTATCATCTGCTTATATTGCGTGATTGCGATCATCCGACTTAGAAGCCCGGCCCTAGGTATTACAGTTCTACCTTTTCTGAGATAAGAGTCCTTCTGCCTTCTACGCTGACCTTCCCATTTGCTATAAGGTCGATGGCCTTTGGCATGATCTTCCACTCTGCCTGCTCCATTACTCTTCTCTGAAGCACCTCTGCTGTATCGCCATCTTCGATATATACCGCCTTCTGAAGGATGATAGGACCGCTGTCGGTTCCTTCATCTACGAAGTGTACTGTTGCTCCTGTCACCTTGCAGCCTCTTGACAGACACGCTTCATGCACCTTTAAGCCATAGAAGCCATCTCCGCAAAAGGATGGTATGAGTGATGGATGTATGTTTATTATCTTGAGGGCATATGCCTTTACTATTTCCTCTGGTATTACTACAAGGAAACCTGCAAGCACGATAAGATCCGGCTTATAGGAATCTATTGCTTCCTTTAAGGCCTTATTGAATTCTTCCTTATCGGGATGATCTTTTCTTGATACTACAGATGTAGAAATGCCTGCCTTTTTTGCTCTCTCTAGTGCAAAGGCATCTGGCTTATTGCTGATTACTCCTACTATTTCTGTATTTGTAATGGTTCCATCTGCTACCCTGTCTATTATTGCCTGAAGATTTGTTCCGCCTCCAGATACTAATGCTAATAAACGCATTTTTAGTCCCTCCTCGACCTTTTCTTAAACTCAAAATAAAGCCCGCTATTTATTTAACGGGCTTTACCAGCTTTTTTACTATTTGGGGCATGCCCTGCTAATTCTATATTAGCCTATGACATCTACGCCCTTTTCTCCGTCCTTAATTTCACCTACGATGAATGCCTTCTCGCCTGCTGCCTCAATTGCCTTGATTGCTGCATCTGCATCTGCTGGATCTACTGCTATTACCATTCCAAGACCCATGTTGAAGGTATTGTACATCATATGCTCCTCGATATTTCCTGTCTTCTGAAGAAGTGGGAAAATAGGAGGAATAGGATAGCTATCCTTCTTTACTTCTGCGCGTACGCCACCTGGAAGCATACGTGGTATATTCTCATAGAAACCGCCGCCAGTAATATGGCTGCAGCCCTTTACCTTAACTCCGGCATCCTTTATGCTCTTTAATGCCTTTACATATATGATAGTTGGAGCGATAAGTGCCTCTCCAAGAGTCTTTCCAAGTTCGTCATAGTAGGTGTCAAGAGACTCTTTTGTCATCTCGAATACGCTTCTTACTAATGAGAAGCCATTGCTATGAACTCCACTTGATGAAATTCCGATAAGAGTATCTCCTGCCTTTATATTTTCTCCTGTGATAAGATCCTTACGATCTACTACGCCTACTGCAAATCCAGCAAGATCATATTCATCCTCTTCCATAAGTCCTGGATGCTCTGCTGTCTCGCCGCCTACAAGTGCTGCTCCTGACTGCTTGCAGCCTTCTGCTACGCCCTTTACGATTGTTGCGATCTTTTCCGGGTAGTTCTTGCCACATGCAATGTAGTCAAGGAAGAATAATGGCTCTCCACCTGAACATGCAATGTCATTTACGCACATAGCTACAGCATCGATACCAATAGTGTCATGCTTATCCATTAAGAAAGCAAGCTTTACCTTTGTTCCGCATCCGTCTGTTCCTGAAAGAAGAACCGGATCGTCCATTTCCTTGATCTTTGAGAGATCAAATGCGCCTGCAAATCCACCAATACCGCCTAATACTTCCGGTCTCCTGGTTCCTTCAACATACTTCTTCATGAGCTCTACTGACTTATAACCTGCCTCGATATCAACGCCAGCCTTCTTGTAATCCATCTCATCTGCTCCTTTAAAAATTAATTTAGCATACCGATAAACATATGCTACTTCATTATTATTTATTCAAGCAATTTTGTCAACACCAAATTAATTTTTTAATAATTAGCCTTCAAGTCTTTCAAATACGTTTATAATATCTTTCTCTTCGTAAGGCTTGGTTATGAATTCTGCTGCGCCTTCTTTTATGGCTGCTATCATTTTTTCCTTCTGTCCTGCTGCTGTAACCATTACAACGACAGCTGATGGATTTTCCTTACGGATAAGTGAAAGACATTCAAGTCCTGAAAGCTTTGGCATGGTGATATCCATTGTCACGTAGTCTGGATTAAGCTTTTTATACATAAGAAAGCCCTCTTCGCCGTCTCCAGCCTCACCCACAATGTTGTAGCCATGCTGCTCAAGAATGGTGCGAAGTATCTTTCTTGATGTTCTTGAATCATCTACAATTAGTACGCTCCTCATATCATTCCTCCAAATACATTCTTTATGTTTGTTATATCCTAAGTGTTCTATGCTTTACGTTATGACCTTTATTTTCTATAATTTACGTTATGACCTTTATTGTCTATAATTTACGTTCTGCGCCTGGTACTACGGCTTAGTATAATGATCTTATCAAGGCCTAGTACTACGTCTTAGTATAATAATCTTATCAAATTTTATCACATACTATAAAATTGAACTTCTTGTTTCTTATACGTACAGGAAGCACACATACAACTCCTGTCACTGTTCCGCTCTCTACAGTGTGCTGTGGCTCAAGGTCGAAGTTTATGTCGCTCTTACTAAGTTTGCTGCAATATAAGCCATTTACTATATTTTCAAATTCTCCTACCGCATCAAGAGAATCCTCATCTACGTGTTTAAAAGCTTCCTTTGCGAAAGCACTTGCAAGAAGTACGAGTCCGCCATGCACATCTTCATAAGCTGTAACAAATTTTCCGGTTTCTCCTCCAAATTCCTGAACCTCTGCATACTTTAATTCGTAAGAGCTGTATATTTCAGCCTTCTCTATAAAGGCATGTCTGTCTGCAATTCTTACGATGGTACGAAGAAGAACTCCTGCAAGGTCTATCATTGGCTGAGGTATATCCTGCATATAGATTGGAAGTATTCTTTCTACTACACCTTCCTTGATTGCATCTATATCTGCCGTTGAAAGTCCTTCCTTAAGTCTTACCTTCTTCATTATTTCATCTGCTTCTTCGAGTTTTATTATTCCTTCATCAGTAAGGACCTGAAGGAATGCATGATAGCTGCTCCCCTGCATTCTAAGAAGCATGGTTATCTGATCCTCTCTAAGATAACCAAGATCTACTGCTATGTCACCAAATCTGGCATCTCTGGTCATCTGAAGTCTATTGATTTCATCTGCCTGTGCCTTAGTGATAAGTCCCTCTGATACCGCAATCAGACCAAGCTTTACTCTCGCTGCATCCTGCTTGTTGAGAAGCTCTCCGAACTGCTCGTTTGTAATTCTTCCCTCTTCAATGAGGTAATTTGCAATACAATACTCTATCATTTCTTCTTCCCTCCGTCCTTAATTTTTTTACAACTAACGTACATTCAATGCCTTTCGGTGTAGTCCAGATATACTGATAACACTATCAAGACCTAAGGTATTACACAAGTTTTAACATATACATATATTATACACTAAAAGTACAAAAAAAGCTACTGTTTTTTTATGCTTTTTATATAAATATATTCCTTGCCGGATTTCCCTATAAAAAAATACTTTTTCCAGATATTGTATATTGTAATGCATTGTTTTTACCCATACAGTTCCCTACTAAAATATCTATTCAAATTCAGTTCCCACCAAAACATCTATTCAAAATTCAGTTACCAACAGAACAAAATACCAGGTAAAAAAACACATAAAAAAAGCACTACGGTTTAATCCATAGTGCCTTTAATCATTACGTTACTTCGTAAATCAACTCAGTTAGTGAATCAGCATTCCGAGAGCTTTTTAATTCTCTTCCTGGCCTTCTGATGCCTTTTCGGCATTTTCAATCATGGTATCGTAGTCCTCCTGAGAAACTACGGTTACCTTGCATACATCGTACTTTCCGTTTGGAAGTATTATGTATACATATGCAACGCCGACTTTCTTTGCTGCAATTCTGCCTGATGTACTGATATGTACTGTCTTGCTGTTTGAGGAGTAATAAGTTACATCCTTAACACAGTTGTATGGTACAAAAATTGATTTGAGTGCCATTCTTCTGCCCTGTATGATTACTACCTCCGGGGTAATAAATCTGACATTCAGAGCTGCTGGCGCTACTTTTACCGAACATCTAAGCTTCTTTGTAAGCTCTTCTCCAGTATAAACTGCTGCCGTGATTGTTGTTTGTCCATTTGCTACACCTGTGACAATGCCTGTTTCGTCTACAGTTGCAACGCTTGTATCTGATGATGTAAAAACAACACTCTGGTCTTCGGAAACATTATAAATAATTAATCCATATGAAGCTCCGATTGCGATGGATTTTGATGTAACATTAATTTTTACATTAACATTTTCATCTTCTTCACTCTCGGTCCATTCTTCTACTTTATTATCTGCTGCCATTACAGTTTGTGCTGGTAATGATAACACACCAACCGGCAGAAATAATGATAACATAAGAACAATTGCTGCCCAAAGCTGCATGCGACAGAAACGTTCATTTTTGACTTCGCTCATCACTCTGCCCTCCTTGAAAATATAAACGGGTTTTCCGGAAATACTGCCTGTGCCTTGGCGACGCCCCCCAGGTTTTCATACTTCCTTATGTTCCCTTTCCTTTGTCACATCCAGCTAGATTATATTACTTATTTTTGTCAGTATTATGTCAGATAAATGTTAAAAAAAGAACAATTTTAAGCCTTGAAAATATTGAGTTTTCAGTGTATAGTATATTTAGTGGGATATTGTTTTCATTCACTGTTTTTTGGTATAAAACAGGTATTTTTTGTTTACGGTGCATAAAATACATGGCTGTTTTATTTCAAAGGGCAATGCATTTAATTGCAAATATATATATTTTAGATTGGAGTTTATTATGGCAAATATTTTAATCGCAGACGATAATTCTGATATCACTGACGTTTTAGCTGCTTATGCCGCTAAGGAGGGCTATACTCCTGTAATAGCCAAAGACGGAGAGGAAGCGATCAGACTTTTCAATTCTTCCTCACCCGAGGTTGTACTGCTTGATGTTATGATGCCTAAGATAGATGGATATGAGGTATGCCGCACAATCAGACGTAACAGCAGCGTACCGGTTATCCTTATTACTGCAAGGGGCGAGGAATTTGAAAAGGTCATGGGGCTTGACATCGGTGCAGATGATTATATTGTTAAGCCTTTCAGTCCAAGTGAGGTAATGGCAAGAGTACGCGCCGTAAAGCGCCGTATCAGCGCTTCTAAGGAGCAGGTAAGCGCCAATTCCGGAAAGGTCATTTCCATCGATAATCTTACAATTAATCTGGACGAATATACACTTTCTATAGGCGGAGAACCTATTACTCTTACCAAGAAGGAAATCGAGACCATGTGGACCCTTGCTAAGAATCCTAACAAGGTATTTACAAGAGAAAATCTGCTTGATATCCTCTGGGGCTATGATTATTACGGCGATTCACGTACTGTTGATTCTCACATCAAGCGTCTTCGTCAGAAAATCGACGTTATTTCACATCCTGGCTGGTCAATCAAGACACAGTGGGGAATTGGATACAAATTCGAGGTAAATGATAAATGATAAAAATACGCAAGAAATTCAAGCGTAGACTTTTTATAGAAATATTTACTATATACGGCGGTATCCTTCTCATTTTCACTCTTATGCTGGGATTTGCGCTTACACAATCACTTGTGGTTTCTATAAAAAATCACTATAAAGCACTTATTCAAGATCAGGCATCCGGTATTTCCGACGACCTTTATCCTTACCTTTCTGATTCAACAGTCACTACCTCTGATGTAGAAGCTGTTTTCTCATATATTGATACACTAAGTAAGGCCGGCAATCTCGATGTATGGATAATTGCTAATCCTCATTCTGAGCAGCCTATCGATAGCAGACTTACCAATATTTCTTTTTCAAACCTGGACAGCTCGGACAGCTATGTTTCGCTGATTCTTACTGCCTTTAGAGGAAGAAGCACCACTCTGGATTCTTACATAGACATTCACGGTGCTACCATGATGTCTATAGGCGTTCCTATAAAAAATATATATGGCGATGTTTCAGGCTGTCTATTAATCAGTGCTCCTATGGCCGTTCAGGATAATATTCTTATCACTAACCGCAAGGTCATAACGGTCATTATCATTTTTTCTTTGATTGTTGCCTTTATCATTGCTCTATGGTTCACTAAGAGATTGGTTGCTCCTATTTCTACCATGAGACGAAATGCCATGCTTTTATCTGATGGAAGATATGGCATAAAGAACAATCTTACAAGAGGCGATGAGCTAGGCGACCTTGCTAGAACGCTCGACTTTCTTTCTGATAAGCTCACTGAAAATGAAAGAATCAGAAAGCAGCTCGATCAGACAAGAATTGATTTCTTTGCTAATGTTTCTCATGAGCTCAGAACTCCTATTACTGTAATGCGTGCTTACACTGAGTCTCTTGTAGACGGTGTAATTACCGATCCTGAAAAGGTCACTCAGTACTATGATAAGATGCTTATGGAATGTAAGCATATGGAACGTCTTGTTGGAGACCTTCTCATTCTGTCTAAGATGCAGAACCCTGAGTTTTCTATTGAAAAAGAACCGGTTTCTGTCAGCTCAATTTTTGATGAAGCTCTTAAGGCTGGTAATGCTATTGGCAATAACAAAAATATTAAAATCGATTTTACAAATAAGACTGATCTCGGAATGGTCATGGGTGATTACGACAGACTGCGCCAGATGTTCATGATTATTTTTGATAACGCAATCAAGTTCTCTCCTGAGGACTCTACGGTCAGCGTCAGTGTTACTCCTTCTACTCAGACAGAGCTTACGCAGGTGTCAAGACCTGATATACAGACTGCTTATTCAACCCATTTTTCAAACGGAGCCATTTCCTTTGGTACGGTGCTCCTTAAGAACGTTAAAAAGGCCATTATGCCTTGGGATGCTGAAAATCCTACCTATCCTTACATTTCTATTTCCATTAAGGATAACGGCGTAGGTATTGCTAGAGATGAGCTTCCTGTTATTTTTGATAAATTTTACAAATCCAAGCTCCGCCAGAATGCAAAGGGCTCTGGACTTGGCCTTGCTATTGCAAGACAGATTGTTTTCAAGCATGACGGCGGCATCATTGTCAGAAGTACGCAAGGTAAGGGTGCGGAATTCACCTTTGTTATTCCAGCTATCACTCTAGCAGAGCTTGATAAGCTTAACGAATAAAACAAATAAAAGAAGTATAAATTAAAAAAGTTGTTGATTTTTCTTGATTCTTATACTATAATATAATTACATTCTGAGATGTTCGATAAATCTTACGATTTTGAACCTACAAATGACCAATGGGACACCTATATTCTTAAGTGGCTGTCAGGCCGAAGTAGTTCGTAAGCTGCGCTAGTTATCAGCGGAAGGCAAAAATTTATATGCGGTAACCCACCTAGCTTTAGCTAGGACTCAAAATGTAAGATCCGGCACCTTGGTATTTACCCCTGGTGGCTGCAAAGCCGCCAGGGGTTATTTTTTTTCCGGACATATTTATAGCCCGCGGCACTTTTTTTACTGCCACGGGCTATTTTCATCTTTCAAACTGTTCTTATCTTTCAGACTGTTCTTATCTTCCAGACTGTTCTTATCTTTCAGACTGTTCTTATCTTTCAGACTGTTCTTATCTTTCAGACTGTTCTTATCTTTCAGACTGTTCTTATCTTTCAGAATATTATAATTCTTCAGAATATTTTGTCTTTTGAACTAACATTATCTTTTTGCTTCTTATACTAAAGTTTTAGCAATTTCCATCAGGCTTTCATGCTCATTTACTAAAGGATCATCTAGTACCCTCTCAAGAAGAGCATTCAGGATTTCTCCTACCTTCTTTCCCTGAACTCCCAGTGACATTATGTCCTTTCCATTTACCTTCAGTTCCTTTATGCTAAGAGCATCCTCAGCTTCCTCTATCTGACCATATACATGCATTATTTCAAAAAGATGCTGATATTTGCCCGGCATGAATACCGGATTTTGAGCCGCAAGGTCTGCCTTTTGCACTTCAAAAACAAGCTTTATTATGTCTCTTCCGACCTTTGCGACCATTTTTCTTACCTGTTTCTTTGGCACGCTCCCCCTGCTTCCCGGTCTCCTGTCGTGATATTTTACCAATCTTGATACTACATCTATAGTATGATTATCCGACTTCAGCCTTTTTAGGATTCTTATCACCATTTTTTCACCTTCTGCAGGATGTCCATAAAAATGATCTATTCCATTTTCATCGGTGGTCTTTGTCTCCGGCTTTGCTACATCATGAAGCAGAACTGCTATTTTTAATAACAAAGCTTCTTCTTCATTTAAGCCGTCTTCTTTTACTAATACATTTGCTGCCCTTAAGGCTTCTACCGTGTGAAGTCCGACATTATAGATATGATGAGGGTTATTTTGCTCTGTTTCCATCATGCGGTCAAATTCCGGCAAAAATATGCTTGTCATTTTAGTTTCATAAGCGGTCAGTATTTTTTCCGGATGCTCTGAGGCTAAGAGCTTCGTGAGCTCTGAATATATTCTTTCTGCTGATACATTCTCCAGCTCTTTTGAGTGATGCTCCATTTCCTTTAGAGTTTCTTCTTCTACGTTAAAGCCCAGCTGAGCTGAGAACCTTACTGCTCTCATTATTCTAAGCGCATCCTCGCTGAAGCGCTCATCTGGATTTCCTACTGCTCTTATGATTCCTTTTTCGAGGTCTTCCTTGCCTGAGAATATATCGATTATGCCGTCCTCATCATTATAGGCCATGGCGTTTATCGTAAAATCTCTGCGTTTTAGATCCTCTTTTAGATTGGTCGTAAAATTCACTGAATCTGGATGTCTATGGTCTTCATAGGTGCCATCTACCCTATATGTCGTCACCTCATAGCCGTCATAGCCTCCGCTTTCATTTTTAAATAGTACTGTTACTGTTCCATGCTTTATTCCAGTGTCCACCGTGTGTGAAAACAGTGCTTTTATCTGAAGTGGAAGGGCATTTGTGGTTACATCCCAGTCGTGAGGAATTCTTCCCATGAGGCTGTCTCTTACACACCCTCCGACTGCATAGCCCTGATAGCCCGCTGCATTTAAAGTCTTTATTATTTGCTTTACATTCTCCGGCATTTGTATTGTCCATCTGCCATCCATAATTTATTGCTCCTTACTATATATTTCTCTTGCTTTTCCTTTTTTTACTTTTCCCTTTTCCCTTTGCAACTTCCTCTCATGGCCTTATTTACATTTTACTGCAATTTTTACCTTTTGCCAATACTACTACTGCGGCTTTTTAAAGTCTACGTTATAGACAAGCCTTAGGAATTCTCCTACCGGAAGAGGTCTGCTAAACAAAAATCCCTGCGCATGATGGCATCCCACACTTTCTAAGAAATCAGCCTGAGTTTCTGTTTCTACGCCTTCGCAGATTAATTCCATTCCAAGCTTTTCTGCCATTTCTGCTATACTTGAAATTACTATCTTCTCTCTTTCCGTTGTTGACTGATTATGGAAGAAATCCTTATCTATCTTCAGTACGTCAAACTTAAAATCTGAGAGCATGTTCAGGGCTGATAAGCCTGAACCGAAGTCATCTACTGATATGCTAAAGCCATATTCCTTTATCTTTGATAGTACACTCCTAAAGTGTTCATCTACCTGTCTTAGGGCGGTTTCAGTTATCTCTATTTCAAAGCTCTCTGGCTTTACCCTATATTTCTTTACTGTTTCTAATAAAAATTCTGGAAGCTGATCATTATTGAAGTGGATTCTTGAGAAATTAACGGATATCGGATATACTTCCTTTTTATCATCCATCAGATTTCTTACAAGGGCACAGGCCTCTTCAAATACATAATAATCCAGCTTCTTTATGAAGCCGTTTTTCTCAAATATAGGAATATAAGCGCTCGGATTTACTATTCCCTTTCCCTTTCTGTCCCAGCGTGAGAGCGCTTCACAGCCATATACTCTTCCTGTTGTAAGGTTGTATTTTGGCTGATAGTATACCTTGAATTCTCTTGCTACAAGAGCTTCCTCCATTACGTCTTCAATTTCCTTCTCCTCTGCTATTTCATTATGCATTTCATCCCGATATAGTGAGTAGAGGATATGCTTTCTCTGTGCATTCTTTCTTGCTATGTTCGCCTTATCTACTGCCATGATGGCACTGTCACCGTTCTGCATTACGTAGGTTCCGATTACTATCGCAAGCTTATAAACCGCTCCGGTGTCATCTTCTATCTTCTTTCCAGCTTCACTTATTCTATCCGCAATTTCATTGATGTTCTGTTCGTCCTGATATTCTACGCAGGCTAGGAACTTATCTCCTGTAACTCTGCTGACAATGGCACTTTCACCGCATTCTCTATTTATTATTCTGCCCATTTCTATGAGAATGAAGTCACCGGCTGAATAGCCATAGGTCTCGTTTATGAGCTTGAACTGATTTACATCGATGTACATGATTGCATATTTCTTTTCACGGTTTTCAATATGCACCCTGTTGGTTTCATTGAGGAAGGCGTTGAAGTTATAGGTGTTGGTAAGCTGATCTCTTTGTGAGGTAAGTATGCTCTTTCTAAGAGTACGGTCTCTTATTATGCTCTCACCTACGATCTTGGTTACCATGGCAAGTGTGTCTATTACCGTCTTACTCCAGGCCTTTCCCTTTTCATAGGAAAGTGCTGATAAATAGCCTACAAATTCATCCTTGTCATATATTCCGCACTGAATTATTCTCCTTAACTTAGGGGTATTTTCATTTACAAAGTTTTCTGGTACATAAACATCCCCATCATTTTCTGATACGAATCTATGATTTAGGTTCTTTAAGAAATGCATTCCCTTTTCATGCTTTTCATAGGGCATATGACTAATTTTATCTTCTAAAAGAAATTCGTTCTTTTGTGCCCACTCATGAGTCGCATCAATCCACTTTTTATCGTCTGAGGCCTCAAAAATTATGAGATGATTTATTTCAAGAAGTGTTCCTACTACCGATAAAAGAGTGTCTATTGCATAACCTGAATAGTTCGAATCAAAGAGGATATCTATGGTATCACTTATTATTTCTGCATTTACTATTGAATTTCTTTCCTCTATATTATTTACCGGCTTATATTCTGAGTATTTACGTGCCGCTGAAGAGAACTTGTCCATGCTCTCTGAATACTTGGTAAACTGGGCCTTTCCATGGTCTTTTGCTACATAAAGGGCGATTGCCGATTTTTCAAACAGCTTATCATAGAAGTTGGCATCCTCTGGATATACTGCCATTCCAAGGCTTGCTGAAACATTAAAATAATTCAGCTTGAAGCCAAAGCCCTTTTGGAATATATCCATTACATTTTCTGCCTTCTTTTCTGCATCAGCAACGGTCTTCATGTTGGTTACAAAGATTCCAAAGGAGTCCTTTCCCAGTCTTGCAATATAATCGCTAGGTGTAAATATGGAACGCAGCTGATTTGCTATATGTATCATCATGGCATCGGTGTAGATTTTTCCGAATTTGTCCCTTATTTCATTAAACTCATCTATGTCAAGATAGAACATGACATGTATTGCTGCTTCGGTCTCACTTTTAATTTTTTCCTCGATCATTTTCTTGAAGGATTCTGCATTTAAAAGACCTGTCCTGGTATCTCTCTCCAGCTTTCCGCCTTCTTCTATTTCTTTTGTTTTCTCCTCGGTTACATCTATGCTCTTTCCTATTACTGAGAGGACATTTCCATTATCATCAAATACCTTTCTTCCATATAGCTTGATCCAGGATATGTCTTTTTTCTTATTCTTGCTCTTTAATATGACCTCAGATTTCTTTTCTTTTTCAAAAAAGCTCTTTATGAATACTATGAGCTTTTCTCTGTCCTCTGGTTCAAGAATCTCATTTTTAGTGATATATTCAAGCGGATTATCTATTTCTTTTTCATCTGAATCTATTAGTCCGCCCTCATAGCCTACTCTTAAGAGCTTGTCCTCTATGGTGTCGTATTCCCAGGTAGCATATTCATCTGTCTCAAGAGCTGCCTCAAGCCTATTCTCCGCAAGCTCTCTATCCCTCTCAGCCTGCTTTTTAATGCTGTTTATATAGGTAAGAAGGCTTATTATTCCGGCCATGCCAAACATAAATATGGTTATTACATTATACACAAACTTTAAATTTTCCTTCTGTATGTCGGCTATAGTGAGCTGCCCATTCTGACTTATCTCATTCAGGTCTGTTTTCATGAGAATATAACATATTATCATAAGTACGACCATTAAGATTCCTATTATCATAAGTAATACTTCCGCATTTAGTAAATGACTTTTCCTTTTCCTATTTATCCTATCCTTCATAGTACGCTCCAATACAGTTTTTTCGACCTATCTAATTATAATATTCTAACCTTTAAATCCCCATTTTTGTTTACGGGCACACTTTCCCTATGTTATATTTTAACATAAACGCCACCAAAAGTATACTAAAAATTGTAAACCTTTAAAAAATTGTAAAAAGCCCTTGACTTTATTTTTCATAAGTGTTATAGTACATATAGAACAAATACAACAGTTATAATCGTAAGGAGGGAAATATGAACGTAGATAAATTTTCACAGAAATCTCAACAGGCCATAAGCGCCACTGAAAAGTGTGCTTATGATTTCCACCATCAGGCAATAGATCAAGAGCATCTCCTTTATGTACTCGTTAATGATGACGATGGTCTTATCCCTAAGCTTTTAACCAAGATGGGAATCAGTCCTGAAGTATTTCTTGCTCAGGTTTCTGGTCTTCTCAATAAAAAACCAAAGGTCGAGGGCGGTCAGCCTTATATTTCAAATGAACTTAATCAGGTGCTTGTAAATGTAGGCAGCATTGCTAATAGCATGGGCGATGCTTATGTTACTGTAGAGCACCTCTTCCTTGGCATTATCCGCTACGCAAACCGCGAGGTAAAAGAGCTCATGAAGAGCTGTAGAATCGACGAAAAACGTTTCTTAGAGGCGGTTTCAGAGATAAGAGGCGGTCAGAAAGTCACAACCGACAATGCAGAAGATACCTACGATGCTCTTTCTAAGTATTCTACAGATCTTGTTGAAAGGGCTAAATCCGGAAAGATGGATCCTGTCATCGGCAGAGATACTGAAATCAGAAATGTAATAAGAATTCTTTCCCGTAAGACCAAAAACAACCCTGTTCTCATAGGAGAGCCTGGTGTTGGTAAAACTGCCGCTGTTGAAGGTCTTGCTCAGCGTATTGTAAAGGGCGATGTACCTGATGCTCTAAAGAATAAGAAGATCTTTTCTCTAGACCTTGGTGCCATGGTCGCTGGTGCTAAGTACCGCGGCGAATTCGAAGAAAGACTTAAGGCTGTTTTAAATGATGTTAAAAAGAGCAATGGTCAGATCATTCTTTTCATCGATGAGCTTCATACCATTGTCGGTGCCGGAAATAGCGAGGGTTCCATGGATGCCGGAAATATGCTCAAGCCTATGCTTGCTAGAGGCGAGCTTCACTGCATCGGCGCTACCACCCTCAATGAATATAGACAGTACATCGAAAAAGACAAGGCTCTTGAGAGACGTTTCCAGCCTGTAATGATTTCCGAACCAACCGTAGAGGATACCATTTCAATCCTCAGAGGCTTAAAGGAGAGATACGAGAATTACCACGGAGTTAAGATTTCAGATTCTGCTCTTGTGGCTGCTGCTACTCTCTCTAACAGATACATTTCAGACCGATTCCTTCCAGACAAGGCCATCGATCTTGTTGATGAGGCCTGTGCCCTTGTTAAGACAGAGCTTGATTCAATGCCTACAGAGCTTGATGATGTCAGACGTAAGGTAATGCAGCTTGAAATTGAAGAGGCTGCTCTTAAAAAGGAAACCGACACTCTTTCACTTCAGCGTCTCGACGCTCTGCAGAAAGAGCTTGCAGATGCCAAGGAAAAGCTGAATACCGGTACTGCTAAATGGCAGGAGGAAAAGGGGTCTCTTGAAGAACTTCATGGCATTAGAGCTGAAATTGAAGATGTAAAGAATCAGATTGCAGAGGCTGAGCGCGGCTACGACCTTAACAAGGCTGCTGAGCTTAAATATGGCAGACTTCCAGAGCTCATTAAGACTCTTGAAGCTAAGGAAAAGGCAATAGAAAAGGATTCTGTTTCTGTTCATGAGAATGTTACTGATGAGGAAATTGCAAGGATTGTATCGCGCTGGAGCGGCGTTCCTGTTTCTAAGCTTACTGAAAGCGAGCGCAGCAAGACTCTTCACCTTGGTGATGAGCTGCATAAGAGAGTAATCGGTCAGGATGATGCTGTTTTGAAAGTTGCAGAGTCAATCATCCGTTCTAAGGCCGGAATCAAAGATCCTAAGCGTCCTATCGGTTCCTTTATGTTCCTTGGACCTACTGGTGTTGGTAAAACCGAGCTTGCAAAGGCTCTTGCAGAGGCCCTTTTTGATAATGAAAATGCAATAATCAGAATTGATATGAGCGAATACATGGAAAAGTACTCTGTTTCAAGACTTATAGGTGCTGCTCCTGGTTACGTTGGCTACGAGGAGGGCGGCCAGCTTACTGAAGCAGTTCGCCGTAGACCTTACAGCGTCATTCTCTTTGACGAGGTTGAAAAGGCTCATCCTGATGTCTTCAATCTCCTGCTTCAGGTGCTTGACGATGGCCGTCTCACCGATTCTCAGGGCAGAACTGTAGATTTTAAGAATACTATCCTCATCATGACCTCTAATATCGGTTCCCAGAGACTCCTTTCTGGAATTGATGAAAACGGTAATATCTCTCCTGACTGCGAGGCCGGAGTTACAAGCGAGCTCCGTGCTCATTTCAGACCTGAGTTCCTTAACCGTCTTGATGAAATCATAATGTTCAAGCCTCTTACTAAAGATAATATCAATGGCATCATGGAGCTTCTTATTGCTTCACTCAACAAGCTTCTTGATGACAGACAGCTTACCGTAAAGGTAACTGATGAGGCTAGAAATTACATTATCGATGCCGCTTATGACCCTATGTACGGTGCAAGACCTCTTAGGAGATATCTCCAAAAGAGCGTTGAAACTCTTGCTGCTAAGCTGATTCTTTCAGATGAACTTAGTGAGGGCGATACCATCTTGATAAGATTGAACTCCGCAGGTGCTCTTGAGGCTGTAAAGGAAAGCTGAGATGCTGACATTTTACAGTCATTATACAAGAATACTTAGTAGTTAATACTCAGTAATAAATACTTAGTAGTTAATAATTGGTGGTTAATACTTAGGCAGTTAATAATTAATACGTAACACCAAATCAAAAAACAGATATGCACAATGCATATCTGTTTTTTTGTGAGTCTTATCTATTCCTTAGTCTGGTAATTTTAGTGTCGCTTATGCACCCTTTTTCGCAAGCTTCCATAAGATTTCACGTTTATTTCATAAGTTTTCACGTTTTTACACCTGCTTTAGCTTCTTTATGGTATCCTTTGCTATTACCAGCTTGTAATGCTCCTTAAAGTACTCAAGGGTAGATGGTATCATATAAAGCATGGTAGCATATTCATTTGCTATCGAACATACCATTCCAAAATCTTCTGCAAGCATCGTCTTGGTCATTAATAGAAGTATATATTCGCCGTTTTTTTCGTTTTTATAGAGAATGCTTTCCATTGGAAGCTTTTCATCTACAAGCTTTGAGAAGGTTATAACTTCATCTACATTTTTGAAAATAAATGCCTGTGCAAAGGTCGGTCCGCCGCTTCTTGTCTTCTTTACAGTCTGCTTATTTGCAGCTTTTTCAGAACTTTCTGCCTTTTTTTCTTCTTTCGCTTTTTCAGAACTTTCTGCCTTTTTTTCTTCTTTCGCTATTTCAGATCTTTCTACCTTTTTTTCATCTTTCGCTTTTTCAAAGCTCTCTGCCTTTTTTTCATTTTTTGCTTTTTCAAAGCTCTCTGGTATCACCATGAAATTTCCTGGTACCTTGGTTCTGCTGATAGCACGAATCTTATTAAGGCCTGCTGGCATTGCCTGGCCCCTTTCCCCCGGCTTTCCATCCGGCTTATTTCCCGATGAAGCTCCGCCCGGCATTCCTGGCATTCCTGGCATTCCCGGCATACCCGGCATTCCTGAGATTCCAGGTGCTCCGCCTGACATTATATTCTTTATCTGATTTAAGAAATCTCCTACATTTCCAAAGGCCTGAATATTTATTGTAGATCCATCAGGACCTATTCCTGTAATATTTGTACCAGTTGAGCCTGATGACAGATTCTTTGGTATAGGAGGAAGCGGATTCTTTTCATCCATATCCTCTTCGTCAATCATATCGTCATCTTCATCATCTTCTTCAAAATCATCAGATTCCTCTGAAAAACTTGAGTATCTTGTATCTAACTCTTCTGGATCTATTACCTTCGAAAAAATTACTACAAGACAATTATTGGGCATTGGAATGGCCTCTACCATTAAAGGCGTCCCCTCAAAATCATAACCATATTCATCAGATGCTTTATCTACTATTTCCGAAAAAAGCGTATTTGCCTTTTCCTTGCCATATGTGAGCTCTGAAAGAATGATATCTCTTTCTGCTAAATCCTTTGGTGAAAGTACGCATCTGAAGGAATTATCATCTATTCTTTGTATTGTCATTTATCCTCCAATATCTCTTTATCCATTATTTTTCCCTTATTTTTTCTTATTTTTCCCTTTTTCAGCCACTTTTTACGGGTGCTTTTTTTCAATTTTGAAACATAGTATATGATAATATTTCTTGATTGTCAAGTTTTGCATCACTGCTTTTCAACCCCCTTACTTTTTACAGGGTTCTTTTCTTTTTGTCAAATCCTTTTACTTTTTTTCCCAGAACAATGAGCTTTATATTTTATTGTTATTTATATATAATTTTTTATTCTTTTTCCGAGTGCCCCCTCTTCTAATTTAACAATTTTTATCAAAAAATGGCTTTTTATTCGTCACTTTGACTAATTGTCTTTTATTATTTTACCATTAGAATTATAGTCAGAACAAGCGCTTGTTACTATAATTTTTAGGAGGTATTGGTTTTAGAATAATATACCATAAAGCCGGTAGAAGTAAAAGCTATTGATATTTCTTGGTAAAGACCATATGTATTAGTTAATATGTTAATTAAACGTATTTTCGGAAAAAACACAGATTGTTTCAGTCTGCATTGATGATAGGCAGTTTAAATTTTTTTAGTACTTCTTTTTAGGAAAGCACATTTAACTCTATTGTAATTACGCATCACAAAGGTTTTATATGCTATCACTCCTTATCAGAACGGCCTAAAGCAGATATGCAGCTAAACCATACTAATTATTACAGAAAGGGAGCATTCACGTTTACATACACAAACTCCTGGTCTTTTTCCTGTATATTAATAACAGCTTTTATAATTCTGCCACTATTCACAAAATATGAATTAATTTACTACCACGATGATTAATTCAACTTATTAAAAATTTTGCACAATTAAATATAATGTAAATAATAGAGACCTGCTTACAGCATAATTGCATATACAGGTCTCTTTTTCTTATTGCTCGTGTGAAATATTTCTAAAGCGTGTATAATCTGGCTGCCATACAAGCTTTACTACACCTGTAGGACCGCTTCTTTGCTTACTTATGATTACCTCTGCAATACCTTTTTCCTTGGATTCCTTATTGTAATAATCATCTCTATAGATGAATAATACTACGTCGGCATCCTGCTCGATTGCTCCTGATTCACGAAGATCTGAAAGCATAGGTCTTTTATCAGTTCTGCTTTCTACTCCACGGCTAAGCTGTGAAAGGGCTAGTATAGGTACATCAAGCTCTCTTGCAAGCACCTTTAATCCTCTTGATATACCTGCAATTTCATTCTGTCTTGATTCTGCATTCTTTTCACCTGTCATAAGCTGGAGGTAATCGATTATTATGAGTCCTAAATTCTTTTCAAGCTTGAGCTTTCTGCACTTTGAACGAAGATCCATAAGCGTCACGCCTGAGGTATCATCTAGTACAAGGCCGGATTCTGCTATTTTTCTTGCGCCTTCCATGAGCTCTCCCCATGCATCCGGCTCGATTGCTCCGGTATTTATTTCTCCCGCCGAAACCTTTGATACGGAGGACATTATACGCTTTACAAGCTGAACCTTTGGCATTTCGAGACTGAATACTGCAGTTGTAATTCCTCTGTTTATGGCACAATAGGAGGCTATATTCAGCGCAAGGGCTGATTTTCCCATGGCTGGACGCGCTGCAAGGAGAATGAGTTCTCCGCCATGCATTCCCGAAGTCATTTCATCAAGATCGATGAAGCCTGTAGGAACTCCGGTAAGTCCGCCGCTATTTTTTGATGCCTCTTTGATGGATTTAAGAGTTTTTAATACTATCTGATTAATATCCTCCATTTCTCCACCAGTGTGCTTACTTACTACATCAAACACCTTTTTTTCTGCAAAGCTTAATATTTCTTCAAGGCTTCCATCATTTGTATAGCACTTTTTAGAAACTTCATCATTTGTATTGATGAGCTCTCTTAATATTGATTTTTCCTTTACAAGATTTGAATAGTAGGTGACATTTGAGGTAACGGTGCCTCTGCTTATCATATTTCCTACATAATCAAGTGAGCCGTAATCTGTAGGCCCGTACATTCTTGCTAATTCTTCTGTTACAGTAAGCGGATCTATAGGACTTCTTTCATTAAAGAGCTTTCGTATTGCCTTAAAGTAATTTTTATACCTAAGATCGTAGAAATCATCCTCTGTAAGTATGTCCATTACCTTAATTACTGCATCTGAGTCTATTATCATGGATGCTATTACGCTGCTCTCTGCCTCTTCACTATGAGGCTTTACCAATATCGCGCTTCTATTATCTTCTTCAGCCATAACCTTCGCTCCTGGCATTTTTGCCTTTTTACTTATACGCAATCGCCTCTGGCATTTCTACCTTTTTACTTATCTGCAATTACTTCTTTGATTTCTACCTTTATTGTTCCTGTTACCTTTTGATGAAGCTTTATAGGAATATCGAATATTCCAGGTGTCTTTATCGGCTCTGGAAGAACAAGCTTCTTCTTGTCAATGCTGACATTTATCTGCTTCTTCATCTCTTCTACGATTTCTTTTCCTGATACTGAACCGAAGGTACGACCATTTTTTCCTACCTTGATGCTGAGCACTATTTTCTTTGTTGCTAATTCTTCAGCATATGCCTGTGCTGCCTCATATTCCTCCTGAGCGCGCTTTGCCTCTGCTGCCTTCTGGAGCTTTAGGTCATTTAAATTCTTTGGTGTTGCTTCAAGTCCTAAATTCTTCTTTAAGATGAAGTTATTTGCATAACCATCGCTTACCTTTACTATTTCACCCTTTTTACCTAGTGACTTTACATCTTCTATTAATATTACCTGCATGTCTTTTTCCTTTCTAATCATATATCATTATTGGTTTATTTTTCTTTACTCATCTCATTTTTCTCTTTGTAAGACTTTCATCCTTTTAAGAGCTGTTTAAAATACTATTCTAAATATGCTTATTCTTTATGCATACCGATTCTTTATATTTCCTTATTTTTTACCATTTCCTCTATGATCGCCTTGACCTCGTTCTTTGCTTCTTCTACAGATACCTCTGTAAGCTGAGCTCCGGCTACTGTCATATGTCCGCCGCCGCCAAGCTTTTCCATTATTACCTGTACATTTACGTCATCTATCGATCTTGCACTGATATATATTTTTCCATTATAGTCAGTAAATACAAAGGAGGCTCTTACATCCTTTACATTTAGGAGTTCATTTGCTACCTGCGCTGCTAGTACCGTTGGGCTGTCTACGCCGCTTCCCGGTGCTACTGCAAGCATGTAATTATTAAGGAACATTTCTGCTGAGGTGATTGTCTTTGCCTGCAGCATATGATTCTTTATGTCAGTTCTAAGAAGCTTTCTGATGCGGGTTATGTCTACACCGGACTTTCTTAAATAAGCTGCTGCCTCAAAGGTTCTTACACCTGTCTTTACAAGGAAGTTATTTGTATCAATGAGAATTCCTGCATACATTGCATCTGCCTCTAAAGTCTTTAGCTTTAGATTATTTCCTACATACTGCAGAATTTCTGCTATCATTTCACAGGCTGATGATGCTACCGGCTCTACATAAGAGAGGGTCGCCTTTATCGGCTCATCAGTCTGTCTGTGGTGATCGAGTACCACTATGATATCTGCCATGTCAATGAGCTCAGGGCATTCTGTTCTAGCCGGAATATTAACATCTACTACAACGAGCATTGCCTTTTCATCCATCAGCTCACGAGCCTTATCGCCCTCTATGAAGATATCCTCTTCATATTCGCCGCTTTCCTTGAAAAGCTTCATCATGGTCGCTACGTCAGAGGTAACATTGCTTATTACGATATTTACCTTTTTATTTAAGGTCTTTGCTATTCTATAAATACCAATGCAAGAACCAAAGGCATCTGCATCTGGTATCTTATGTCCCATTACAAGCACCTTTTCCTTGCCTTCCATGAATTCAAGGAGAGCATGTGCCTTTACTCTTGCTCTTACTCTTGTCTGTCTTTCCACAGAAGCTGACTTTCCGCCGAAATAGCTTACCTTATCGCCTTCCTTTACTACAACCTGGTCTCCACCTCTTCCGAGTGCAAGGTCAAGTGCAGCTCTTGCCATGTCATAGCTCTTGGTATAGCTTCCATCATATACACCTATTCCCATACTTATGGTAACAGGCAGCTTATTTCCTACATTTATTTCTCTTGCATCATCAAGGATCCTGAACTTGTCATTCTTTAGCTTTTCAAGATATTTATTCTCAAATATGAAGATATACTTATCCTTCTCAAGCTTTTTGATGATGGCCTCTGCCTCGCTTACGTATCTAGTTACAGTACGCTCTACAAGGCCCGCGAAGATAGGTCTTCTTACTTCATCAACGGATTCCATGGTCTCGTCGTAGTTGTCGATATTGATAAGTCCTGCAAGCATTTTCTTATCTGAATTTTCCTGCTTTAACTTATTAATTTCAGTGATATCGTAAAGATATATTACAACTATTGAATTTGAATCTCCATCTCTATTTTCAAAATCCCAATCGTTCGGAGACTGAAAATCTGCATCAGTTATTCTACGCATATATACGCGATAATCTGAGGCTTCATATTTTATATTTATGGTTACATCCTTTTCATCCTTTGGCAGCTTGGCCGGTGTAATTTCTGGTATGTAACGCTGGATAAGGGTATTAGTGCCGATTTCATCATTTATGATATCTAAAAAAGCACTATTTCCATAAAGGATATTACCGTCCACATCGAGAACTGCATAAGGAAGTATCAGCTCCTTTAACAGCTTTCTCTGCACCTGGCTATAATCTGCTGCGAACTGCACCAGGTTGTGGTTTATTGTCTTGAACCTTGAAACAAACAATATAGTTGCTACTAATAGGTAAAACAAGGTAAATAGCACTGGTATCAGTATTACATCCGGCTGTGCCACATAAATACAGATATCCATTGCTATTAGTATCAGGCCCATATAAAATGGCCAGGATATATACGACTTCAAGGGCTTATTCAAATGCACCTTCTCATTCTCGTTTTTCTTTCCCATACACGCGCCTTCATTCTGAAGCTATGCTCCACACTTTATTGTTTTTAAACTCACATACACACAAACGTATATTCTATTCTAACACAATTTATATGTTTCTGCAAGTTTTCGTTCACAGCCTCATTTTTACATTATTTGTATATTGCACATAATGCAATTATGCCGCATATCAAATCGTCTAAAGATATATTTTTTTTTACAGATACTATTTAAGATACTTCTTAACATATGCTCCTGTGTAGGACTCCTTAACCTTTGCCACCTGCTCAGGGGTTCCTTTTGCTATTACGCAGCCGCCATTTTTTCCGCCCTCCGGGCCCATGTCGATTATGTAATCAGCGCATTTTATTACGTCAAGGTTATGCTCGATTACTACTACGCTGTTTCCGCCGTCTACAAGTCTTTGCAGAATATTTATTAGCTTTTCTACGTCTGCAAAGTGAAGTCCTGTTGTTGGTTCATCTAATACATAGATTGTCTTTCCTGTCGCCCTTTTTGATAGCTCGGTTGCAAGCTTTACTCTCTGAGCTTCTCCGCCTGAGAGCTGTGTCGATGGTGCTCCTAGCTTCATATAGGACAGGCCTACATCATAAAGTGTCTGTATTTTATTTTTTATGTTCGGTACGTTTGAGAAAAAGCTGAGTGCTTCTTCTACTGTCATGTTCAGTACGTCATATATATTCTTTCCCTTGTATTTTACTTCAAGGGTCTCTCTATTATACCTCTTTCCATCACATACCTCGCATGGTACATATATGTCTGGAAGGAAGTTCATTTCTATCTTTATTATTCCGTCACCCGAGCAGGCCTCGCATCTTCCGCCCTTGGTATTAAAGCTAAAGCGTCCCTTGCTAAAGCCCTTCATCTTTGCATCCGGTGTCTGAGCAAAAAGGTCTCTTATATGGTCGAATACTCCTGTATAAGTTGCCGGATTTGATCTAGGAGTGCGTCCGATAGGTGACTGGTCTATGTCGATTATCTTATCGAGCTGCTCTACTCCCTCTATGTCGTCGTGATCTCCCGGGATTGTTCTTGCCCTGTTCAGCTTTTTAGCAAGTGCCTTATAGAGTATTTCTGTTGTAAGTGAACTCTTTCCTGAACCCGATACTCCTGTTATGCAGGTAAGTACTCCAAGTGGTATATCCACATCTATATTCTTTAGGTTATGCTCTCTTGCTCCCTTTATGGTCAGCTTTCCCTTTGGCTTTCTTCTTGAGGATGGCACGCCTATGCTGAGCTCGCCTGAGAGATATTTTCCGGTTATGGATTCCTCATTATTTATTACATCCTCTACGCTTCCGCTTGCAACTATTTTTCCGCCATGGTCTCCTGCTCCCGGGCCTACATCTACCAGGAAGTCTGCTGCACGCATGGTATCCTCATCATGCTCTACTACGATGAGGGTATTTCCAAGGTCTCTGAGCTCCTTTAGGGTGTTAAGCAGCTTATCATTGTCTCTTTGGTGAAGTCCGATGGACGGCTCATCTAAAATGTAGGCTACTCCTACAAGTCCCGAGCCTATCTGGGTGGCAAGTCTTATTCTCTGCGCTTCTCCGCCTGATAGTGAAGCTGCCCCTCTTGAAAGGGTAAGGTAATCCAGACCTACATTCACTAAGAACTTAAGTCTTGCGTTTATTTCCTTTAATATTAGCCTTGCCACCTTCTGCTGATATGGGGTAAGGACTACATTTTTCATTTCTTCTAATAATTCTGATATCGACATGTTGCACATTGAAGAGATATTTCTTCCGTCAATGGTAACTGCAAGGGCTTCCGGCTTTAATCTTTCACCGTGGCAGGCGTCACATGGAGTTATCTGCATGAAGCTCTCATATTCTGCCTTTGATATTTCTGAGGCAGTTTCACGGTATCTTCTTCTTACATTTTCTATTATGCCTTCAAAAGGTACGTCGTAAACACCTTCTCCGCGCTGTCCTTTATAATGGACCTTTATTATCTTTCCGCCTGTGCCATACATCAAAAGGTCTGTGATCTTTTTCGGATAGTCCTTATACGGTGTATCGAGGCTGAATTTATATTCCTTTGACAAGGCGGCAAGGGTACAGCCCGTAAAGCTTGTCGGATCCGGCGCACTCTGCCAGCCGAGCACTGCTATGGCTCCTTCATTTATGGAAAGGGTTTTATCTGGTACTATGAGCTCTGGGTCAAATTCCATCTTAAAGCCTAATCCATGACATACAGGGCAGGCTCCGAACGGATTATTGAAGGAAAAGGTTCTTGGCTCTAACTCATCAAGGCTTATTCCACAGTCAGGACAGGAGAAATTCTCGGAATAGGTAATTCTATTTCCTTCTCCGTAATCTGCTACAACCAGGCCATTTCCTACTTTCAAGGCGCTATCTAAAGAATCTGTCAGTCTCTTTTCAATTCCGCTCTTTAATACAAGTCTGTCGATGACCACCTCTATGTTATGCTTGTCATTTTTTTCAAGGACTATTTCCTCTGACAGATCTCTCATCTCTCCATCTACCATTACTCTTACGAAGCCGCTTTTTCTCGCATCCTCAAAGATCTTTTCATGTCTTCCCTTTCTGCCTCTTACAACAGGGGCGGTAAGTACCATCTTTACTCTTTCAGCGCTTCCCTCTTTTGGTGCATGCTTCATTATTTCATCGCACATTTCATCTACGCTGGTCTTTTTTATTTCTCTTCCACATTTCGGACAGTGCGGTACTCCGACTCTTGCATAGAGAAGTCTGAAATAATCGTAAATTTCTGTTACTGTTCCTACAGTTGATCTTGGATTCTTATTGGTAGACTTCTGGTCGATGGATATGGCTGGTGGAAGGCCTTCTATGCTTTCTACGTCTGGCTTTTCCATCTGGCCAAGGAACTGTCTTGCGTAAGAAGATAAGGATTCCATATATCTTCTTTGTCCCTCTGCGTAAATCGTGTCAAAGGCAAGAGAGCTCTTTCCTGAGCCTGATACTCCCGTAAATACCACAAGTGAGTCTCGTGGGATATCTAAATCAACGCCCTGCAGGTTATTGGTCCTAGCGCCTCTTACTTTTATAAACTTCTTTGTGTCCTTTTCCCTGATCATTTCTTTCCTCCGGCTGTGTTTATTTTCAGCCTCATAAATCATACATACCATTCAGGCAACTATTGCCTGGAAAACTAAGCTTACTGAATATGCTCCTTTAGTTCCTTTATCTTATCTCTTAGCTCTGCTGCCTTTTCAAAGTTGAGTTCTGCTGCTGCTGCCATCATTGCCTTGGTAAAGGCTTCGATATTCTTATTTATCTCTTCATTGCTCATGGATTCCATTTCCTTCTCTGACATCTTGCTTACGCTCTCAACGTTCTTTGAAATCGCAATAAGATCTCTGACCGCCTTCTTGATGGTAGTCGGAGTTATGCCATGGGCCTTATTATAGTCGTCCTGAATTTTTCTTCTTCTATTGGTCTCGTCTATGGATTCCTTCATGGAAGCCGTCATATTATCTGCATACATTATGACTCTTCCCTCGGCATTTCTTGCTGCTCTTCCTATGGTCTGAATAAGCGAGGTCTTTGAACGAAGGAAGCCCTCCTTATCTGCATCAAGAATCGCCACAAGTCCTATTTCAGGAATATCAAGACCTTCTCTTAGAAGATTTATTCCTACAAGGACATCGAATTCATCAAGTCTCATGGATCTGATTATTCTTGCCCTCTCAAGAGTATCAATGTCTGAATGAAGATATTTTACCCTTATCCCTGCTTCCTTTAGATACTCTGTAAGGTCCTCGGCCATCTTCTTGGTAAGTGTCGTCACCAGAACCTTATTTTTCTTTGCTGTCTCTTTATTTATTTCGGTTATAAGATCATCTATCTGTCCTTCTATAGGCCTTACAGATATTTCAGGATCTAATAGTCCTGTAGGTCTTATCACCTGCTCTGCTCTTTCTAACTCGTGGCTTTCCTCGTAAGGTCCGGGAGTTGCCGAGCAAAAGAGCATCTGGTCGATTTTGTCCTCAAATTCTTCAAAGGATAAAGGCCTGTTTTCCTTGGCAGATGGAAGTCTGAAGCCGTATTCTACAAGTGTAGACTTTCTAGACTGGTCACCGTTGTACATCGCACCTATCTGCGGAATACTTATATGAGACTCATCTACTATTATCAGGGTATCAGGTGGAAAATAGTCGAGGAGGGTTTCCGGGGTATCTCCAAAGTTTCTTCCATCAAGGTGCATGGAATAGTTCTCAATTCCTGAACAAAAGCCCGTTTCCCTCATCATTTCTATGTCATAGTTCGTGCGCTCCTGAATTCTCTGAGCCTCTAGCAGCTTTCCATTTGACTTAAAATATTCAAGTCTGTCTGCTAACTCTTCTTCTATCTTCTTTATTCCTGCTTCCATGTGCTCCGGGGTTACTACATAGTGAGATGCCGGGAACACAACAATATGCTCCATCTGAGCCTTTTCGCGGCCTGTAAGCACGTCGAACTCGGTTATTCTATCTACCTCATCGCCATAGAATTCAATTCTGTAGGCTGAGTCTGCGTTTCCTATAGGAAAGACATCTACTACATCTCCCCTTACTCTGAAGGTTCCTCTTTTAAAGTCGATGTCATTTCTTTCATATTGAATTGATATGAGAGTCTTTAGCACCTCATCCCTATCCTTTTCCATTCCAGGTCTTAAGGACAAAGTCATGTGCTGATAGTCTATAGGACTACCAAGTCCGTATATGCAGGATACCGAGGCAACTATTATTACATCCCTTCTTTCTGTCAGGGAGGCTGTCGCCGAGTGACGGAGCTTATCTATTTCATCATTTATTGCTGAATCCTTTTCTATGTAGGTATCTGTAGATGGCACATAGGCCTCTGGCTGATAGTAATCATAGTAGGATACAAAATATTCTACTGCATTATGCGGAAAAAATTCCTTGAATTCTCCATACAGCTGGGCTGCAAGGGTCTTATTATGTGATATGATAAGTGTCGGCTTATTCAGCTTTGCTATTATATTTGCCATGGTAAAGGTCTTTCCTGAGCCTGTTACTCCAAGCAAGGTCTCAAACTGATTTCCTTCCTTAAAGCCCTTTACTAATTTTTCAATGGCCTCAGGCTGGTCGCCCGTAGGCTTATAATCGGACACAAGTTCAAAATGGTCCATCATAACCTCCATATAATTTAAACCATTACAATTTAAACCAATATATCTTAAACCAGTAAGATTTAAACCAATAAGATTTAAACCAATAAGATTTAAACCCCAAAATCCTACCATTTGATTAAAAAAGCCTGGCAATTTTCTACCAGGCTTAAATCATCTAATTTCCAGAAGCATTACCTTTACCATCTAGGGCTATATTCTTAGATTCTTCTCTTTCCTCTTCAGTGAGGATGCCATAGGTATCTATGACAAGAAGGAGCTTTCCCCCGGTGTGGCATATATTCTTAATATAGGATGTATTTTCATTTCGGATTATATTAGGAAGCTCGAAGAGATCTTCTTTTCCCGCATGTATTATTCCTTCTACCTTGTCTACTTCGAAGGCTATCATTTCCGTCTTTTCGCTAGAGGCATATGTAACTATGAGCTGACTGGTGGCACTTGCTGCATCTTTTATATTGAGCTTTTTTCTAAGATCATATACAGGTACCACCTGATTTCTTATGGTCTTTATGCCCTTAAACACGCTTTTAGCCGTTGGTATAGTCGTTATTCTGCCAGTTTCCTCTATGGCTATTACATCCTCAATATTTATCCCACATTCCTGATTCTCTACTTTGAACTGTAAATACTCCATATTATCACTCTCAATCAGACTTAAAATCAGATCAATAAAAGATCTTACTTACCGTTCTGCTCCTCTGGCTTCTGATTTATAAATGCAAGATATGCATTTATGAATAAGTCAATGCTTCCATCAAGAACTGCCTGAGCATTAGAGGTCTGCGCATCGGTACGTGTATCCTTTACCATTGTATATGGCTGTAATACATATGAACGTATCTGGCTGCCGAAATTGATTCCCTTCTGAACGCCCTGGATACCAGAGAGCTTCTCTGCATTTGCTTCCTGCTCCATCATATAGAGCTTTTCCTTGAGCATCTGAAGAGCCTTGTTCTTATTCTGAAGCTGTGAACGCTCCATCTGACAGGTTACTACTATTCCAGTTGGCTTATGTGTAAGACGTACTGCAGATGAGGATTTATTTACATGCTGTCCACCTGCACCACTTGAGTGGTAAGCCTGGAATTCAATATCTGCTGGATTAATTTCGATATTTATTTCTGTATCAATATCTGGCATTACATCACAGGATACAAAAGAGGTCTCTCTCTTTCCTGCTGCATTAAACGGCGATATTCTAACAAGTCTATGAACGCCCTTTTCTGACTTTAAATGTCCATAGGCATTCATTCCATCTATCTGAAGTGTAATGGACTTATATCCTGCATCGTCTCCCTCGAGGAAGTCGATTACCTGAACCTTATAGCCCTTCTTATCGCACCATTTCTGATACATACGAGAGAGCATTCCGCACCAGTCCATACTTTCTGTTCCGCCGGCTCCTGCATGAAGAGTAAGAATGCAATTGCATCTGTCATATTCACCTGTAAGGAGAGTGTCAAGACGCATTGTCTCAAGATCCTCCTTAAAGCTTTCCACTTCCTGCTTTAATTCCTCAAGAGAATCTCTGTCCTCTTCCTCATTTGCCATCTCGATCATGACAACAGTATCTTCATAGCGGCTCTTTAGGGCATTATATTCATCTATAAGTCCCTTCAGACCATTCAATTCTGTGACATACTTCTGAGTTTCTTCCTGAGGCCTGTTCCAAAAACCAGGTTCCTCCATGATTCTGTTAATTTCGTCCACTTTTTCCTGCTTTGTAGCGAGGTCAAAGTGAATCACCCATTTCTATTAATGGCTTTTCATAAGAAGTAAGATCAAGTTTTAACTGATCAAACTCTACCATTATCATCACTTCCCTTCTTTGTTTACAGACAGATACCAGAATACATACTTTAGTAAACAAGTATGCATTCTGATACCATTAGTTTACGTGTTAAATTTTAAGACTTAAGACATTCTTCCGTGACAGAACTTGTACTTCTTTCCTGATCCACATGGACATGGGTCATTTGGCTGTACCTTCTTTGAATCACGCCTTATTGCCTTTCTTGGTCCTGAATCATCCTTATTGGTTCCAGTCGCCTTTGCTACTTCCTTACGCTCAACCTTTTCCTCTACACGGATGTGTGAAAGCATTGTAACTGTATCCTTCTTTATTCCATGTATCATGTCGTTGAACATGTCATAGCCCTGGTTTTTGTATTCCTTAACAGGATCCTTCTGACCATATGCCTGAAGTCCAATACCCTGACGGAGCTGATCCATATCATCGATATGCTGCATCCAGTGAGTGTCGATACTTCTAAGAAGAAGCACACGCTCTGCCTCACGGATTCCTTCCGGATTAGGGAATTCAGCTTCCTTTTCTTCATAGAAGTGGGTAACCTCTTCCTTTACCTTCTGGAGAAGCTCTGCCTTTGTACCATTCTTTCTCATGTCTTCGCCAAGATCAAATGGTGGCAGTGGAATAATCGGTTCGAGCATATTATCAAGCTCTCCAAGATTCCATTCATCAGGTGTCTGATCATCACCGATTACCTTATTTACACACTCTTCAGCGATGTCGTTGAAATACTTATAAATTACATCACGCATTGATTCTCCATCGAGAACTCTGCGGCGCTCCTCGTATACGATTTCACGCTGTTCATTATTAACTTCATCATACTCAAGAAGATTCTTACGGATACCAAAGTTATTATCCTCTATCTTCTTCTGAGCATTTTCGATTGCCTTTGAAAGCATCGGATGGTCGAGCTGCTGTCCCTCTGGAAGTCCCATTGAGGTAAAGATAGACATAAGTCTCTCTGATCCAAAGAGTCTCATGAGATCATCTTCAAGTGAAATATAGAATCTTGATTCACCCGGGTCTCCCTGACGTCCTGCACGTCCACGGAGCTGATTATCGATACGGCGGCTTTCATGACGCTCTGTACCAATGATCTTAAGACCTCCAAGATCTGTAACGCCCTCGCCAAGCTTAATATCTGTTCCACGGCCTGCCATGTTAGTCGCGATTGTAACTGCTCCTTTTTGGCCTGCCTTTTCAATTATCTGAGCTTCAAGATCATGGTATTTTGCATTAAGTACATTATGAGGGATTCCAACTTTCTTAAGTCTTGCTGATACTTCTTCTGAAGCCTCAATTGTAACTGTACCCACGAGAACAGGCTGCCCTTTTTCATGCGCTTCCTTAACTGCTTCTACCACTGCATTAAGCTTTTCTTCTTTTGTCTTGAATACAGCATCGTCATAATCCTTACGCTGTACCGGCTTATTTGTAGGTATAACAATAACGTCCATTCCATAAATGTCACGGAACTCACGCTCTTCTGTAAGAGCTGTACCTGTCATACCGCACTTCTTATCATACTTATTGAAGAAGTTCTGGAAGGTAATTGTTGCAAGAGTCTTTGTCTCACGCTTTACCTTTACATGCTCCTTCGCTTCGATTGCCTGGTGAAGACCATCTGAATAACGGCGTCCTGGAAGAATACGTCCTGTAAAGTCATCTACAATAAGTACTTCTTCTTCACCGCTCTTTGAATCCTCAACCGGTCTGACTACATAATCCTTATCCTTTGCAAAAAGATGATGTGCACGAAGTGCAAGGATTATATTATGCTGAATGTCTATATTCTCTGGATCTGAATAATTATCAATCTTGAAGAATTTTTCAACCTTCTTGATACCATCTTCTGTAAGGGTGATATTCTTGTCTTTTTCATCTACGATGAAATCGCCGGTTTCTTCGGCATCCTCACCCATAAGTGTATCCATACGGCTGAGTTCCTTTGCTGTACCCTTTTCGAGCTGGCGGGCAAGTATGTCGCAGGCAGTATATAGACTAGTTGACTTTCCGCTCTGACCGGAAATAATAAGAGGTGTACGTGCTTCGTCGATGAGTACTGAGTCTACTTCATCGATGATTGCGTAATGTAAGCCTCTTTGTACAAGCTTGTCCTTGTAGATTACCATGTTGTCACGAAGGTAATCGAAACCTAATTCATTGTTTGTACCATAAGTGATATCACAGGCATAAGCCTCTCTTCTTGCATTATTGTCTGGATTCGAACTAAGGATACATCCTACTGTAAGTCCAAGGAATCTGTGTACCTGACCAATATTCTCAGCATCACGGTTTGCAAGATAATCATTAACTGTTACTACGTGAACACCCTTACCCTCAAGAGCATTCAGGTATGCTGGAAACGCTGCTACGAGTGTCTTACCTTCACCAGTCTTCATTTCTGCTATTCTTCCCTGATGAAGAATAATAGCACCAAGAAGCTGTACATGGAAGGCTCTTAAATGAAGTACTCTGTTTGCTGCCTCGCGAACTACTGCGTATGCCTCCGGAAGGATGTCATCAAGTGTTGCTCCCTTTGAAAGGCGTTCCTTAAATTCGTCCGTCTTAGCTCTAAGTTCTTCATCTGAAAGCTCCTGCATTGCTGGCTCGAGGCTTTCGATCTTCTTTGCTATAGGCTCGATTCTCTTTACCTCATGCTCGCTGTGCGTTCCAAAAATCTTCGATAAAATGTTCATTTCCAAAAATTGCCTTTCCTAAATTTAAATTTCAGGCTCGATAAGACCATATGTGCCATCTGAGCGCATATATACAACATTTACTTCATCTGTTGAAGCATTTCTGAACATATAGAAGTTATGTCCAAGAAGGCTCATCTGAATGCATGCCTCTTCCGGATCCATTGGCTTCATTGCAAACTTCTTAACCTTTGAAATCTTTACCTCTTCATCATCAACCTCTTCCTCAATGAATGTCTTTGAGAAGCTTGTTGCTGACTGTGTCTTATCTATAAGCTTTGTCTTATAGCGACGAAGCTGACGCTCTATAATGTCCTCTACCTTATCGATAGCTGCATACATATCTTCATCTACTTCTTCTGCACGAACGATTGTTCCCTTAACCGGAATTGTAACCTCTACGCGCTGTCTGTTCTTCTTCTCAACTGAGAATGTAACATGAATCTCTGTTGATGGTGTAAAATAACGCTCAAGCTTTCCGATCTTCTCGTAAATTGCGTTCTTCATTCCCTCTGTAACATCAATATTCCTACCACTAATTATGTATCTCATAATAAGTTCCTCCGTTTTCTGCCCTGCAGTGTATTCACCGCCTCGGCTATAAACCATATGTAAGGCTTAATGCAAGTGTCTGATTAAAGCCATTCAGCCATTTTTCGCCTTCGCATATAATTTGTTCAGTCTATTATAACACAAAAAGTGCCAACAAACAAGATAATTTTATATTTTGTTTGTTTCGCTCATACTGGTATTTTTTACCATTTACCAGTTTATCCATAAGACAGATGTAACATATAAACGTGGATAAAGTGGATAACTTTGTGCATAAGTATTTTCAAGGTTCTATTGTTGACGAATGGTTGTGGATAACTTTTCTCTTTCTCCACACCCGAAATCGTTTTCCATTTTTCCCTGTAATTATTTTACTATTTTTCATCCACATTTGTGCAAGTTGCACAAAAAAAAGATACGTTATCCACTTTATCCACACTGCTCCAAAGTTTATCGACATTTAAGTGGATAAATCAGCCGGATTATCCACAGTTATTAACACCCCCCTTTTAAATTCTACAGCTATAGCAAAAATTAAGCAAAAATATGTGTAGATATTTTTGCAAATACATTGTATACTAAAATGGTACTTTTCTTTTTAAAAAAAGCTGATTTTTTACGTGGCATGTACAATAATTTTTAAGAGGTAATATTTTATGGAAAAAGACATTAAGCTCGGAGTTGTTCAAAGACTTATCATAGACAGACACGCTTCTAACGGCGTTTATCTTACAGCTCTCGATTCTTCAAAGAGCGTTTTACTGCCTGCTAATCAGGTTACTGATGACATGCAGGATGGCAACAGCGTTGAAGTTTTCGTTTATAAGGATTCAGAGGATAGAATAATTGCTACTACTAAAATCCCTCCTATTTCTTTAGGAAAGCTCGCCAGGCTTAAAGTTAAGGATGTTACAAAGATCGGTGCCTTCCTTGACTGGGGACTTGCTAAGGATCTCTTCCTTCCTTTCAAGGAGCAGAGCCGCCATCCTGGTAAGGGCGAAGAGGTTTTAGTTGGACTTTACATTGATAAGAGCGATCGCCTTTGTGCGACCATGAGATTATACAAATATCTTGAGACTGGTTCTGAATATAAAAAGGGCGACAGCGTAAGCGGTACCGTTTACGAAATCATCGATAATTTCGGCACCTTCATTGCAGTTGATGATAAATTCTCTGCAATGATACCTAAACGTGAGGTAATTAAAACTCCGCTCCGCCCTGGTGATTCTATTACTGCTACTGTTTCTAATGTTCTTGCTGATGGAAAGCTCGAGCTCACTTTAAGAAGTGCTTCTACTGAGATGGAAGAAACCAATACCATTCTCGAAATGCTCGAAAAGGCCGGCGGTTTCCTTCCTTATGGTGATAAGACAGATAGTGATACAATAAGACAGGTCTTTAATATGAGTAAAAAATCCTTCAAGAGAGATCTAGGTCACCTTTACAAGGAAAGAAAGATCGTCATCGAGGAGAACGGCATAAGACTTGCCTAGTAAAGCTACCTCCGTTGCCTTTATGCATTAATAAATGCAGTTTTGTTCTTTACAGATCGTTTGGCACTATTGCCACTGATATAAAATCCACATGCTCACAGCCTGCTTTTAGCAGCGCGCGTGAGCATGTTTCTATTGTTCCGCCTGTTGTATAGATATCATCTACTAAAAGCACTCTTTTATATTTATCTGATGCTCTTTCCTTTGATACCGCAAAGGCATCGGATATATTTCTCATTCTTTCTTCTAGCGTAAGGTCCTTTTGCTTTTTGGTATCCTTCACTCTTATTAAATAATTAAGATCGCAGGGTATTTCCAGGCCTCCAGCAAGCTTTCTTGCTATTAGAGCTGCCTGATTATAGCCTCTTTCCCACCACCTCATGAAATGAATGGGCACTGGTATTATGACATCTGGTGCAAGACTTTTTATATACTCTCCGTAGCGATCTAGCATCTTCTTTGCATAAAAATCCGCATTATCCCTATGGTTATGATATTTAAAGTCTGCTATGGAAGCGCTTATTTTATCGGTATAGGAAAAGACCGCCATTCCATGCTCATAGCTGGCTAGTCCATTTTTCTCCTTTTCCCTGCACCTGCGGCATATGGCCGCTTCTTCCGAGAATAGCGGAGCACCGCATTTTAAGCACCTTTTTTCATCTATTATGGGAAGCTCTTTTTCACATTTTTTGCAGATAAGCTCTCCCACTGGCATTATGATTTCCCTGCATATAGGACATCTTCTAGGATAGGCCGCCTCCAGCGCTCTTCCTAGCTTTTCTTTTATTTTTTCTGATTCTATTTCTATTTTCATTTTGCGCTCCTTCTTTTTCTACCACGAGGACCGCTTTTTTCAACTAACAAAACCAGGCGGTACAATCGCACCGCCCGTTTTTTTGCACAATTATATTTAGTATTTTTTAGTTAATGCTTGCTGGATATACACCCTGCTCTGTGAGCTTCTTTAATGATTCTACAACTGTCTCCTTATCCTCATGATAAGTTACACCGAACCATCTGTCATGTGATGTAAGTACCTTTACACTGCACTCCTTATTCTTTAACATCTCGCCGATTACCTGTGGAAGAAGATATTCGCCCTTGATATTATTGTCTCCGCCGTCCTTAAGGAACTTTGAGAAGCCCTCATCAAGTACATCAAGGAAATCTGGAGTAAGTCCCCACATATTCATTGATACTACATCATCAAGCTTTAAGCTTACTTCCTTGTCATTTCCGTCCTTACCTACTGCGATGTCGCCCTTCTTTAAGATGTCGAAGGTCTCTTCAACACTTGTAAGGTTGCTGTCTGCATCTACGCTGCACACACCTCTTGTAACTGTTCCATTGTCACTAAGTGTATTTCCAAGAATGAAGCCTGCCATGCAATAGTTACGCTTTGCTTCATCCGGCTGTGCTACGAGATAATCATGAACAAGTTTAAAGCCTTCTCTTCCGTAATAGTCGTCTGCGTTGATTACTATGAACGGATCCTTTACAGTTCCCTTGCAGGCAAGAATTGCATGTCCTGTGCCCCATGGCTTCTTGCGTCCCTCCGGTACCTTGTACCACTTTGGAACATTGTCAAGTTCCTGGAATACATACTCTGTATCGATGATCTTTTCAATTCTATTTCCTACTACTTCTCTGAACTGCTTTTCGATATCTTTTCTTGTGATGAATACTACCTTATTGAATCCAGCCTTCTTTGCATCATAGATTGAATAATCCATGATAATTTCGCCATTTGGGCCTACCTTTTCAAGCTGCTTGATGCCCTGTCCATAACGGCTTCCCATTCCTGCTGCCATAATTACAAGTGTCGTATTTTTCATTTTTATTTTCCCTCCATATTGATTATATTGTTTTTCATCTAGTACTATTATATCCATATAAAAAAATATTTCAATGTACTTTTTAATTTTTTCTCATTCAGCTTTGCTGTTTTAAAAGTCACTGTTTGGAACGAAGCAAATATTTTCGCCATTTTTTTTCAACTTCTTTTTACTACATTTTCCGCTTTTTCAGCTCATATGGATGCTATTGCAGCGCAGTTATTGTTCTCTACTATCAAGACCCCGCGAAGGTGCTATGCTCCCTTATAATATAGGCTCTCATAGGCGCCTGTACTACATAGATGATTATACTACAGATGTGACTATACTACATAGATGACTATACTACATAGGTGATTATACTACAGATGTACCTTTCCTGCGAACTCCATTATCCTATCCTTGAGGCCGGTATACCTTTTCTGCTCGTATACATTCTGTATCATCTTCCTTACTCTATCAGCGCTTCCTGCTATGGTAACGCATTTTCTAGCTCTTGTTACTGCTGTATATAGAATGTTTCTTGAAAAGAGAATTGTAGGGCCTGATAAAATCGGAAGCACCACTGCCGGGTACTCGCTTCCCTGGGATTTATGGATTGTTATTGCATAGGCAAGCTCTATTTCATCAAGCTTGTTGTACGGATATGAAACTACTCTTCCGTCATCGAACTCGACATCTACTAATTCCGCGAAATCATTGATTTTCTTTATTATTCCGCAGTCTCCATTGAATACGCCTACTCCGGTCTCCTTAAGGAAGCCTCTTTCATTCCTTATTTCCCATTCAATTTCATAATTATTCTTTATCTGCATTACCTTATCGCCGTCGCGGAAGATTACTCCATGGGCTTCTCGCTCTGTTTTCACTGGATCTGGCGGATTTAAATACTGCTGAAGAATATTATTTAGATTTTCAACTCCAAGCTCGCCCTTTCTCATTGGCGTAAGTACCTGCACGTCGTACGGCGTGCAATGTACATATTTAGGGAGCTGATCTCTTACAAGGATTATTATTTCTCCTATGATGGCCTTTACATTTTCCGTTTTTATCATGAAGAAATCCTTGCTCTTATTATCTAGCGATATTTCCATTCCTGCATTTATCTTATGCGCATTCATTATTATGTCGCTCTCCTGCGCCTGTCTGAAAATATGCTTTAGGCATACTGTATTAAAGCAGCCGGAATTTATCATATCTGAGAGCACAGCTCCTGCTCCTACTGATGGCAGCTGATTTACGTCTCCTGCCAGTATGAGCTTTGTGCCTACTGGTATGGCCTTTAGCAATGAATGCATGAGATTTATGTCCACCATACTCATTTCATCGATTATGATGACGTCTGTCTCTAGCGGATTCTCTTCATTTCTCTGAAAGGCGAAGGAGGAGTCAGTCATATTTTCAAGACTGCGCTGGGACATATTATTAATATTGTCCTCCGGCTTTTTGTTTATTTCAAGCAGACGGTGAATTGTCTTTGCCTCCTTGCCGGTCGTCTCCTTCATTCTTCTTGCTGCCCTTCCTGTCGGAGCTGCTAGAAGAATTTCCATTCCCTTATTTTCAAAGTACTTTATTATCGCATTTATCGTGGTAGTCTTTCCTGTTCCCGGGCCTCCTGTCAATATCAGGACATTATTTCTTGCTGCCTGGGCTACCGCTTCCTTTTGAAGGTCGTCTAAGACAATTCTCGAGGCGCCCTCTGATGCCCGATTGCGGTTCAGTACATCACTTGAGTCTAGATATCTAAAAAAGCTCTCTAGCTCTGATTCACTCACCCTCTCCTCGATATTGAGGTCTGTGAGCATTCTCGCGCTATTTAGCTCCATATAATAATACATGGAGAGATAGACCTGATCGTTTGGTCCATCGATTACATAATCAGCCTCATGAAGCGGCTCTGCTATTACCTGCTTTACTATGATCTTATTTTTTACCATAAGCTCGTTATAGGCATGTACAAGATCTATTCCTGGCGCATCTAAAAGCTCTGCTGCATCCCTAAAGAGCTGCTGCTTCAGCATATATACATTTCCATTTAAGACATTCTGGGTCATTGCATATATTAAGCCTGCTTCGATTCTATGCTCTGAGTTTGCAGGAATTCCTACTCGCATTGCTATGGCATCTGAAGTCTTAAAGCCTACTCCGTCGATATCCTCAGCTAGCTTATAGGGATTATTATTTATTACATCCTTTAGCTTTGCTCCGTACTGCTTGTAGATCTTTGCTGACAGTGATGCCGGGATTCCATATTTTTGAAGGAACATCATTGCATCCCTCATCCCCTGTTTTTCTATGAACTGGGCATTGAAGGATTCTGCCAATCTTTTATTGATTCCCTTTATTTCCGTAAGTTTATATGGATCGTCTGCTATTATGCTAAAGGTATCCTTACCAAATTTCTTTACTATCTGCTCTGCGATTTTTTTGCCTATTCCCTTTATGGCACCTGATTCAAGATACCTTTTTATGGCATCTTCATCCTCAGGCTGCTTTTCTTCATAGCTTTTTGCTTCGAACTGCTTGCCATAGGTATTATGATTTATGAAGCTTCCTTCAAATTTTACAAAAGCTCCACTATTAACAAAAGGGAAAGAGCCCGTCACAGTCAGGCTCTTTCCATTTATCTCGACCGAAAGAACGGTATAGCCATTACTTTCGTTCCTAAATATTACATGATCAATATATCCTTCAATTGCTTCCATCAAAAAGTAAAACTCCTAAATATACTATCAGCCTGTCTTTGGCACTTCCCTTACGACAAACGGTGGTTTTCTGTGCTTGTCCTCGTACAGTCTGTCATCTGAGGTTACAAGCAGGTTCTCTATTGAGGTATTTTCACTTATCGTAAACTTCAGTGCACCTATTGATGTGCATACGTTATAAGGCTTTCCCGATTTCTCATTCAGCCTTAAAAGGTAGCTCTTTACTGCGTCAGAATAGTAGTCTTCATCCTTGCCCTCTGCAAAGGCACAGGCTACAAATTCATCGCCTCCTATTCTTCCTACATAGCCCCTTCCATCTAGTGCAGCCTCTAATGCATTAGCTACGCTCTTTAGGGCAAAGTCGCCTTCTTCATGTCCGAAATTATCATTTATCAGCTTCAAATAGTTAAGATCGGAATACATAAATATGCATTCTTTATCTATATTATTCGAATCCTTTATCATGGCTTCAAGATTCCTTATAAGTCCATGTCTGTTAAGTATTCCAGTAAGCTCATCCTTACTTGATACATCATCTAGCATATGATTTTCGATGCGGAGCCTTTGAACAATTGCATCCTTTTCTTCCATCAGCCTGTGCTGTATCTGAAAGAGATATCTCATCTTTACTGCTATGCCTATCTGGAAAGTGAACATTTCATAATGTGAATAGTATTCCTTTGGAATGTCGCACATAAGCACTCCGAACTGCATTTCTCTTGAATACACATCTACTACTACGTAGCTTTTTCTTTCGCCTGTCATGAACCGATTATCAAACAAGTCTCCAAGAGACATGCACTGCTCTGTTCTAGGCGGTTCTTGCACCGTTTCACCATTTCTATATGCCCTTAGGTATATTTCAGGAGGCATATCCCAGTATTCTCTGATAATGTGCCTGCTCGGGTCTTTGAACAAAAACAGATAATAATCATTCATGTTCGCGATGTTATAGGCTTTAAGAACGCTTCTATAATCCTCCGCTCCGCCGCCATCATCTGTCATGAGAAGCTCTCTGTAAATGCCATTCATGGTATGATTTAATTCTATTACTAAGTCGAGCTTCTTTCTATAATCATTTGAGATTTCTATAAGAGTCTTTTTATCTTCTTCAAATCTTCCAGTTACCGACTGCCTTGGTACGAACTGCGTATCCATTTTTACTACTCTTGGAGTTTTTATGGTATGCTTATCGAGCATGTCAGCAACCTCGAGGACTGCTCTTTCTCCAAGCTTTGATACGTCTGCTGCAACACTTGCTAGCGGAGGCACTAAGTGAGAGGCTTCTCGTATATTGTCAAAGCCTAGCACAAATATTTCTTCACCGATTTTATAATTATGCCTTTTAAGCACATTATATACGCCCATCGCTACTGAATCATTTACGCAGACTATTCCATCAAGATCCGGATTCTCGCTGATAAGTATTTCAACTGAATTTTCACAGAGACTGCTGCAGGATTTATCTGCTATTATGCGCTTTTCTAATACTTCAATACCATTATCACGCAGCGTCTGCCTGAATATTTCAGTTCTTTCTACTGCTTCCTGATTATAGGCCGTAACCATTCCGATTCTTTTACAGCCCTTTTGCTTTATCATATACTCTATGCCCTGCCTCATGCCGGTCACACTATCATATTTGATATTCGAATAGCCCTCTTCATCTGATGAAATAAGTACTACCGGAGTATTTTTAAAAGAATCTATTATTTCTCTACGTCTTTCAGGAGTGGACTTATAACATATATTTCCAAGACATATCAGTACAGCATCAAGAGACTTAGAATCCGCATATCTTATCAGATCATTATACTGATATTCATAGCGCATTTCCTTATTTATGAATGCTGCCTCTTCACAATCAAAATATTTGACCGGAAAAATAAAGAGGTTGCAATCTGCAAGCTTAGCACCCTTTAATGCTCCCTTACATATATCTCTGGGATAGTCGTCAACAAGGTTTCCGGCTACCAGACCTATATTGTAGCGCCCTTTATACATTAAGCATCCTTCCTTTCGTAAAGCTTCTTACCCTTCTATTTACTATTTTCTACTATTTCGACCTGTATTTCATTACTTCTTCGACATACTTGCCTGTTCCAATTGCTACTGCTGTGAGCGGATCATCTGATCTTACAGTGCTGATACCTGTTTTTTCTTCGATTAACTGCTCCATTCCATATAACAGACATCCTCCTCCCGTAAGAACGATGCCTCTTTCAGCTATATCTGCCGCTAGTTCTGGAGGTGTTTTTTCAAGCACCGAATGAACCGCTTCTACTATTGTAGAGGTCGCCTCTTTGAGCGCTTCCTCTGTTTCTTCACTAGTTACTGATATTGTCTTTGGAAGTCCTGTCACGAGGTTTCTTCCGCGTACATCCATTGCTATTGTTTCTGGTCTTCTATAAGCCGAACCGATTTTTATCTTTACATCCTCTGCTGTACGCTCTCCGATGAGAAGATTGTGCTTCTTTCTCATGTAACGAACTATTGCTTCGTTAAAATCGTCTCCTGCCACCTTTACAGATGCGGATACTACTGCATCGCAAAGGGATATGACTGCTATGTCAGTGGTTCCACCGCCGATGTCTACTATCATATTTCCTCTCGGCTGTCTTATATCTATTCCTGCTCCTATTGCTGCTGCTATAGGTTCTTCTATTGTCTGTACGTCGTAAGCTCCAGTCTCATAAGTAACATTTTCAACTGCCTTTTTTTCTACTTCTGTTATTCCACTTGGCACTCCGACTGTAATTATTCTTTTTCCAAAGCGTGATTTTCCAGCTGCCTTTTCTATGAAATACTTAAGCATCTTCTGAGTGACGGTGAAGTTCGATATTACACCCTGACGAAGCGGTCTTACTGCCGTTATGTTTCCAGGTGTCCTTCCGATCATTACCTTTGCTTCTTCTCCGATTGCTACAATTCTATTTGTATCTCTGTCGATTGCCACTACTGATGGTTCTTTTAGAACCACGCCCTTTCCTTTTATATAAACAAGCACACTGGCTGTACCTAAATCTACGCCTATATTATTGAACGCCATAAAGCTAAAAATTCTCCTTCCAGCATAAACTACCCACTTTATATGTATCCCCTATTATACAACTTTATTTACTAAAAATAAAGTGAATTTTTTATATCTTATTATGGTCTTGTTACAAAACATCCCTTATATCATGCTTTTACGAGATCTCTGGAGTTGAGACCTGCATATATTTCCATCTCTCCCACTACTTTTTCTCCGTTTTCATCTATTATGAAGGAGAAGCTCTTTTCCTCTAGTGGGAGCTTTACCTTTATTTCTTCGCCTGCCTTTAGCTTCACCTTCTTAAATGCTATCAGGTGCGGATTTTCGCCTTTATTCTTATTTTTAGGCTCTGCATAGAGCTGAAGGGTCTCTACTGCTTCTTCCTTTCCCTTATTCTTTAGGCTTACTTCAATTTCAATTTTTTCTCCTGCTTTCTTTTTCACTGCCTTCTTTATTTCTACTTCTGAATAGGTAAGTCCATAGCCAAATGGATAGAGTACATTTTCCTTATCCTCTAAATATCTATAGGTGCGTCCCTTCATGCTGTAGTCTGTGAAATCAGGAAGCTTATCTGCTGATTTATAGAAGGTTAGAGGGAGCTTTCCCTGAGGCTTTATTTTTCCATAAATGAGGTCTGCGAGGGCATTTCCTCCTTCTTCGCCCGGGTACCAGCACTGGATAAGCGCATCAGCATGCTCCTTTGCAAACTTAAGATTCAAATTACTTCCTGCAAATATGCATACTATCAGCTTCTTTTCCTTTTCCCCTTTATTTTCCTTATTGTAGTTTTCTACTGACTTTGCTACTGCTTCTAAGAGTCTCTTCTGAGGTGCCGGGAGTTCAAGGTCTCTCTTATCTCCTGAGGCACTTAAATTTCCTGCATCGCCTTCTTCTCCTTCAAGTGTCTCATCTAGTCCAAGGCAGAGAATTGCTGCATCTGCATGCTCTACTGCTGCTAGGGCTTCTGAGAGGCGGTTTTCTGCTCTTGCCAGTCCGTCTGTCCTATCCTTGCAGAGATGGCATCCTTCTGCGTAATATACCTTTGGAGCTGCATTTATAAAGCCCTCAAGTGCCGTTACAAAGTGGCTGCTTGTGCCATAGTAGTTTCCTCTAAGCGCGCCTATAGAGTCTGCATTTGGTCCTATTACTGCAAGCTTTGAATATTCACTTTTACTTAGAGGCAAAAGATTTTTATTTTCAAGCAGCACCATGCTTTCTGCTGCTGCCTTATAGGCTAATTTTCTGTTTGCCTTTGTGTCTACATCTTCAAGTGATAGATCGTCAAATTTAGTTTTATCGAACATTCCAAGAAGATATCTTATCGTAAATAGATTTACTGCTGCCTTCTTTATGGCTTCCTTTTTTACAAGTCCCTTTGAATACGCCTTTTGTAGACTAAGATAGCTGCAGCCGCAGTTCACATCACACCCCGTATTTACTGCAAGGGCTGCGCTTTCTTCTACATTCTTTGTTATTTTATGCCATTCATGGAAATCTCTTATCGCCCAGCAGTCAGAGGTGTAATAACCGTCAAAGCCCCATTTTCCCCTTAGCACTTCATTCATCAGATAGTCATGCGCACAGGCCGGATCGCCGTTTACTCTGTTGTAGGCGCCCATTACTCCAAGTACCCCTGCTTCTTTTACGCATGCTTCAAATGCCGGAAGATAGGTCGAAAACATATCCTTTTTAGTTGCTACTGCATTAAATCTATGCCTTTCTGCTTCTGGTCCTGAATGAACTGCAAAGTGCTTTGCACAGGCTGCTGCAAGGACATTTCCTTCCTTATCCTTTTGCTGCACGCCCTTTATGAAGTTTACTGCCAGCCTTCCTGTGAGATACGGATCCTCGCCATAGGTCTCATGTCCTCTTCCCCATCTTGGATCTCTGAATATATTTACGTTTGGTGCCCAGAGGGTAAGTCCTTTATATATGTCTCTATCGCCGTGCTTTGAGGCTTCATTATATTTTGCTCTTGTCTCTATTCCTGTGCAGCCACCTACCTGCTTTAAGAGCTTCTCATCAAAGCTTGCTGCAAGGCCTATGGCCTGTGGAAATACTGTTGCTGTGCCGGCGCGCGCTGCTCCGTGAAGCCCTTCATTCCACCAGTTATATTCCGGAACTCCTAATCTTTTTATTTCCGGGCTGTCATACCTTAGCTGGCTGATCATTTCATCTAAGGTCATCTTATTTACGAGCTCTGCCGCTCTTTTTCTTGCTTCTTTCTTATTCATCACATACCTTCTTTTCTGTTTATTTTCTGCTGATTTTCAGCTGCTTACGGTCTTTATGTGTTTTTATGATTGTGTTTTTATGATTGTCTTTTTACCGATCCTGCTTCTTTATTTTTACAACGTCCATATTAATATATATACAATTTTACCCTTTTGAAAAGTGTATGTCAATGTATAATAAAATACATTATTTATTGTTTGACACCCCCCATTTTATGCGATATACTAAAGACGATTATTAAAAAAGACATCTGTCTTTTTTGCAATTTTTATTAACAAAAAACAATGAGGATGGTAAAAAAATGATTGAGGAGCTTTTAAAGGTATTTAAGGAAAAGTTCGGAGATGAGGGCGATATCAGATGCTATTTTGCTCCGGGCAGAGTTAATCTTATAGGTGAGCATACAGATTATAACGGCGGCCATGTTTTCCCTTGTGCACTTTCTATGGGGAACTACGGCGTTGCTAGAAAGAGAAATGATAATATTGTCCGTTGGTTCAATGTTAATTACGCTGATAATGGTGTTCAGGAGGCTGATATTACTAAGCTTGCTCCTAACGACCATGGTTATTGGTATGATTATCAGCAGGGCGTTGTCTGGGCTTTTGGCCAGATGGGACATAAGGTTCCTTGCGGCTATGACATGGTAATGGGCGGTGACATGCCTGCTGGTTCTGGTCTTTCTGCTTCAGCTTCTATTGAAGAACTATGTGCGGTTATCATAAAGGATCTTTTAGAGGTCGATGTTGATATGGTGGAATGCGCTAAGATCGGCCAGTATTCTGAGAATAAGTTCAACGGAATGAACTGCGGTATCATGGATCAGTTCGCTTCTGCTATGGGCAAGAAGGACCACGCTATTTTCCTTGACACTGCTACTTTAAATTTCGACTACGTTCCTCTTAATCTTAAAAACGAAAAAATCGTTATTACAAATAGTAAGGTCAAGCACCAGCTTGCTGGTTCTGCTTACAACGACAGAAGAAACGAGAGCGAGAGAGCTCTTAAGATGCTTCAGAAGGTTGTTAATATCAATACCCTTGGCGATTTAACAGAGGATGAGTTTGAAAAATATAAGGATGCCATTACTGATCCGGTTTGTCTTAAGAGAGCAAAGCATGCTGTTTATGAAAATCAGCGTACAATCAAGGCTGTTGAGGCTTTAAAGAATGATGACATCTCTGCTTTTGGAAAGCTCATGAATGCTTCTCACGTTTCTCTTCGCGATGATTACGAGGTTTCCTGTAAGGAGCTTGACATTCTTGCTGAGGAGGCATGGAAGCTTCCTTCTGTTATCGGTTCTAGAATGACAGGCGGCGGTTTCGGCGGCTGCACTGTTTCTATTGTTAAGAGCGATGCTGTTAATGAGTTCATAGAGAAAATCGGCAAGGTTTACAAGGAGAGAACAGGCAAGAGCGCTGAATTCTATATTGCTGATGCTGGTGATGGTGCTAGAAGACTTTAATTTTATTTATAAAAATATGAACCGCTTATAACCTCAGGCTATAAGCGGTCTTTTTAAGATTTAACTTGACTTAAGAATATTTTTATTATAAAATTTCTCCTTGACTGCCTTTAGGCAGTTTTTCTTTGAAGGGAGCTTTAATATAATGATAAATAAAAATTTTAAATATATGGCTGCGGTTTTATCCGCTGTAATCTGTTTTTTTGGCTGCGCAGGAGGAAGCAATGGCGCTTCTGAAAACGGCAGCAGCGCAAATAATTTCGGTAGTAGTGCCGCTACCGATGCCACGCAAGCTACCACCACTACGGAAGCTACTACAGAAGTCACTACAACCACTACCACAACTGAAGATCCTGCTGCTATAGCCGAAAGAGAGGCTTTAGCCGAGGCTGAGTATCAAAAATCCTGCATGAATTCCGGCAGCAGTGTTACTATTGCCGCTGGTTCTGATTTTTCAGAGTTCTCTACTAAGGAAGTTCCTTTTGGTCCTGGCAGCAACAGAAGTGAGGAAACCAACAGACCTACTGGTATCAACTGGTACGTTACAAACTACGGTAATTATGCCGCTGATTTCATTCAGCCTATGGAGGGCAATTACATCTATCTCACCTTTGATGAGGGCTATGAATACGGCAACACTCCTGCTATCCTTGATGCTTTAAAGGAGAAGGATGCTAAGGCCGTCTTTTTCGTTACCCTTCCATTTGTTAAGGAAAACCCTGACCTTGTTCAGAGAATGATAGATGAGGGCCATGTTGTCGGAAATCATACCGTTACTCACCCTCTTATGAATACCTGCGACGTCGATAAACAGCACCGCGAAATTCAGCAGCTCCATGACTACGTTCTTGAAAACTTCGGTTATGAAATGTATCTGTTCCGTTTTCCTCAGGGTCAGTTCAGCGAGCAGAGCCTTGCCATTGTTCAGTCTCTTGGCTATAGAGCCGTTTTCTGGAGCTTTGCTCATAACGACTGGGATGTTAACAACCAGCCTGATGTCAAGGAAGCTCTTGACAATGCTCTTCTCAAGGCTCACGCCGGTGCCATTTACCTTTTGCACGGCATTTCTACTACTGATACTAAAATGCTCCCTGACCTTATAGACGGCCTTAGAGATGCCGGCTACAAGATCGGGTATTATTACAAAGTAGACTAAAGCTGCATCCTTGCTTTTGTGGTTCCATGCGGTTTTTAGCCCATGATCTGTCTCATGATTTCCGGATCCTTTATAATAGCAAATTCTGTTTTCTATAGCAACATTTTTTTCTTTTAACAGAAAACCCCCAAAAAGCACTTATTAAGCGCTTTCAGGGGGCTTTGTTATCTGGATTATAGCATTATTTCAGGGATCATTTTGTGTATTATTATTTGCAATATTTGCGTATCTTTTTTGATATTACTTTTTTAATATTTCTTTTTTAATATTACCTGTTAGCATTACTATTAGCATCATGTTTTAGCATCATGTTTTTGCATTAAATATTTTAGTATATCTTTAAGTCGCTTCCTTCTCTTACGAATACTGGTATTATTTCAAGCGGTGCCTGTGCTGTTACTTCACTTCCTCCTTCATATACCTTTCCTGTGTAGCTTTCAGTCCATCTTACTCCTGCTGGGAGATATACCTTTCTCTCGCTTACTCCTGCTTCCATTACAGGTGCTACTAACAGGTCTTTGCCGAACATATATGCATCATCAATTTCTGCTGCCGACTCATCCTTTGGGAAATCATAATAGAGCGGTCTCATTACCGGTGCTCCACTATCTGCTGCTTCCTGCATGCAGCTTCTTACATACGGTCTTATTTTTTCTCTGATAAACAGATAGTTTGATAATATCTTATAGTTATCCTCTCCGAAAGACCACACTTCATTATCCTGCCCACTTGTGAGCTGTCTTACTCCGTTTATGAATTCCTCTTCTCTTTCGTACCATGGACTTCTTTCTCCATGCATACGGAATACCGGGCAAAAACATCCCCAGGCAAACCATCTTACTAATAGCTCCTGGAAGGCCTTATCCTTGATGTTTCCTCCTAGGAACCCGCCTATGTCACTTGTCCACCATGGTATTCCTGCCATGCTCATGGATAAGCCTGCTGTTAGCTGCTCTTTCATTGATCGGAAAGAGGAGTAAATGTCTCCTGACCAGGTTAGTACCGCATATTTCTGGCTTCCTGCCCAGGCGCAGCGTACTAAGGACATTACATCCTTTTCCCCTTCCTTTTTTAATCCATCATAAAAGCCCTTTGCATAGCCTACTGGATATCTATTGGTACAAGAGAGTGCTGTTCCTTCATAGTATCTGTAGTTATCGAAGTCATATGGGCCATATTCCGGTTCTGCTTCATCTAACCAGAAGGTCCTTATTCCATATTTATAATAATTTTCTTTGCACTTTTCCCATACAAATTCCTGGGCTCCTGGATTTGTTGCGTCATAGAAGGTGGTGTTTCCCATCCAGTCCATATGGATTGCATTTGATCTGTCTGCATTTACAAGGTAGCCGTTTTCTGCCATTTCTCCATAATTTTCACTTTTTTGATCGATGGTCGGCCAGACTGATACTACCAGCTCTATTCCCATGCTCTTTAACTCTTCTACCATGGCTTTTGGATCTGGCCAGTCTCTTGGCTCAAATTTGAAGTCTCCCTGCCTTGTCCAGTGGAAGAAGTCTATTACTATTGCATCCATTGGCAGTCCGCGCTTTTTGTGTTCTCTTGCTACATCTAATAGCTCCTTCTGATTACGGTAACGGAGCTTGCACTGCCAGTAGCCCATTCCGTATTCCGGCATCATAGGTGTGCGGCCTGTTGCTGCTGAGTAGTTTCTTTCTATGTCTGCCGGTGTGTCTCCTGCAGTTATGAAGTAATCCATTTTCTTTGTGGATACGGCATGCCACTGCGTTACGTTATTTGCAAAGGTCGCCTCTCCTATTGCCGGGTTATTCCAAAAGAAGCCATAACCTCTGCTTGATACGAAGAACGGTACCGAAGCCTGTGAGTTTCTGTGACAGAGTTCTAGAGTCGCTCCCTTTTTATTTAATAGTCCATCCTGATACTGGCCCATTCCGTATATTTTTTCATCCTTAAAGGCTTCAAAGCGTGCATAAAGTTCATAGTCACTTCCGCCCTTATAAGGCTTTAATTCTCTTGCATCCACTCTAAGTGGTACGCAGTATCTGTTTATTCTGTTACGGTTTCTCCAGTATTCCTGTGTGAGAAGTTCTCCGTTCTGATTGTAAAAGGATAGCCAGCCTTCATGATTTAGCTTTGCTGTTATTTTTCCGTTTGTCAGACTATAGACATATCCTGTCATATGATACTGCTTATATTCTTCTCCCTTATACCATGGATCTGTTACGTCTATTTCTTCTTTTTCTATGGTTACTGCTGTTTTTTCTACCGGTTCTGTAAGCGCCCAGTCATGCTTATCCATTTCCGGCTCTTTGGTGTAACGCACTCTAAGTGAGTCTCTTCCCCAGGCTTCTACTACAAGTGTAGAAATACCTTCCTTTACCACAAGTCTGTCATTTTCCGTAATTACTCTCATATTTGCTCCTTCCTTCTTAGCTCATTCGCCGCCTTACTGACTATCTCTTTGCACCTTCCCGGTTCATTGCCTATTGATGTGCATCTTTTAATCACTTTTAATAATGCCTTCGTACTTTTAGTAGTTTACATTCATGAGGCATAGCCCCTGCGGCGGTGCTGTATAACCTGCATTTTCTCTATTTCCAGATTCTATTATTTCCTTTACGCTCTCCGGCTTTCTTTTTCCCATTCCTACCTCAAGCAGGGTTCCCGTCATTATTCTTATCATATTCTGAAGAAAGCCATCACCTGTATAATCTATGTCTATTTCCTTTAAGCCATTTTCGTCCTTTATCTCGGTAAGTTTTATTTCCTTTACTTCTCTAACTGTTGATTTCTTCATATGCTTATTTCCGCAAAAAGCCTTAAAATCCTGCTTTCCACACATAAGCTCCGCTGCTTTTTTCATTGCTTTTACATCTAACTTTGCTTCTAGGAAAGTATATACAAATTTCTTTTCAAATACATCTGCTATCGGACTTACATACAGCCTATACCTATAGGTCTTTTCCACTGCATTAAATCTTGCATGGAAGCGCTCCTCAGCCTTTTCAAGGGATATTACCGCTATGTCATCCGGCAGCTTTTCATTTATGTAAATAAGCAGTTCTTTTTCTGTCATGCTCTTTTTCAGATTTATGTGAAAGTTCGCTACCTGCCCCTTTGCATGTACTCCGGCATCTGTCCTTCCTGAGCCTATTACTTCTACGTCTTCTCCCGAAAGAGTGCTTAATATTTCCTGCAATTTTCCTTGTATGGTATCCCCTGTGCTTTTTTGTACCTGCCAGCCTTTATATCTGCTTCCATCATACTGCACTACTATCTTATAATTTTCCATTTCCCGCCCCCCTTTTTATGCTTTTTCTTTATTACTCTTCACTTTTTTCAGTTCTTTTCCTGCCCTTTTTCAGTCCTTTTATTTCCTGCCATCTTTTTATGCCTCTTTGGGCTTTTCTTAGTAATTTCCCGGCACTTTCTTAATACAATAGCATTTTTTACCGGCAATTACAATGTTCTTTTTTATAGAAAAAAACTCCGCCATTACTAATAATGACGGAGTCACGTTTTATTATCTAAATACATCGAGGAGATCGCGATAATTTGTTCTTATCGTGTAATAAACATTCTTATCAAGTCCTGCCTGCTTTGCACCTTTTGATATTGTGTCTGCTGTTGTTACAATATCAAGCGATTTCTTGTACGCTTCAAACTGTGCTTTTGTAATCTGGTTCAATGGAACCGCTCTGTACCTTTTAAAGTTGTCAACAAAATCGAACATTCCCATACCTTTCACCTTAACCATCGTCGTATTCATTCGCATTTTTTAAATTCATCAACCCCGTAGTCAATTACTTCTATGTTTACGACGAGCCTTTCTGTAATATTTTAATCACTCAATCTAAAAAGGATAAATAAATTGTAAATATCCTGGCTACAAGTTTATTCTATCACAATATCTCAATGATTTCAAGCTTCATCTTTATATTTTTTTAATTTATCATTTTTGACCTATTTCCATATATATCCCTTTTTATGCGGATTTATCCTTTTTACCATATTTTTATTTTCGATTTTACATTTTATGTAAGAATTTCCGCAGGCATTTCCGAAAACATTTTAGTTGTTTACGAAATTTCCTTTCGTGATTTCCTTTCAAAACCATATGTTTTTTGACATATAACGTTTTTTCCATTATTATTTTTGTTTCTTTTTTTCTGCCTGTTTCAGGTTCATGTTTACTTTATTTATTAAATTTTAAATTTACACAAAAACAGTCCCCTTACCAATGTTCTAATATCTTGCACCTTACTCTATCGTACGTACTGTTATGACAATCATAAGTATAATCACTATTGCTTTTTGCTGAAGTGAAAATTTTCTTCAATTTTTTTAAAAAAGTATCTTGACAATTTTTTATCAATGTGTTATTAT
>OMXJ01000006.1 GCA_900315015.1 uncultured Eubacteriales bacterium | reverse complement strand
GAACCTTTTCCTTATATTCATCGCTCTGAGCATCGAATACATCCATACATGGCATTGATACAACACGAACATCAATACCCTCTGCCTTTAAGGCTTCCCTTGCTTCAACACCGAGCTGAACCTCTGAACCGCTAGCAATTACAATTGCATCTGGAGTTTCCTTGTCTGAATCTACTAAAACATATCCGCCCTTTAAAGCTTCCTTTGAAGAACCCTTAAGCTGTGGAAGATTCTGTCTTGTAAATACCATGGCATTAGGAGTTTCCTTACTTGTAACTGCTGCATACCAGCTTGCAAGTGTCTCTGTAGCATCTGCTGGACGCCATACGTTGAAGTTAGGCATAGCTCTGAACATGGCAAGCTGCTCGATAGGCTCATGAGTAGGTCCATCCTCGCCTACACCGATTGAATCATGTGTAAGAACAAAGATTGTAGGAATCTTCATGATAGCAGCAAGTCTAGCCATTGGCTTTAAGTAATCTGAGAATACAAAGAAGGTTGAAACATAAGCGCGAAGGCCTGATAGCATCATACCATTTCCGATGGCACCCATTGCAAGCTCTCTGATACCAAAATGCATATTTCTTCCAAGTCTATTATCCTTTGAGAAATATGGCTCACCCTTCATCTCTGTCTTTGTAGAAGGTGAAAGGTCTGCAGAACCACCCATAAGTGATGGAATTCTGTCCTTAAGCTTGTTAATAACATCACCTGAAAGATTTCTAGTTGCCTGAGGCTTATCCTCGAACTTCCAATAATCTTCATCATCGATAAGAGCCTCTGCAACAGAAGGATCAAATTCCTTATCAAGAGCTTCCTTCATCTCAGGGAACTTTTCGCAGTATTCTGCAAACATCTTCTGCCACTCATCATAAGCTGGCTTCTTATCAGAGACAAGCTTCTTATAATTATCATAAACCTCATCAGGAACAAAGAAAGGTTCCTTTGAAGGCCATTCAAGATTTTCCTTAAGAGCAGCTACATTCTCTTCTCCGAGAGGCTCACCATGAGCCTTAGCTGTTCCTTCCTTAGCAGGACATCCCCAACCGATCTTTGTCTTAATTGTAATAAGTGAAGGACGTACCTTATCTGCCTGAGCAGCCTTAATAGCATTTCCGATTTCCTCTGGATCATTTCCATTTTCAACCGTAAGTGTCTGGAAACCAAAGGATTCAAAACGCTTCTGAACATTTTCGGTAAAAGCAATATCTGTTGATCCTTCAATAGATATCTTGTTTGAATCGTAAAGAACTATAAGCTTTGAAAGTCCAAGTGTACCAGCAAGTGAGAAGGCTTCTGATGAAATACCTTCCATCATACATCCATCGCCGCCTAATACATATGTATAATGATCGAATACAGGATATCCAGGCTTATTGAACTTTGCTGCAAAATGCTCTTCAGCTATTGCCATACCAACAGCCATACCCATACCTGCGCCAAGAGGACCTGTTGTAGCCTCTACACCGCGAGTATGCTTATACTCAGGATGACCTGGTGTCAATGAATCAAGCTGTCTGAACTGCATTAAATCTTCCTTTGTAAGGCCAAAGCCAAAAAGGTGAAGAAGTGAGTAAAGAAGCATTGAACCATGTCCGCCTGAAAGGATGAAACGGTCTCTATTGAGCCAATCTACATCTTCCGGATTGAAATTCATTATCTTTCCCCAGAGCTCATAGCCAACTGCTGCACAACCAAGTGGAAGACCTGGATGTCCGCTCTTTGCCTTCTGAATGGCATCTGCTGAAAGTACTCTTATGGCGTTAACTGACATTGTATCGATATCTTTCATTTTTTTCTCCGATCTATATTTCTCTAAACTTTTTTTCTCGGAAACAGTTAATCTTACTTATCTCCGAAAACTGCTCTGTAATCATCCTGGAACTTAATAATACCAGAATCTGTTAATGGATGCTTTGTCATCTGAACAATTACCTTATAAGGAACTGTTGCGATATCAGCACCTGCTAAAGCGCAATCTGTGATGTGGATAGGATTTCTGATTGAAGCCGCAATGATTTCTGTATTGATATCCTCATAATTATCAAAAATTGTGGCGATAGTATTAATAAGATCAATACCAGGCTGAGAAATATCATCAAGTCTTCCAAGGAAAGGTGAAACATAAGTAGCACCTGCCCTTGCAGCAAGAAGAGCCTGATTTGCTGAGAATACAAGAGTAACATTAGTCTTGATTCCTTCGCTGTTTAATACCTTAACGGCCTTAAGACCCTCTGTTGTCATAGGGATCTTAACTACCATATTCTTATGTAGCTTTGCAATCTCTCTGCCTTCAGCGATCATTCCTTCTGCATCAACTGTAGTAGCCTTTACCTCACCACTAATAGGACCATCAACTATTGCAGCAATTTCCTTAAGAACTGTTGCATAATCTCTACCTTCCTTAGCAATGAGAGATGGGTTTGTAGTAACACCACAAATAACTCCCATATCAGCTGCTTCTCTTACCTCATCAACATTTGCTGTGTCAATAAAAAACTTCATAGCTTCATATTCCTCCTGTAATACTGTAATATAATTTGTTTATTTTTACTAAAATTGTAGCTCAAATTCGTCAAAGTGAAGAAAGATAGTAAAAACTAAACTATTTTCCTTATCACTTAAATGCCTTTCACATTATAACTCATTTGCACAAACAAATCAATATTCAAGTGGAAATTTAATATTTATTTCACTATTTAATTTAATCGTTCATTAAATAATTAACTAAATACTAAACTAACAGTTTAACTAAATCTGGGAAAATACCTTTCCGAGTGAATCATTTATCACAATTCCAGCAGATCTATCAAAAGGTGTAGCGGATTTATTTACAAGAACAAGCCTTGATTTTCCTCCTCTGAAATAATTGATAAGTCCTGCTGCCGGGTAAACATTTAGCGAAGTTCCTCCTATTATAAGAAGGTCTGCACTAGCAATCGCATTTACAGCACCCGATACAGTTTCATCATCGAGCCCCTCCTCATAGAGCACAACATCCGGCTTTATGACACCGCCGCATTCGCAGCGTGGAACGCCGTCCTCAAGATAAGACCTCTTTCCCGGCTCATCATATTCCTTTAAGCTTTCACTCAAAGAATCAAGAGACTCCATATCCTTATCCCAATCCTTTAATACAGATGCGACAGGATAAAATTTCCCGCATTTACTACAATAATTTCTTAAAACACTGCCATGAAGCTCATATACCTTTTTGCTTCCCGCTTTTTGATGAAGACCATCGATATTTTGAGTAACTACAGCAATAAGCTTGCCCTCAGCCTCAAGTTCAGCTAACCTCTTATGAACAACATTAGGTTTTGCATCAAGGCAGAGCATCTTCTCTCTGTAAAATTCATAAAACTCTTTTTTATGTCCTACATAAAAGCTATGCGAAAGCATCATTTCAGGAGGATATTTGAATTTCTGATGATAAAGTCCATCCTCGCTTCTAAAATCCGGAATACCACTTTCAGTAGAAACACCCGCTCCGCCAAAAAACACGATTCTATTTGAAGAATCCACAAGCTTCTTAAGCTCAGCTATCTTCTCATCCATATTCAAAGCTCCTTTCCCTAAAACTAAATACTGGCTGGCCGCCTGGTATTATCAGACAGTCAGCCAGTAAAGATATCATATTAAATTTTCAAAGCATTAGTTGCCAAGAACAACCTCTACCTTATGCTCCTTACCATCTGCAAATACTGGAAGAACATTACCCTCAACAGCCTTGCCGTCAACAGTAACACTCTTAACACCCTTACAGATATGATCTGGATTTGAAACGGTAATATCGTAGGTTGCACCTCTGAACTGTCTTGATACCTTGAATCCATCCCATGTATGAGGAATTGAAGGATCAATCTTAAGTCCATCATAATCTGGCTGTACGCCAAGGATGTACTGAGAAATAGCTACAAAGTTCCAAGAAGCTGTACCTGTAAGCCATGAGTTCTTAGCCTCACCAAATCTCTTAGCATCCTTACCAGCAACCATCTGTGAGTAAACATATGGCTCTGTACGATGGATATCTGAATACTCCTCAGTATAAGCAGGAGCAATTCTTGTATAATAATCAAATGCTCTGTCACCATTTCCAAGGAAGGCATCAGCGCAGAAGATCCATGCATTGTTATGGCAGAAGATACCAGCATTTTCTTTATATCCACCTGGATATGTTGAAATCTCACCATACTCTACATAGTAATGAGTGAAAGCTGGATTATTGAGTACATATCCGTACTTAGTACCAAGCTTTTCCTCAACACTGTCAAGAGCCATCTTAGCCTTGCCATCTTCATATCCGCACTTACCAAGTGCACAGAAGCCCTGTGACTCGATAAAGATCTTACCTTCTTCATTCTTATCTGTTCCGATTGGCCTTGAGAAATGATCGTATGCTCTAAGGAACCACTTGCCATCCCAGCCGTGCTCCATAACAACATCACGCATCTTAGCAACCTCATCAGCTGCTCTCTTGCTCTCATCAGCATTGCCAGCCTTAGCCATAAGATCTGCATACTGCTCACCGATGAATGTGAACATACCAGCGATCATTACAGACTCAGCTGTCTTACCGTCCTTGCCCTTAAGTGTCTGGAATGACTCACCAGAAACTTCAGAGAAGCAGTTAAGGTTAAGACAATCGTTCCAGTCAGCCTGTCCAATAAGTGGAAGACCGTGAGGACCAACATTATTTATAACATGATCGAAAGCTCTCTTGATGTGATCAGCAAGGCTAGCCTTGTTGTTCTCATCATTCTGATAAGGCATTACCTCATCGAGAATTGAGAAATCGCCTGTTTCCTTGATATATGCACAAACTGCAAGTACAAGCCATAATGGATCATCATTGAAGCCTGAACCGATAGCATCATTACCCTTCTTTGTAAGAGGCTGATACTGATGATATGCACCACCATCAGGAAGCTCTGTTGAAGCAAGGTCGATGATTCTCTCTCTTGCTCTATCCGGAATCTGATGAACGAAGCCAAGAAGATCCTGGTTAGAATCTCTAAAGCCCATTCCTCTACCGATACCTGACTCAAAGTAAGAAGCACTTCTTGAAAGGTTGAAAGTAACCATGCACTGATACTGGTTCCAGATATTTACCATGCGGTCAACCTTGTCAATGCCTGTTTCAGCATGATACTTTGAGAGAAGTCTGTCCCAATCAGCCTTGAGCTCAGCAAGTGCAGCATCAGCCTTCTCAGCTGTGTCGAACTTAGCAATCATCTCTTCAGCCTTCTTCTTATTAATAACGTTAGTGTCATTTGGAGCTGTATGTGACTGAACAAGTCCCTTTGTATCAACAGCGCCAACCTGATATTCGAACTTCTGATCAACAGGATTCTCAACATATCCAAGTACGAATACGAAATCCTTCTTCTCATTTGGCTTAAGTTCGATTTCGATGCAATGGCTTGCACATGGTGACCAGCCATCAGCAACTGAATTTGCTGGCTCGCCCTTTTCTACGACTCTTGGAAGCTCGTAGCCGCCGTATGTGCCAACAAATGTCTCTCTGTCTGTATCATAACCTTCAATAGGAGAATTTACAGAATAAAATGCGTAATGATCACGTCTCTCCTTGTACTCTGTCTTATGATAAATTACAGAGCCCTTGATTTCAACCTCACCTGTGTTGAAGTTTCTCTGGAAGTTAGTTGAATCGTCCTGAGCATCCCAAAGACACCATTCAAGATATGAGAAAAGACGGATTGTCTTATGCTTTGGTGAATTATTTGAAATTGAAACCTTCTGAACCTCACCATTGAAGTTGAGTGGTACGAAGAAGGTAACTGATGTTTCGATTGAATTTCTAGCACCTGTGATGGTTGTATAACCCATACCATGACGGCACTCATAGAAGTCGAGCTTTGCCTTTGCAGGAGCCCAGCCTGGTGACCAGATGTCACCGTCATCAAATATATAGAAGTATCTTCCACCGCCAAGGTCAAGTGGAACGTTGTTATAACGATAACGTGTGATTCTGCGGAGTCTTGCGTCCTTATAGAAGCTATAGCCGCCTGCTGTATTTGAGATCAATGAAAAAAATGCCTGCGATCCAAGATAATTGATCCATGGATAAGGTGTTTGTGGTGTAGTGATGACATACTCTTTGTTTGCATCATCAAAATAGCCAAATTTCATGTTGTCCTCCATTAAGAATGTTTATTGAATGGCGGCTCCGGCGAACGTCTGACAGTAAGTCAAAGCCATATCCACATCTATCCACTATTCTACACTTTATTAACATTAAATGCAAGTAAATTAAGAAAAAAAATAAAGTACAAAAATTCTTACATTTGTTACATTAATTTTGGCAATTTTTTTTTAGAATTCTCCGAAACACCCTCTAGCTCCACATATCAGCCCGCAGCGTTTCTTCCAATACTTTCCAATACTTCTTACTATAATTCTCAAAATACATCCTAAAATATTTTGCCCCGATTTTGCCCCAATTTGTACAATGAAAATGGGGCAAGAAGAATAACGGATAAAAACGAAGGAGAACACAGAACAATTGATAACGATTTCTTCTAATACGGATACGAAAGAATGTAAAAGAAAAAAAACAAAAATTGAGCCGCAGCTGGCTTTTCTGCGGCTCAAAAAATAGGAGAATGTGATTTGTATGTATGTGTTAGTGTTAACTAACTGAACATATATTAGCATATGCTAACAAATATGTCAAGCACTTTTTTCACTTCCCATAAAAAAAAATTTTTTATGGGCTTTTTTAGGTAAAAAAAAAATTGCCATCTAGCGCCGCTAGATGGCAATTTATAGAATTTAAAAGTAAGTCTCCATAAGATCTTCAAAGCTTCCATTTGGATAAACGGAAATATCTTTATTTTCTTTATTGATCATGGTGTCGGTTATAAGGAATACCTCCATTCCAAGATCCCTTGCAACCATATCCTCGCCAACGTCATTACCAACCATCAGGCAATCCTCAGGCTTTACTCCGAGTCTATCAGTAACATCAATATAATATTTTAGATTAGGCTTAGCGTAGCAGCAATTATCATAGGTAGTAACTAACTCAAAGTCATCAAAGGAAAGTCCTAACCAATCAAGTCTTATTTTGGTTGCTACTTCCGGAAAAATAGGGTTTGTAGCCAGAGCTACTCTATAGCCCATTTCCTTTATTCTTTTTACTGCTTCTACAGCCTTTGGATTATATCCGCAGAATCTTTTTGCATTTCTGAAATCAGTAGCATAAAAATCGTCAAAAATCTGTTTATCTTTTCTGCGCTCTTCTCCGTAAGTGTCAGCAAAATTATCCCAAAAAACTTCTCTATTTAATCTGCTGCCATCATTAAGTGCCATAACAGCGCAGCCCTTCCATATTGTATCTATAAGTTTTTGAGGCTCATAACCGGCAGGAACTGCCCTCTTCATTATATCTCCAAAATAACCATAGGAAAATTCCTTCATATCCATTGGAAGAAGTGTTCCATCTAGGTCAAATAAGACCATTTTAAATTTATTATCCGCCTTGCCCTTCATATGCCAATTTCCTTTTCACTTTAAAATTGTTACAAACAACAACGCAATTTTAACACATATATAAATATCTTGCAACATCAATTATTTCCATTTGTGTGGATTATCTTTCAAAGTTTCATTTTTTTTTAGATTTTACTTGCAATATTCAGCAAAATTTGGTAAAATTATATATCATATTTTTATAATTTTTTCAAGTTTTTTTTACGAGGTAACGCCTATGGCAACATTAAAAGAAGGTCTTAAGGCTATGGCAGAGGGTATGCCTTCAATGGAATTTCATAAGGTTCTTTATGAATATATGTTATATTCTGATAGCCATATTTTCAAATCTGGCATAGCGATGCTTGACAAAAAGCAGGATTTCAAACCCGGCATATATATTATAGGAGGCGCTCCTGGAATAGGCAAGACCAGTTTTCTGGTTCAGCTTGCCTATAACGCCATGCTAAACAATTTCAAGGTCCATTATATATGTTATGGGCATAGTATCAATCAGGTGTATCTTCGTCTATTGTCACTTGCTGAAACACAGCCACTCAAGGATACGTCACATTTAACCTTCACCGATTTCCCTAATATAACCTTCAGCCGTGACCTGCCTTCTCCTAATGCTTTTCCAAAATTAGGTCAGTCAGATGCAAACGAAGATGGCACCTTAAAAACCTATAACGAAAATGCCACGCCGATTATCTTTCTCGATTCGTTAGATATCGCTGCAAAGTATGATCCATCAATAATGTTAAAGCTGCGTGAATTTGTAGATACGCATGCAGTTCCTGTGTTCGTTTCATACACGCATGCTTTAAGCCAGTTTGCCGAGAACGTATCAGTAAAATCTTATGAAAATAATGATTTTATTTCATACGCCGATGTCATCTGGGGACTTCAGTTTTCAAATCTCGTAGAGGGCAAAACCGAAGGCGGTCCTCATAGAGTGGAATCCTTCCTTCAAAAGACTGCACTTCCTATCTCCAATATCACCCTCGTATCTGTCAAGAACAGATTCGGACTGCGCGGCTTTAAAATCCCAATGCAGTTCGTAAAAAGCTTCGGATTATTTAAAGGAACCTCGTATGAATCAACTCCTTCATCATTATCCTTTAATAACGATTCACTCTTTTAATTTTGATCAATTATTTAAAAAGCTGACTATCTGTATAATCAGAAGTCAGCTTTTTTTCATTTACTAAAGAGCTCGTTTGAATCTAGTATGATGGTAAATGGACCATCATTTACAAGCGACACCTTCATGTCAGCTCCAAATACGCCCCTTTCAACTACCTTCACCGATTCCCTGCACTTATCAATGATATATTCATACAGTTCGTTTGCCACATCAGGTGCTCCCGCCTTCATAAAGCTCGGTCTGTTCTGCCCCTTGCAGTCTGCATAGAGGGTGAACTGCGAAATAAGAAGGAGCTCTCCTTCTACATCCTTAAGAGAAAGATTTGTCTTACCATTTTCATCCTGGAATATACGAAGCTTAAGCATTTTTTCGACCATTTTATCGCACATTTCCTTATTATCCTCTTTGCCTACTCCGATAAGGACCATATAGCCCTTTCCTATCTTTCCCTTGATTTCACCATCGACCTTTACGTCAGCCTCTGAAACAACCTGTATAACAAACCTCATCGTATTTCTCCAACTTCCTTTTATATTTTCCCCTAGATATTGATTCTTTCCTATTTCTTTAAACATGCTTAAACATCAAGCAATACAATTTCCTATTTCCTTAAATACACTTAAACCTCAAATCAAAATGCATCAGCCTGGGTAAAAAACACTAAAGTTATGCATTTAAAACATGAATCTGACATGGTCCCATGGCTGCAAGTGCTCTTTCATGGCTCTCAGGTGTTACACCCGCACAGCAGGCTGCATCTACATAAATAGGCACCTCTGGAAGATTTGCCTTAGCGATCATCGCATTTGAGATTACGCAGATATCCGTGCAAAGACCGACAAGCGTAATGCTCTCTATCTTTTCCTTCTCATTTTCCTTAACTAAAAGCTCACCTAATTTTGTACTGCCAAAGGTAGGCTTATCAATAGGCTCTGTCTTTAAAAGCGCCTGAATGTCCTTTTGGATCTGCCAGCCCTCGCTTCCTCTAACGCAGTGCTTTACAGGAAGATTCTTTCCCTCCTGGGTATCAAGGTAATTTTCCTCATGAGTATCTCTTGTTGCGTATACCACGCCGTCAAATTCCTTTATCTTCTTAATTACATTTGGAACTATTGCTACAGCTTCCTTAGTTCCAAGTGCTCCGTCAATAAAATCATTTTGCATGTCAATTACAAGTAAAACCTTCATATGCATCTCCTTTACTATTTTAAAAGTCTAAGTACGCCCTTTTCACAGGTAACTACCATATGAGAATGCTCTCCGGCATATTCTCCGTCTGTATGGCAGGTAAATTCTTCGCCAAGGCTTATTTCCATTTTATCTGCTGCCGAGACTTCAAAGCCCTTAAAGCCTACATGCTTTCCAGCTGTGAGAAACGGCAGTTTACAAAAGGCTGCAAACCTCGATAAACCGTATGCTGCGCAGGTATTCAGCTTTCCATCCTTATAATCCGCGCCAGGAGCCATCTTAACACCGCCTCCCTCTGAGGTAAGATTCATAAATGCTGAATAAATAAGTCTATCGAACTTAAGCCTTGCAGTTTCTACATGCTTTCCTGAATAATCCTTTACATAATAAACAAGTTCTCCATCAGTATCCTGCATGGAAAAAAGTGTCTTTACCGTAATGGCTAAATAGGTAAGGCTTCCAAGACCTATCTTATTAAGCACCTTCTTTAGCTTTGACGTAAGCGCCTTTTTGCAGACTATAGCATCCATGCCAAGTCCTGCACTTATTCCAAAATATCTCTTACTGCCGTCATCAAAATGGCACAGGCCTATATCGATGCTTTCAAAATATTCTTCATTTAGCTCACTATTCATGTCGGCATCAATTATCTTATTAACTACCTTTTCAGTATCCTGCTCTCTCTTAACTCCTCTTACAAAGTCATTTCCAGAGCCGGTTGGAATAACAGCAAGGCTCATCTTTTTAAAATCCATGCCGTTTAAGACTTCATTAATGGTCCCATCTCCGCCGACCACTGCAATTATATTAGAATCAGGATCTTTGGTTTTTATCTTAGCTGAGAGCTTACTTGCTATCTCTGTAGCATGGCCTGCATATTTAGTAAGATATGCCTTATAATCGATGGTATCATCTATTCCATCTTCATACTCCTTAATGGCCTCTTTTATTTTTCTCCAGGTCCTTTTTGCTCTTCCGCCTCCACCGCTCAAATTCACTATAAAATAAATCATAATATTAGGTCCTTTCCGCTTAAGGCATTACTGCTTCTTTCCAAGAGTAATTTTAATAAGCTTTTTATCCATGGAAATCGTCCTGTTCCACGGGTTGATTATAATTCCATTTATATCATCTGCTGTAAGAGCCGCTTCAAAGAGCTGCTTCAAATCTACCCAGAAGGTCGACATTACACCACCGTCCTTATCCTTGCCAAGAAGCTCCTCCTCAAAACAGGTAAAGCACATCCACCATCTAGTTCCATTTGCTATCTGAATAATTCTCGGAGTAATCGGATACGGCGTTCCATCCTCTGCTTCCTTTATCTTATCTGCAGAAGGAATATTAATTGCTGCTATTACCTGAACGCCTTCATTCATCTTGTGCCTTATGACTGTCAGAGCATGCGCTAGCATCTCCTCGGTCGGCTCCTTTTGAAGCATCCATATTGCCTCTTCTATCTGCCTTATAGCAGAAAGCTCATTATTATTCTTATCTTCCATCTTCTCTCCATACCTGCTTTGTTGCTAAGTATCTACACTAGGCTGAGCCTGCCTTACTTATTAAAAACTATTCCATAAAGCTACTACGTGTAAACTTTGCAAATAAAAGCTACATATACCAAAAACACAGCTTTAAATATCATATTTAAAGCTGTGATAATTAAACCTATTCTATTTTAACAAATTAGTACAATTTTGGCAAGTTCTCTAATGTAATTGCATAAGGACTATTATACATTTTCTTTAGTTCTTCCTCATCGTTGAATTCATTACCTACACAGAAGCCGTGAGACCAGGTCATATATGAAGACCAGCCTATTTTTTCATCATGAATTGCCTTCGCATCTGGAAGAGTTCCTGTTTCTGCAATTATTACCGGCTTATCAGCCTCCGTGATCTTTATCAGATCATTATAGTGCTGCGCCTGAGAGGTGTGGACATGTGCAGGTGGGTACATATCTCTTGAAATCACATCTACCACATCATCTCCCGGATAATCCTCTTTTCTTGGTGAATTCCATACCCAGATCAGATTATCAAGATGATATTCATTTACAAAGATATCATACATTAATCTGTAGAGCTTCTTAAGTGGCTCAGAGCCAGATACTCCCCACCAGAACCAGTCTCCTTCTCCCTCGTGAAGTGGTCTCCAGAGGATAGGTATATGCTTTACAGCAAATGGTCTAAGCAGCCCTGCCATCATTCTGATATCAGCTACTGTCGCCTCATATTCCTTAGTACCTTCCTTCACAGCCATTTCTGCCGTAAATTCGGTATTTTCACTAAAGAAAGCCTTAGACCTTCCATAAAGCGGTGAGAACCAGTGCCAGGTCAGAGTAATAAGTCCGCCCTTTCCAGCCCATTCCCAGGTCTCCTTCAAGGTTCCATTATTTTCAACTACCTCTTTCATGCATTCTTCATCAGTATCAAGGTAATTTATGTTAGACGAATAAGAAAGAAGCTCAAAGCCTAAAAGGGCAGGGTGCTTTCCTGTCTTTTCCACAATATATCTAAGCTCTTCCGGATCAAGAGTCTGAGTGTGCTGTCCTGTTATGATCTTATCTGCGCTTATCTTTGCTAAAAACTCAAGAACTCTTCTTGCTTCCTCCTGCATATTCTTATTAGATGGTGTATAATCCTTCATATTTTCTCCCCTTTTTTGTTTAATCCGTCTTTAAATCAGTCCGAAAAATCCACATCAGGCACTGCTAATACCCTATAATCCCCGTACAATTCCTTTATATCTTCATTTATGATAGTTAGTCCCTTTGAGGTCTCAATGTCAAAGCTTAAAACGACATCAAAACGCATTTCCTTATTGACTGTATCGATATAAAAACCATGTACCTGGATAGCCCATTCATGTGACAGAATTTTTTCTTTAACTGCATCTCTTATTTTAGCTGCTTCATCCGATTTTGTATTGTAAGAATATATTCCTATTCCTGTAAGAACCACTCCTGTTTCTTTAAAAACCTTTATCTGCAGTCTTCTTTCTAGAAGATCTATGTCATTTGCAGTAAGAGTATCTGGAATTTCAATATGCACAGAAGCATAATTCTTATTAGGTCCGTAGTTATTTACAATAAGATCATAGGCTCCGCGCACTTCATCCTCTTCATTAATAAGCCCCTTAATTCTAGCTGAAAGCTCTTTGTCAGTTCTTCTTCCTAGAATATCATTAAGAGTATCTATCATCATCTCAATACCTGCCTTGATGATGAATACCGAAATAATGACACCGACATAGGCTTCAAGTGATACCTTAGTAAAATAAAAGATGATGGCTGATGCAAAAACTGATGCTGAAAGAAAGGCATCATTTTGTGCATCAGCTCCTGAAGCTACAAGTGAAGAAGAATTTACCTTCTTACCTACCCTCTTTACATACTTTCCAAGAAAAAATTTAACCAATACTGCTGCCGCAATAATTATAAGTGAAGCAATGGAATAATCGACCTTTTCAGGCTTTATTATTTTTTTTATTGATTCTATAAGGGAAGTAAGACCTGCATAAAGAACTAATGCAGATACTATCATCGCGCTCAAATACTCTATTCTTCCATATCCCATAGGATGCTTTTTATCCGGCATCTTTCCTGCTAGCTTCGTTCCTACTATCGTAATTACAGAAGAGAGTGCATCTGTTAAGTTGTTAACTGCATCTAGAATTACCGCAATAGAATGCGTGAGAATTCCGACAACTGCCTTAAATGCCACAAGAAACACATTAGCAACTATCCCTATTATGCTAGTCCTTATTATGACCTTGTTTCTTTCAATGGCAGTAGCGGCTAAATTTCCATCAACACCGCCGTTCTGTCCTCCGACCACATTTTGGTACTCTACCTTTTCTGTCTTTTTTTCCTGGCTTTCTTTTTTCATATTACAAACCTTCATTCACCTTTCATTTCTTCTACTTAAGAAGCCCTGCGCTGTTTTTGACTTCAAAGCTTCCTATTCTCTCATATTTCGTCGCCCTATTATTAAATTCCCCTATTAATTCCTCCCATAATTTTACATTGCGAGTAAGACTCTCATCCTTTACATAAATATCTACATGAAGCTGATTATTTCTGACATAAGGCTTTACAGTCACTACATTTTCATTTAAAGACTTGACCCTTCCTTCAATTTCCTTTACCAGGACTTTTTCACCATTTGGAAGTACTATTTTAGCATCTTTCCTTCCCTTTATATAGACCTTATTATTTCTTATGCAGCCTATGTCTCCTGTAAGAAAATATCCGTCTTCATTGAAGGCCGCCCTTGTCGCCTCCTCATCCTTTAGGTAACCTAGAAAAATACAATCTCCCTTTGCAGCAAGCTCTCCGTAACCCTCTTCATCAGGGTCAATCACCTTTGCGTCAATGTACTCATCCAAGGTTCCCACGCTTTCTAAATCAGTCTCTCCCGGATAATCTATACAAAAAGTAGAGGAAGTCTCAGAAAGCCCATAGGCATTCATCATAAGCATTCCTTCCCTGACATAGCTCTCCCTTAATTCTTTAGAGAGTCTAGCTCCTCCGCAGAAGAGATATTTCATTTCTCCGCCCATAAGAGTCTTTATTGAAAGCCCCGCTGCTAATGCACCGGCATAGAGCCTTTCGTATATTATAGGCACGCCTGAAAAAATAGTCGGCCTTGTCTGCATCATTTCCTGCGCCATCTCTGAAAGGTTTCCGCAAAGATATATCTCAAAACCAAAAATCAGCGAATAAAGAAAATTATAAATGGCGCCGTAAGTATGATTTAGCGGTAGGAAAAGATAGCATCTATCCTTTTCTCCAAACGGAACTCTTTTTGCCAATGCTCTCCAGCCCGAGAATATATTTTGAGTAGATAAAAGAACAGCCTTTGGAAAAGATGTCGTTCCACTAGTAAATACGACCTTTGCCGGAAGCTTATTTCCTCTTGGCATAGGTGTAAGGCCTGAGTCGTTCTTTTTTCCTTCTAGAATGCAGCCCTCTAGTTCCTTTTGCATGCAAAGGAAATTAATATCCGGAAAATCCTTTTTAAGCTTTTCTACAACTGTCTCCTTTTCTTCATCATAGATAAGAAGGGATAGCTCCGCTTTTTTTATGCAGTAATAAAGATTTTCATAGGATAGATCCTTAGATAAGCCAACACTGCTTCCGACATAGCCCATTACCCCGACATCACACAGCATCCAGTTCACTGAATTTTTTCCGTATATTCCTATGAATTTTCCTTCATATCCCTTATCCAAAAGGTATCTTGAAAAATATCCTACTTTATCAATGAATTCCTTAAAAGTAATAGGGACAAAGCTACCACTCTTTTTCTCAAAAAGATAGTTCCTCTCTCCCCATTTATCATATGCCTTTTTCAGAAAATAGTCTAACTCGTTTTCCATAGCCCATCCTTTCATGCATTCTATAGCTCTGATTCTAAAAGCACATATTCATAAATCCTGTTCTTTTCTTCAGCCGCATAGTTCTGCGTCACCTTTCCGTCCCTAGCTAAGGCTCCTATGCTAGGAAGACCGTTTTCCTCCAGCTCCTTCATAATGGCGTAAACAATAGCCTTTCCAAGTCCCCTGTGCTTTGCATCTACTCCCATATAGAGCATCACATACTGCTTTGGCTGCTTTTTTATTTTTAGTATTTTAAAGAGATTAAAGAGGTTTAAATGATAGACCTTATTACCATAGTCCGGGAGGCTTATATAAAAGCCCACCGCCTTATCCTCATAATAGGCTATTTTAGTCATGCTCATATTCATTATCGACTTATAGCTTGAAAAGGTCTTTGCAAAATCCTCCCTGGATAAGGCCTTAAATACAGGAAAATCGCTGTAAAGCTCAGATATCATGGTATAGACATCTCCCATCGCTTTATCATAATCCTCTATTTTAGGACTCTCTATCCTATAGCCCTTCGCTAAGAATTCCTTGTATCTGCTCTCAAACTTTTCATTGACATAGCTCTTATCTAGAGCCCTAAAGCCGCTCGAAGTATAATGCTCCTTCACCGCAAAGCCGTTATCTAGAAATAGCTTATAATAATAGTCCTTGTTATAGGGCTCTCCCGTATATGGCGGTAGCTCAAAAAGATTGATTTTAAGTCTGTACTTTATCCAAAAAGACGCATCAACAGGTCCTAAAATCCTTTTGCACTTTTTTTCTCTGCTGATTTCCCTTGCCTTTTCAAATAAAAAAGCTGCAGCCTCCTTAGAATCCTTGCACTCAAAGAAGCCTAAATAAGCCGTATCATCTCCCTCGTAGGTAGTTATTGCAAATCTTCCTACTATCCTTCTCTTATCCCTGATTATATAAGCATCCAGGTCAAAATATCCAGACAAGGCATGCTTTTTAAGTAAGAGTTCCCTTACTGAAGAAGCACTCTCCATATTTTCTTTTTGAGAATATAAACATCTTGGGAGTATAAGAAATTCTTTTATATATTTCTTTTCCCCTTGTACCCTTATGCACTCCATTTATTTTCTCCTAACAATTTCTACTTTTCCAGTTCCTGCATCCATTCTGATAATGTCACCTGTTTTGATGGTATCCATAAGATTCTCTACTCCAACTATAGACGGAACCTTAAGCTCTCTAGATATGATGGCAGTATGAGAAAGAAGGGATCCCTTTTCAGATAAAACTCCTTTAGCAGTTGCAAGTAAAAATACCCAGCCCGGGTCTGTCATCTTTGTAACTAAGATCTTATCCTTTACATTTTTTGCATCCGATATGCTCTTTATTACAAGCGCCTCTCCCGTAGCAACTCCTTTAGAGCAAGGAATTCCCTGAAGATAGCTTCCATCCATCTTCTTTTGATAGGAATTTATCGACCTATGCCTCTTATCATATTCCTTTTCTTCAAATATAAGTCTGCTATAGGCTGGGAGCTTTTCATATAGTAAATACTCCTCCTTACGCGCTGCTACAAGCTTCCTCATATCTGTTTTACCAGCTTCATGGCCTTTATCCACTTCACGTTCCTCACCGGCTTCATGGCTCTTACCAGCTTCACTTCCTTTATCAGCTTTTTCTCTTTTCCTCTCTGCTAGCGCAAAAGCTTCATCTATTGTAAGATAGAAAATATCATTTTTATCATCAAGGAGTCCTTCCCTCACATAGCTTTCACCGAGCTTTGTGAAAATAAGGCGCACCATTCCATATACTCTGCTTCTATTTAATCTCGATTTTTCCCTTCCTGCTATTCCTACAGCGCAGCGCTTTGCTAAAAAGCTGGTTAAAAGATTTCCCCTTTCATTCTTAGGCGTCTCCTTTTTTTCTTTCATGCTAAGATATAGCCTCTTTAGCTTGTCCATATCCTGTCTATAGCCCTCTATTCTTTCATCTAAAAGCTCAGGATTACTTCTAAAGGTAGGGCTCTCAAGCTTGAGCTCTTCAAGATTTCTATCTCCGTAAAGCTCAATATATTTTCTCTTTCTCCTCTCAAATTCTTTAGCTGAATACTTATCCTTTTTATAAGAAAGAGCAATGAGCGCTCTTATAGGTTTCATGCTCTCAATATTAGAAATGCCTGATATATATTCATTTACATATCCATCATCTGCGCCTGATTTCTTTTTAAGACGGCTCTTTACAAGCCCTGTAAATATAAAGGCATACATATCATTTAAAAGAGTTACGTCCCAAATACTAAGCAATTTTTCTCTTATTTCTTCAAAAAGCTCTATCAGCTCTTTAGGCTCTAAGTCATCCACCCTATTATAAAAATCACGGTTAATTTCCTTAAATTTCTTCTCAAGAGCTTTCATGTGCCTAGGCACACTGACCAGCTCATAAAATGAATTCACATAAGTCATGAAACGCACCGCCGGACTTAATTCTACATCTGTAGTATCATATCCCTTATTCTTTACACCCAGCATTTCCTGCCATACAGGAATGATTTTTTTATTGAAGGGAAGAAACTTAAGCACGGTATACCAATTGCTGATTTTATAATAAACTCTTCCATTTGCATGGCCTACCATATTTTTAAAGACATCCTCATGCTTACCGAGCTCTTTATCATTCTTCAAAACTCTTCTGCTTACACCCTTAAAAACCCCGCTATATACAAGGTCGACAAAGGATATCGTAAGTGGAAGTGATATTCCAGGATAGCTCTCTACTATGTTACTATTATCTAAAATCAATGGAGAGTCTCCCTTTAGTGTCGTGATAGGTCTTGCCTGAAGAAGAAAAAGCTCTCCCTTCTTATACGCAAATTCCATATCCATGTAGTGCCCAAAAAGCTCCATGGCCTTTTCAGAGATGAGGGCCAGCTCTTCAAGCTCCTTTTCACCAAGAAGGTCTTCTCTACCTTCATAGTAGTATACCTTATCTGTCTTATTGTAGTAATAGGAGGTCGTCTCTGTCCTATCTGATACAACACCCTCGCAGCTTCCCCTTCCTATAACAACAACGTTTTCATTTAAGAGCCCCCAGGGATTTGCAGTAAATAAAACTCCCGCCTTATCAGCCTCTACCATTTCCTGAACTATTACGTTCATTTTTACGCCGCTCTCATCGATGCCCTTTTCCCTCATATAGCTCTTTACGTTATCTTTATAAAGGGATTCTATGCAGGATATGACCTTTTCCTTTACGTCCTTTTCCTTTACATTTAAGAAGGTATCAAACTGACCTGCAAAACTTGAAACATTGCCATCTTCAAGATTACAAGAGCTTCTTACGGCATATACCTTAGATGGAGATAGATTTAGCTTCTTCTCCCATTCCCTCTTAAGGGCGCCTCTTACATCACTGCCCTCTAGCCTGTCAGTATCCACCACCTCTTCAAAACGGACAACCGTAAAGCCCGGTACTCTGATACCTGCATCCCTTAATTTTATTAAATTATCCGCCTTAGTTCCGTACATACTAAATCCTTCCAAATATTAAAAATATAACTACCGTAAGCAGCATTGTGGATTCCTGAAGATAGGTATATATTTCAACCTTACTTACGAGCACGAACCTCTCAGGATCCTTCATGAACTGTATGAATTTTAAAGTCATCCAGGATACCAAAAGCACTAATACTGCAATAGATATTTTATTTAATCTAAATACAAGTATGATATTTGTGATAATATCAACTATGGTAAGTATCATTACAAAACGAGTGGATTTCTTATATCCGAACAGCTTTGAATAGGTAGTATAATCATTTTCATCACGAGGAGCCTTTATCTTACGGGAAACCTCCCAGATGAGGGCTGGAAAATAAAGAGTCCAAAGTGTCATAACCGTTGTAAGTGTAACAGCCGGAAGATGATACTTAATTACAGTAAAGGAAATGATATATAAATTAACAAACATCTGCACCGGATTATGAGTAACAAGTGCCAGCGGAAGACTAGGCTGTATCTTTGCCTTCTGAAAGAACCACTGGCTCATTAGATATCCATAAAAATATAAAATGCAAAAGAAGAGCAGATTATTCATAAACAAAATGTTTAATACTGCTGCAATTACCTGCACTAGCGTACATACAATAATTACATCCTTTTTATAAACGCTGCCCCTTGCTAGAGGTCTGTCCGGGAAAAGCTTTTTATCAGTTTCAAAATCCTTTAGATCATCAGCTATTCTTAGCCATAGCAAAAAGGCAAAGACCGTAAAAGCCCCGACGAACTCCTGTATTCCGATATCAAATTTTGTCACTCCTTCATTAAGAAGTATTATAAAATGTATTTCAAGAAAAACTATAAGACCTAAAATAAGCCTTGGAATAAGAGGATACCTCTCCTTCATGTAAATATGAATTCTCTTTAGCATTTGCGTCCTACTCCTTCTCCGTAAAAAACCTTTGTCTCAATGTGCTTTTTGCTCTGAGCTAAAATATCCTCATCAATTTTGACTACATCCTTTTTAAATATTTCAATTATGGTGGAGCCGCCCGGTTCAAAATATCCCTTTTCTTCACCTCTAAGAAAGCACCTTAGCTTTTTATTTTTGATTTTACCGACCAAAAGAGCACCCACTTCAATGTGAATTACTTCTCCAAAACCTTTAGTTTCAAGTATGCTTACAACTCTATAATTTTCCTTATATATCTTATAGTCTTTAGATAAAGGGCTTACTGTATGAAGTCTTCCCTTTATAACATAGCTTTTTTTCATATAACCATCATCTATAAAGCAGTATCTATGATAATCATCCACGCACAGTCTATAAACAAGGCAGACTCCCCCTGCATAAGAGGAAGTGTCTATTTTTCCGCCAGTAAGCTCAGAAATACTATAGCCTCTTCCCTTTACCTTAACTCTTGCCTTATCCTTTACGGGGTAAACTAAGAGCTTTGCATCTGCAGGTGAAATAAGAGTATCTTTTTCTTTATTGATTATTCTAGCTCCCTTTCTTAGCTTTCTAGTAAAAAAATCATTGAAGGAGGAATACTTCCTGTCCTCAAAATCCTCCATGCAGATTCCATTTTTCTCTATAAAGCCCGGGATTTTCTCCGCACTTTTTTTACTATCATTAAGCTTACCGTATATCCTAGATACAAGGGGTGATACCGCAAGTTTTAACAGTACTCTTCCTAGAAAATTCCCGTATAAAAACTTAAGTGCTCCTTGTCCATATTGAGTTATTTCAGTATATTCTCCGGTTTTTCTATCATATATTTTCATGTCAAGCTCCAGTCCTAGCACCTAATATCCGTATTAATCCTGTTTCTTCCAATCATTTGCTATTAACCACTTGCTATTCATCTATAGTTACAATTCCTGTAGCTCCGTCTATGGTTACTCTCTGTCCATCCTTTATCTTCTGCATTGCTCCCTTACAGCATACTATTGCAGGAATTCCATACTCTCTTGAAACAATGGCTGCATGACAGAGTATTCCGCCATATTCAGTTACTATGCCAGAAAGAATCGCAAATTTAGGAGTCCATCCAGTATCTGTAAACTTAGTCACAAGTATATCTCCCTCGCGCAGTCTATCGATATGCTCAAAATCTTCGATAACGCGGGCAGTGCCGGTAATGATTCCATTATTTGCTCCAAGACCTCTGATGCTTAAATCAGAGCCTTCACCCACCTCTTTATTCTTTGAGAAAACAGTTCCTATTTCATTATCGCTTATATAGTTTCTATAGGCATTATAATAAAAACGGTTCTTCTTTATAAGTCCGCGAAGCTCCTCAGCGCTTAATTTTCCATCGATATAATCCCAGAGATTTCCGACCTTTAGCATCCATACATCTTCTGCCCTCTCAAGTACGCCCTCTGCTGCAAGGCTCTTTGCATACTCAAGGGTATAAACTCTCAGGAGATAATAAAATCTAGTTGAAATATCTCTGAATTCCTCTCTCCACCAGAGCATTTCCCTCATTCCTGATACCTTTTTCTTTATCTTCTTAAGGATATGCTTCGATACCTTCCCGGAAACCTTCTCAAATACCTCTTCATACATCCTTCTTCCATTTTCCTTATCAAGTCTTGGAGAGAAGGAATCATCAAGCACCACCATGTCCTTTACCATCTGAACCATTACCTCTGGCTCTTCATAGTAGCAAGGATAGGTTATGTCAAGCTCCTTATCTGAATGATAGCCGTATTTATCTATTATCGCCTTCACCTGCGGAAGGAAGAGATCATCTCTATTTAAAACCTTAGCAATGGCAGAAGGCTCCTGCATGCTCCAGAAATCATACGCTCCCTTATCTTCTCTTATACTTCTTGTCACATCCCAGATTTCATAAAAAGGAAGGAGATGAGAAATATTATCGATGCTTCCAAGCAGTGATAAATACTCGCTCTCAGAAACATATTTTAAGAGGCTGTCCTTATACAAGGACTGATGAATGGTGTTTATGAATATCTGCCAGAAATACGTCGTTTCACTTCTAAGATAGCTCTTTTTAGTGATTTTGTAAAATTCCTTTTCGATATTCTTTATTTTATGATTGTCATAATTATCCTTGTATTTATTATAAATCTGAAGAAGCTCTTCCTTATATCTTGAATTATTTTTCCTTCTATTATTTAAGATCTGGCTCTGCCTAACAACTATTTTAAGCATTCTGGATATGGTCTTAGGCGTAGCCTTAGTTACGCTTCCATCTCCCTCATAGTCACCTATAATGCCATATTCATTATCAAATTCTCTTTCCTTATAGCCGATTACCTGGCTCATTGCCTTTTTAACTGCCGACATGTTCCAATAGCAGCGTCCATAGTACATTTCACCAAGCTTAGAAGGAAGTTCTTCATCCTTTAATATTTCAGAATCAACTATGAATTTTCTAAGTGAATATTCCCAGATATACTCATAAAGGCTCCACATATAAGGAGTACATACCGTTGCTGAAACTCCGCCGTCCTTAAAGTCCGCAGTCGTCCACATATCCTCAATTCCATTGTACTTAAGGCTGGTAATGCCGCGTGCCTGCAGGATATAGAGCTTTTCATCCTTTATCGCAAACTCGATATCAAGTGGATATCCAAAGAACTGCTGAAGCTTTGCAAATTCTTTTGCATACTCTTTGACCTTGCTACTTGTTAAAATTTTATTTGAAGGATTTCTTCTCATTTCCTTCTGATTGTACCAGTTGTAAAAATACTGACAAGGAGCAGTTTTACCGCTAACAATATTTTCTCCAAGTCCCTCAGATACCTCAATGAGCATTTCTTTATCATTTCCACTTACCGGATTTATGGTAAAGCATATTCCGCTATAATCTGAAGCAACCATTTCCTGAACAACTACCGACATCTTCATCGCAGCAGGGTCAATATTATTATTTACCACATACTGAAGAAGCACCTCACTGAACATTGACTTATAACAATCAATTACTCTTGCTGAAATATCCTTTTTCTCAACATTTAAAAAGGTCTTGTACTGTCCGGCAAAAGAATACTCTGCAAGATCCTCCTTGCTGCCGCTGCTTCTGACTGCATAAAGCTTATTCTTATCTGCTAGACGCTCGATCTCATTCCTGGTTTTATCAGGTATTTTTGCTCCATCAAAAAGGGCTGTAATTTTCCTCGATACATCAGCGACCTCAGAATCATTACTCCTTAGCCTGTCTAAAGCTTTCTTTACCTTATCCGCAATAGAATCTGAACTTATTACTTCATCATAAACTTCACTATCAAGAATAAATCCTCCCGGAACCTCAAAGCCCTGTTTTTTCATCTGAAGCAGAAATTTTCCCTTATTTCCAAGTCTTTCTTCATTTTTTTCATTTTTATCAATTAATACAACCATTAAACCTCTCCAAATTTAAAATAAATTTTTTCTCAACTTGCAAAAATAAAGCAGCATATTGAAAATGATATGTGTAAACGCGCCAACTAAAACATATAAAAGATATAATCCGATTCCCAAATCGTAGAACAGCCATACCACAAGTGCACAGCCAAATATGGAATCTGCCTGATCTAGGACAATAAAAAAAGCCCTCCATGCACCTGATATAGTCTTACCTGGAGTAATTCCAAGCCTTCTTTTAAAGAAGCTGTTAGGAAGCTCAAAAAGAGCATAACCTAGTCCTAACAATATTCCTATAAGAAGATTAAATAAAAAAGTATTCTTATTATTTGCATAAAAGAAATTAAGCTCTTCAATTCCTGCTGTCCTGCATACTGCTCCCCATAAAAGAGCGCATATTGTATTAAGCAGTATATATCCAAAAAAACCCTTCCAGGTCTTATTGTCGCCAAATATTCTTTTATTATCTGAAAGTGTCTTACCAAAATCCATGGGAACCTTTGCCCACTTCATCACCTTCGATTTACACCATATCATGTTTAAAACACCTGCAATAATTACGGGACATAGCGTAACATACATCATTAAAAGCTTATGTAGCATTTAATCTCTTTCCCCTTTTCCATCCAAAAACACCGCCTTAGTCTCTTTACCAGCTATTTTGGGGGCAAATATTATTGGACATTTTTATTGGTATTTTTCTAAAACTTCCTTAATGAAATTCTTCATTTTCTGCTTTACTTCCTCTGGCCCATTTATTACTATTCCTGTGCCTAGGCCAAAAACAAAGCCGTAGAACATAGGGCTTACCGCTACATCAACTATCGTCTTAAAGTGGCCTTCATCAACCGGAATAAGTCTAGTGCCCTTACCGAACTGATCGACTATTACGTTTGAAAGACTATTCTCACATAATAATTCAACGCTCCTGATCTGGCCATCATACATTTTAAATCTCTTTATGGTATAGCCAGTAAGCTCCTTCTCATCAAAAAACGTTTTTCCTTCTCTTTCCTCTTCTAAGATATTTACAGCCTTTATCTTATCAACTCTAAAGTGCTTTAACTTTTCTTCGCCGTCCTTTACGGCCACAAGGTAATACTGCTCATTATCCCAGAAAAGAGCCCATGGGCTTACTCTATAAGGCTTACCATCATTAGTGATCTCTAAGTTACCCTTTTCATTCCATCTATAATACTTAAAGGTAATTTTCTTATTTTCCCTCATTGCTCTTTGTATTTCATCTACCACTATATAACTAGCTTCATTCTCATTTTTCACCCTATTTGCTACATATACCGGACGGTCTAGATTCTTAGCATCATACTCACTTAAAAGCTTCTTTAACTTTCCTATAATTTCCTTCGACTTCTTTTCAGTAATGAATCTAGACGCCCCAATGGCATCAACAAGTATCTTCATATCCGTAAATTCAAAATCACGACTGACAAGCTTATATGAAGAATATTTTCCTACCTTGTCATTTATTATGTCATAGCCCATGTCCTTAAGGCTTTCAATGTCCTCACCGATTATCTTTCTCTCAGCCTTATAGCCAAGGCCCTGTATATATGCACATATTTCCTCCATGCGCATGCCATGATCTATATCTGTTTTTTTCATGAACATATCGAGTAAATGTAATATTCTAAGTTTATTACTTGTTCCTGCTGAACCTGCCATTAGCCACACTCCTTATCCTTATACTCACACACAATTCTTCTATCATCTACCACGAACACTTTTTTGCGATTATTATCTGCAATCACTTCTTGCAGTTATCTACCACGATTATAATAGCCGCAAGATATTTACACATTTTTACAGTGTATTCTATTAAGCCTTATATACGGCCTTGCCATCACAGATGGTATAATGGATTTTTCCCGGAAGAACCCAATCAATGAAAGGACTATTAGAAGCCTTTGATGCAAATTCTTCCTCCTTAACAGTCCACTCTTCATTTTCTCCAAAAATTACAAGGTCTGCGTCTGCCCCCTCCTTAATGCTTGATGGCTTTAGTCTATAGAACAGCGCAGGATTGGTGCTCATAAGCTCGATCAGCTTCATAAGACTTATATGCCCTGGCTGAACAAGGCTCTTTATGCCAAGCGCAAGTGAAGTCTCAAGTCCTGTAATTCCACTAGGAGCCTGCGCCATAGGCTTTGATTTTTCCTCCTTGGTATGAGGTGCATGATCCGTAACAATCATATCAATAGTTCCATCGACAATTCCCTCAATTACCTTCTGCCTATCCTCCTCAGTACGAACAGGTGGATTCATTCTTGCATTTGTGCCATACTTAAGTACTGCATCCTCGGTAAGGGTGAAATGGTGAGGAGTAGCCTCAGCATGGATATCTGCACCAAGCTTTTTAAAAGTCCTTACTATCTCAACACTGTTCTTAGAGCTGATATGCTGAATGCAAAGAGGCGCCCCTGTATCAAGCGCAAGTACGCAGTCTCTTGCAACCATTATATCCTCAGCAGACCTGGAAGAGCCGCCATAACCAAGCTTTTCTGAAACCTTTCCCATATTAACGCCTGCCTGCTTAACGAACATCGGATCCTCTTCATGTAGTGCAACCGGAAGATTTAACTTCTTTGCTCTGATAAGTGCCTCATAGAGAATTTTCTCATCCATGATAGGTACTCCGTCATCGGTAAAGCCCGCAGCACCGGCGTCAGCAAGACCCTCCATGTCAACGATTTCCTTGCCCTTCATTCCCATGGTGACATTTGCACAGGTAAGAACCTTTATGCCAGTTTCCCTGCCCTTATCAAGCACATACTTTAGCGTATCAAAATTATCAATGTGAGGATTTGTATTGGCCATCATTACGACCCTTGTAACTCCTCCTTTTGCTGCAGCCTTTGCACCGGTATGTATATCCTCCTTAGCTGTAAAGCCGGGATCTCTAAAATGGACATGTGCATCCATAAGGCCAGGCGCTAAGATAAGACCCTTAGCATCTATCACCTCTTCATCGCCTTTTGCCGCTATTTCATCTGCCACTCTTTCAATTTTTGAATCCACGATAAGCACATCCTTTACCGCATCTGTCTTGGTAACCGGATCAACTACATGACCGTTTTTGATTAATATTTTCATAGGATAAACCCTTTCTTATACGTTTATTTTTTTAAACACATTATAATCAATTTCTCTAGTAAAATCAAGCAATAAAAAAATCCATAAAAAAATACTGGGGCACTTTTATCGTGCCTCAGTATTTTTCCCTTTTTTTGTAACAAAAAAAGTATATAGGTATGTGCAGCACTAAACGAGGGATTTGCTTAGTGCGATTATTATTGTAGCATAGTTACTTGAAAATGTGTATAATGAATCTATTTAAAAATTGTATATTTCTACTTTATTATTGTATTTTTTCTGTACTTTGATCATTTTTCAAAAAACTAAATTGCTTTTCCAAGGAACTGACTCTGATATAGATCATGATAAAATCCCTTTTGCTTCATAAGCTCATCATGATTTCCCTGCTCAATGATATTTCCATCCTTCATTACAAGAATGATGTCAGCTTCTCTTATGGTAGATAAGCGGTGTGCTACAATAAAGCTTGTCCTTCCCTCCATAAGTGCATTAAAGGCTTCTTGTATCTTCAGCTCAGTACGTGTGTCGATGGATGAGGTAGCTTCATCAAGTATAAGCATTGAAGGCTTACTCATCATTACCCTTGCTATGCAAAGCAGCTGCTTTTGACCTTGTGAGAAATCCTCAGAGTTCTCGGAAACCTCTGTATCATAGCCCTTTGGAAGACGTTTAATAAAAGAATGGATATGACATATCTTTGCTTCACGTATCATTTCCTCTTCCGAAATATCAGGATTTCCCATGGTTATGTTCTCTCTTATTGTGCCTGTCTTTAACCAGGTCTCCTGAAGCACCATTCCGTAGCCCTCATGGATAGATGAACGGGTAAGCTTTCTTAAATCAGTTCCATCAAGAAGGATGCTTCCCTTATTTACATCGTAAAATCTCATCAAAAGGTTAATGAGCGTTGTCTTTCCACAGCCTGTAGGACCAACAATTGCTACCTTTTGTCCCGGCTTTACATCAAGCTTAAAGTTCTCAATGAGCTTTTGTTCTGGTACATATGAAAATGAAATATCATTAATACTTACATTACCATCAAATTTCTCAGGGCTAAGAGCATCCTCTGCTTCCTTTACCTGACCTGGCTCCTCGATAAGGTCAAATACCTTTGCTGCACAGGCAATGGCACTTTGAAGCTCTGTGATAACGCCTGAAATTTCATTAAAAGGCTTTGTATACTGACTTGAATAACTAAGGAAGGCTGAAAGCTGACCTACTGAAAGTTTTCCGTTAATGGCTGAAAAAGCACCTACCACACCAACACTAGTATAAACAAGACTGTTTACAAAACGTGTAGCCGGATTTGTAAGTGAAGAGAAGAAGATTGCCTTAAGTGAGGTCTCTGTAAGCTCATCATTTAACTTATCAAACTTCTTCATGATGTTTTCCTTTTGATTGTAGGCCTTAACCACCCTTGCTCCTTCAATCATTTCGTTGATGAAGCCGGTCTGCTCACCTCTTATTTCTGACTGTTTTCTGAACATCTTATAGGTGCTCTTTGAAATAAAGCCGGCCACAAGGAAGGAAACCGGAGTTACCACAACTACTACGATAGTTATAGCTACATTTACAGAAAGCATGAAGCAGAGAGTTCCAAGAATGGTAACTACTCCAGTAAACAGCTGGGTAAAGCCCATTAAAAGACCATCCGCAAACTGGTCAACATCCGCTATTACGCGGCTCTGAATGCTTCCATAAGAATGTGAATCGATATAGCTAAGCGGCAGATCTTCTATTTTATTAAAAGCATCATTTCTGATATCTCTTACAATGTCATAGGTCATTTTATTATTACAAAGATTCATGAGCCACTGTGATACACCGATGATTACTGCACTAACAACTATCTTAAGTATGATAGTCTTAACTCCTCCAAAATCTACTAAGCCTTTATCTATCATATAATCCACAGCTTCACCTGTAAGCTTTGGAATATAAAGGGTAAGTAGTACTGATACAACTGCTAGAAGGAGGGATGCCCATAGGAATTTCCTATATTTGCCAAGATACTTAAGTACCTTTTTTATGATTTCCCACTGGCCGAGTTTTTGTTTATTCGCATTTTTCTTACTCATTAGCGGCCTCCTTTGGGAACTGTGAATAGTAAATTTCCTGGTAAACACTGTTTTCGGAAAGCAGTTTATCATGTGTTCCCATGCCTGCTACCTTGCCATCATCAAGAACAAGAATAAGATCTGCATACTGAACTGAAGCTGCTCTCTGTGATACTATAAAACAAGTCTGAGTTTTTCCCATCTCCCTTATTGCCATGCGAAGCTTTGCATCAGTAGCAAAATCAAGCGCTGAGGCAGAATCATCAAGGATAAGGATATCAGGCTTTTTAATTAAGGCTCTTGCTATGGTAAGTCTCTGCTTTTGACCGCCCGAGAGATTCCTTCCCTTTTGCTCAACTAAAGTATCCGCTCCGCCGCTCTTTTTATCTACAAACTCCTTAGCCTGTGAAGCAGTAATTGCTGCCTCTATTTCTTCATCAGTGGCGTCTTCTTTTCCCCATTTAAGGTTTTCCTTGATGGTTCCCTTAAAGAGCTCTGCCTTTTGAAGAACTATTCCCACCCTATCTCTTAGGGCTTTTATGTCATAACTCTTAACATCTTTGCCAAATACCTTAACACTGCCCTTTGTTACATCATAAAATCTAGGAATGAGATTTACAAGTGTCGACTTTCCACTACCTGTACCGCCTATAATACCCACGGTCTGACCCCTTTTGACCTTGAAGGAAATATTCTCAAGAGAATCTTCTCCTCCTCCATCATAAGCCATTGTAACATTATCAAATTCAACAGCTATGTCAGCGTTATTATTAATTTCAGTAATTTCGCCATTTTCCATATTAGGCTTTTCCTTAAGGACAGCCTCAATACGGTTTCCACACGCAACTGCCTTAGTAACCTGAATGATGAGGTTTGCAAGCTTAATGAGCTCGACCAGGATCTGTGACATGTAGTTCAAAAGGGCAATTACCTCTCCCTTAGTAAGAATACCAGTATCTACTCTTACAGCATCAGTATAAATAAGTACAACCGTTGCAAGGTTTATAAGTATATAAGTAAGAGGATTCATGAGACCTGATATTCCTCCTACAAACTGCTGAGCCTTTGAAAGAGCTGTATTATTTTCCCTAAACGCCTTAATTTCACTTTTCTCTTTGTTGAAGGCTCTGATAACACGGACACCCGTGAGGTTCTCACGAGTTGCCATCATTATCTTATCAAGGCCGCCCTGAGTCTTTGAGTAAAGCGGAATTGTTATAAGCATTATTCCAAATACGACTACTGCAAGTACAGGAATTGCAACTACAAAAATCAGTGCAGACCTTGCATCTACAGTGAATGCCATTATCATTGCACCTAGTACAACAAACGGCGAGCGAAGGAACAATCTAAGGAAAAGATTAACTCCCGACTGCACCTGATTTACATCGCTTGTCATTCTTGTTATCAGAGTATCCGTACCAAAAAGATCCATCTGTGAAAAGGTAAGGCTCTGAATATGCTCGAATAATGAATGACGAAGCTCCTTAGAAAAACCGGTTGCTGCCTTTGCCGCAAAGAACTGTGCCGTAATGGAGGCCGTAAGACCTACTACACCTAAAAGCACAAGCAAGCCGCACATCTTCATTACATAGCTCTTATCTCCATTCGCTATGCCCACATCAATTATCTTTGCCATTACAAGTGGAACAAAAAGCTCGAAGGTAGCCTCTAACATCTTAAAAAGCGGTGCTAGTATCGTTTCTTTTTTGTAATGCCTTAAATACACCAAAAGGGATTTCATTTTAAAAACTCTCCTAATCTTTATTCCTTCACGCCTGTTTTATGATTCATATTATTTTTTATTAAAAACTTTCTGCATTTTGTTTCTTAACAAGCTCATAGTAATAGCCTTTTTTGTCCATCAGCTCTCTATGATTTCCTCTTTCAACAATCTTACCATCCTTAACTGCAAGAATAATATCTGCATCAATAATAGTGGACAGACGGTGTGCAATCATAAAAGAGGTCCTTCCCTTTGTAACCACCTTTATGGCCTCCTGGATTGCCCTTTCTGTCACTGTATCAACAGAAGAGGTCGCCTCATCAAGCACTAAAAGCTCTGGATCAGCAAGTATTGCTCTTGCAAAGGAAAGGAGCTGTCTTTCGCCGGTTGAAAGCATTCCGCCGCCTTCTCCGACATCGCTGTCAAGACCATTATCCATCTTATTTACTACCACATCGCCCTTAACTAACTTCAATGCCTGCCATATTTCATCATCACTAGCCTCTGGCTTTCCGTATTTTAAATTTTCACGTACTGTTCCAGTAAATAGGTGAGGAGTCTGAAGTACATAGCCTAGATGCGAATGGAGCCACAGCTGCGAACGCTCTCTTGCATCTCTTCCGTCAATAAGCACTCTTCCCTTAGTAGGCTCAAAGAACCTGCACACCAAATTAACCAGAGTAGATTTTCCTGCACCTGTTTCACCTACTATAGCCACGCTATCGCCCTGCGGCACCTTAAGGCTAAAGTTTTCAAGCACAAGCTCATCACCATCCGGGTATTTAAATGATACATCCTCAAATTCAACATCTCCGTGAAGATCTTCCCAGTTTTCCTTTTTAGGATTAAAGGTATCGCCATACTTTTCAATTATCTCAGGCGAATCAGCAACATCAGACTTTGTATTTAAAAGATTCATGAGTCTTTCAATATTTACCTGAATGGTTATTAGTGCTGAAATAGAATTGATAATATTCTGTATCGGCTCAAGGATACCAAGTGCATAGGATAAGAAAACTGAAAGCGTTCCTATCTCAAGAACTCCTTCAATCGTCAGCTTTCCTCCGCTCATAAGAACTACAGCTAATATAAGTCCTGACAAGAAGGTAACTGAAGAATTTAAAAAGGCTGATTGATGAGCTGTCTTCACAGAGGCCCTGTACATATCCTTTGTATCCTTACCAAAGCTCTCCATCATCTTTTCCTCAGCTGCAAGTACCTTAATGCTCCTTACACCGGTTATTGCCTCATTAAAATCACCTGTAATTCTTGAATTGAGCTCTCTCATTCTTCTATTATATACAACTAACTTCTTTTGAAGAATCAGTATTATAAAGGCAGCTACCGGTATAAAAATCGTAGCATAAAGAGCAAGCTTCACATTTGTAACATACATTACTACAAATATGCAGACAATGTAGGAAAGGTTCCATACAATGTCCATGAAACGCCAGCTGACAAGCTCTCCAATCTTACCTGTATCACTCATTACTCTTGCATGAACATAGCCTACATTATTCTGATTAAAGTAAGAAAATGAAAGCGTCTGAAGATGGTCAAAGGCTTTATTTCTTAAATCCCTGTCCATCCACAGCTCCATGCTGCTGCATATCCTCATTGTATAGTAATTATCCCAGGTCTGAAATGCTAAAATTCCTATATACAGTATAATAACAATAGGGAGAGTGTCTAAGGTCTTATTTGCAATATTATTATTCAATATGTACTTATTGAACAACGGATATATTGAATCTATCAGACTGCTTAGCACTCCTAAAAACACCATTAAACATATTTTTGCGGCATAAGGCTTCATGTAAGGTGCAAGAGCTGGGACCCCGAACCATGGCAAAGCCTTTCCCTTTTCTAATTTATCATCCATATTATTCTCTCTACAATTTATTCATTTTAATATAACACATTAAACAGCATGCTGAAGGTTAAATACCTTATTATAAATGCCCTTCTTTTGAAGAAGCTCATCATGAGTTCCCTCTTCAGCAACTCTACCATTTTCAAGCACAATTATCTTATCTGCATTCATAAGAGTTGAAATTCTATGTGCTATTATGATTGTAGTAGTTCCTTTTGCTTTTTCTTCAAGCGCCTTTCTGATTTTGACATCAGTTTCTGCATCTACCGCTGAAAGAGAATCATCAAAAATCATTATAGGTGTATTTCTGATTACTGTTTGAGCTATGGCTGTACGCTGCTTCTGTCCTCCTGAAAGAGTCACCCCTCTTTCTCCGACATAGGTCTCATAGCCCTTTCCGAACTTTTCAACAGCCTCATCCAAAGAAGCTATCTTTGCTGCTGCCTTTACTCTATCCATTTTCTGTTCCTTTTGAGTAATTGCAATATTTTCAGCAAGTGTACCCGAGAAAAGGTAAGGCTCCTGCAGAACGATTCCGATATTTTCACGGAGCCACTTTCTATTTATTCCTCTTATATCCTTTCCTCCGATGGTAATTTTTCCCTCATCCTCTGTAAGATCGAACAATCTGTCAAGGAGATGTACAAGTGTAGATTTTCCCGAACCCGTTCCACCAAGAATACCTACCGTTTTTCCAGCCGGAATTGTAAAGGAAACATTCTTTAATACCTCTGCCTGCTCATCATGCTTTTTAACAGAAACAACTACAGCCTCACCTTCAGCATTTTTTTCAACTCTGTCAAATTCAAAGCTTACATTATCAAAAACTATATCCTGATTCATAGGTGCATCATCTCCCTTTAAGGCATTTTCCGCATCCTCTTCCACCTTTGAATTCATGATATATCTGATTCTATCTATCGAGATGCCTGCCTTACTCATGTCTGAAATAACTCTTCCAAGCATACGTACCGGCCAGGTCAGCATCGCATTATACGAAATAAAGGCAATGTAATCACCAGGTGAAAGTGTTCCCTTAACGCAGAATACCGCACCAAAGGATGCAATGAGAAGCACCTGAAGTCCGCTTACAAAATCACTGGTCGCCCAAAAGGCTGAAAGAAGCTTCATAAGATGAATCCAGGTATTCATATACTTTTCATTGGACTGCTCAAAACGCTTTTTTTCATAAGCCTCTCTTCCAAAAGCTCTTACTACTCTGACTCCAGTAAGGTTTTCCTGAACCATTGCAGAGAGCCTTCCCTCCATTGTATCTACCTTCTGGAAGGATGCTGCTATCTTGTTGTGGAAAAACAGTGAATAAAGTATTATTACCGGCACAAGTATAATAGCAACAAAGGTCAGAGGAACATTTATTCCTGCCATAAAAATAACTGAGAGTATAATCAGCACAACTACCCTTATAAGGTTTGTAAGCTGCTCTGCTACGAAATTTCTGATTGTTTCAACGTCCGAGGTACTTCTTTGTATAATGTCACCTGTCTGGTTTGCATTATGCCACGAAACCGGAAGATGAATTATATGCTCGTAAAGAAGATTTCTCATTCTTTGAACCAGCTTTCCTTCACCTCTCGCATTGAACTGCTTAAAAAAGTATCTGCAGAGCACTGCAAAAAAAGCAACTGTTGCTATAAGCCCCGCTATAAGATATAAGCGGCTTCCAAAATATTCAGAATTAAAATAATACGCATCACCTTCAGAAACTATAAACTTCTCATTAATTTCGCTTAACAGATTCACTGCAAATTCAGGTACTTTCTGTTTTTTTTTCGAAAGCACACAGTCCACCGCAAATGATATTATCTTTGGATTTATCAGGTCGAGTACCGACACAAGCATTGCAAAAATAACGCTTATTATAAAATATCTTTTGCTTCCTCTTAAAAAATATAATAGAAGCGTCTTTCTATTCTTTCCAACATTATTCATAAACTTCTTCCTCTTTTATAATTATTCCTCTTCTTCATCTTCACTTTACATTTATTTACTGCGCCTCACCACCAGGCCTTATTCTTTTTTACTGCACATCACCGCCAGGCCTTATTCTTTTTTACTGCACATCACCGCCAGGCCTTATAGTTTTTCTCCCTATAAATACAAAACAACATATGAGCGCTAGTTACCCTACCGCTCATATGCCTTAAGCTCATTATCTATTCTCCAATAAGAACCTGATCATATTCATAAAGCGCTTCATTTATATCATAAATATTATAATTGCCTTTTTTTATGAAATATTCGACTATTACATCCGCTTTACTAGAATGTGATAACGCATATCCAGCTTTTTCCAGCATTTCTTTTGTTTCCTCAAGTGAAAGCTTTAATGCAATTGCAAAGGCCAGTACCGTCGTTTTTTTAGGTCTATAATCTAAATTGCTCCTTATTTTTGAAAAAAGCCTCCTATCAATATTTGCTTTTTTATATACCTCCGAATCCTTTATGCCTCTTTCATCAATAATTCTAAGAAGCATTTCTGAAAAACTCTCATCGAGCATCTCTATTCTCTTATCCAGCTCGCTTAATTTTGCCTGTGAACAAGGTGCTGACTGGGGCATTAAAGTTTCACTTTTAGCTTCACTTTTAGCTTCACTTATAGCTTCAAATACACTTTCACATCTTTTTCCGCGGGCCAGGCTATTAAAAAAGGACTTCTTCTTGTTCGGCGCAGAAGCCTTTTCAGTAATAGACTCACCAGAATACTTTTCAATAGATTCTCCGAAACTCGCCGTATCATCTGCTGTATATGAGGTTTCTACATCCGTAGACTCATCAATATAATTAAGCTCTAAATACCTGTCTATTTCTAATCGCAGTTCATCATTTATCCTACTTTTCATATTTTCCCCTTTTTACATCAAAGCCACCTATATAGTTATCCTTTTCCATAAACTATCATATTTAATTAAATGCCCTTGATACTATATTAAGTAAAAAATCTGAAAAGGTCAAGCCTATTTTCAACGCTTTTTCTTACCGCCGCTCTCATAGCTTTCATCTACCTCTTTGCGCCATGCTCCAGCTTCTTCTGCCATGCAGCCCGTCTTAGCGCTGCGCTTCATTGACATGAATTTTGAAACCGAACCAAAAACTGCTCCTATTCCTGCACTGTCATTATGATAATCAACCGCCATTTCCCTTTCAATTCCGTATCTCTTTGCCGTCTCAACTGCATCAATATTAGATGCCATGAATATAAAATCCCAGCCTTCCTTCTTCTGCTTCTTGATCAGCTTTTTAATTTCATCGCTTGAATATTTAACACTTGAATTTTCCATTCCATCAGTTGTGATGACAAAAACTGTATTCGCCGGTACATCCTCTTCTCTTGCGTACTTATGTATATTCTTAATATGGTGTATTGCATCACCAAGTGCATCCATAAGTGCTGTACCTCCGCCTACTGAATAATCCTCTTCTGTAAGCTTTTTAACCTCACCAAGCTTTACTCTATCGTGAAGCACCTCACTCCTATTATTAAAGAGGATTGTAGATACAAATGCATTTCCATCTTCCTTCTTCTGCTTTGCGATCATTGAATTGAAACCACCGATTGTGTCACCTTCCATGCCGCTCATTGATCCGCTCTTATCAAGGATAAATACCATCTCTGTTAAATTGTTATTCATAATGTACCCCTTTCCGCTGCCTCGCAGCTCTGCACTTTTTGTATTAACTAAGCTCCTGCATTTAGTTTTACTTTACTTTTACCTTTACTATTTCTTTAGACTTTGCTTTGACTCTGCTTTTGTCTTTGCTTTATCTTTTGCTTAGCTTGTAAATACATTATAAATGCTTTAAAATAAAAATGGTCGCCTGCAAGGCGACAATTTTTATTTTCGTATCAACTTGAATATGCGATTATTCCGAGCACAGCAGATACCATAATCATTATGATAGGTGATGGCGCTACCTTTTTTAGCTTCTTATATACTAAATGTATGATTACTAATACCGTAAAAATTATAACTGCCCTTATATCTGCTGCCGGCTCATCTCCAATTACCTTCATTTTAAAAAGTGTACTAAGCCCCATGGTTATGGCTGTTCCAAAAACAAGTGCGACTACTGCCGGCCTTATTCCCATAAGAAATGCGGCAACACCCTTATACTTCATAAAGTTTTTCAAAAGTGCAGCTATAATAAGAATTATTATAAAAGATGGTAAAATAACCCCAAAAGTTGCCATAAAGGAGCCTAAAATTCCTGCCTGAGTGCTCCCTACAAAGGTCGCCACATTTACTGCAATAGGCCCCGGCGTAGATTCTGAAACAGCTATTATATTCATGAACTGTTCTTCAGTAAGCCAGTTATTCATCAGCACCTTTTCTCTGATAAGTGCCACCATTCCAAGCCCTCCTCCAAAGGAAACAAGGCCTATCTCAAAAAAGGTAATGAACAATTTCAAAAAAATCATTTTTTATCTCCGATTCTCTTTATGCAATAATATGTAATACCCATGAATCCGCAGATCAATATAAAAAATACCGCAGAAAAATTCACCGCAAGAATTGAAAATGCCACCATGCTTATCACTACAGCTCCAAAAATCACATAATTAAATGCCTTTTTTTCAAGCTGTCCTAGCATCTTTATTCCTGCAAAAAGTATCATATAGATTACACATGCCTGAATTCCTCTGAAAGCAAAGCCTACCAGCTTCAGCGCTAAAAATTTATCGAGGAAAAGAGATATTAAAAACATAATAATAAATGATGGAAGACTGACCCCTATTGTCGAAAGAATTGCTCCAGACATTCCTGATAGCTTATAACCTATGTAGGTCGCCGCATTTATTGCAATAGGGCCTGGAGTTGACTCTGCTACGGCGACCATATCTAAAAATTCATTTTTATCTACCCACTTTTTCTTACTTACAAATTCATTCTCTAATAGAGCTATCATCGCATAACCTCCTCCAAAGGTAAATGCCCCTATTTTGAGAAAGGTAAGAAAAAGTGTCCTTAACTTGTCCATATTTTTTTCCAACCGATCTAATCATTTATAATCGGAAATAGTTATTTTCTAAGCGCTATATTTTCAATCTTCTCAAGCTCTTCTGCCGTAAAGGTAGTACTTTCAATGGACTTTAGATTATCAAGAAGCTGAGATTTTCTTGAAGCTCCAATGAGAACTGAAGTAATTTCCGGACTATTAAGAAGCCACGCAAGTGACATTTCTGCAAGTGTCTGACCTCTTTCATCTGAGATCTTCTTAAGCTCGAACACCTGATCAATGCACTCCTTCACCTTGTCTTCATTTAAGAAGCCCTTGCCTCCGAAGGCTCTGCTGTCCTCTGGGATTCCATCAAGGTAACGGTTTGTAAGAATTCCCTGATGAAGAGGTGAATAGCAGATTATGCCCTTTCCAAGCTCTGCTGAAGTCTTCTTTAAGCCATTATTTTCAATGGTTCTATCTAAAATATTATATCTGTTCTGATTTATTATAAATGGAACCTTGCTATCAGCTAATATTTTCTCAGCCTTTGCAAGTGTTGGGCCATCATAATTTGAAAGGCCAACATATAAAGCCTTTCCGCTTCTAACGATCTGAGCTAGAGCCTCCATTGTCTCTTCAAGCGGAGTATCAGGATCCATTCTATGATGGTAGAATATATCAACATACTCAAGTCCCATTCTCTTAAGACTCTGATCTAAAGATGCAATGAGATACTTTCTGCTTCCAAGATCTCCGTAAGGGCCTGGCCACATATAATAACCTGCCTTAGTACTGATTATCATTTCATCACGATAAGGCTTAAAATTCTTTGCAAAAATTAAACCAAAATTGGTTTCAGCACTTCCTGCTGATGGACCATAATTATTTGCAAGATCAAAATGGGTGATACCATTATCAAAGGCTGTAAGACATATTTCCTCCATATTATTATAATTTGCTGCATCACCGAAATTATGCCAGAGGCCAAGAGATACTGCCGGAAGCTTTAATCCGCTCTTTCCGCATCTATTATATTTCATCTTTTCATATCTTGATTCATCTGCAATATACATATATTTCTTTCTCCTTAATTAAATTGTAAAAAACAATCATATTCCCTTTTATAATTTTCCATTATTTACAATACGAAAATCCTAATGGTATTGTAACACATATATTAATGTAAAACTATAAAATTCTTTTCCCATTTATGGTAAAAACATCTTTTTGTTTCTACGACCACCAGCTCAAAAGTCCATTAACGCCCTAAGCAGTTCTTTATTTTCCTCGTGATTTTTTATGGCAAGCCTGTAAAAGCACTTCCCTAAGCCATTAAAACTGCTGCAATCTCTTATGAGTATTTTTCGCTTTAAAAGCTCCTCATATAAATTTACTTCGCTCTTTAGTAAGATGAAATCAGTATCCGAGTCAAAAACCTTATACCCCATATCAGATAAAGCTTTCGACACATACTCTCTTTCCTTTTTTATATAGCCTGCGGAATCCTTCTGGTAGCTGGTATTTATTAAAATATCGCAGCAAAGCCTTGCCGCCGTCTGCGCCATAACTGACATGTTCCACTCTGGAAGCTGCTTTTTGATAAAAGAAATGTTTCTTTCATTCGATATCACATAGCCTGCTCTTATGCCTGGAATGGCAAACAGCTTTGTAAAGGCATCCACCACAAAAAGGCCCTCATATTTATTTATGAGTTTTTTTACACTCACTCCGTCTGAAGAAAGCCTAAGGAAGCATTCATCCACCACCACGGCACAGCCGCACTCTTTGCAGCACTCAATTATTTTTATTAAAAGCTTTTCGTTAATGCACCTTCCTGTAGGATTATTCGGATTAGTCAAAAATAAAAGGTCAGCTCCTTTTTTAATTTCTGAAATTACATCCTCTTTAAGCTCAAAATTTTCCTTTTCATGTAGATAATAATCCTTTATTTCACAGTCCCCTCGCGCCGTTAAAACATACCTATAGCCGTAAAAGCCAGGATTAATAAGCAGAGCCCTTTTAGGTCTTAAATGATTTACTATTCCTAAAAATAATTCTGAGGCACCGTTTCCTCCAAGCACCTGCTTTTCCTCTACTCCTTCAAGCGCTGCTATGGCTTTCCTGAGCTCTCTCTGCTCTAAATCGGGGTATCTTCCTATTTCTTCAAAGCTCTTTTTTATTCCTTCCTCAAGACTTTCCGGGTATGGATAGGGATTTGTATTTACTGAAAAATCCAGTTTTACTTTTCTAGTAACATCTTCATATATATTTCCTCCATGAAGCATATAAAACTCCTTCTATTACCATTTATGCATTTTAGATAAAGCATTTTATATAAAGCATTTTATATAAAGCATTTTATATAAAGCACTTTATATAAAGCACTTTAAAGTACTGCAATATTCAGCAAAAATAAAGACAAAGTGCAAAAGACAAAGCATATAAATTCAGATATATACATCAGTCTTCCTGCTCTTTTTATATCTTCATTTTCAATATTTCTCTCTGCATCCCCTATGTATGGCTTTTTTACAAGTTTTCCAAAGTAGCTGGCATCGCCGGCAAGTTTTATTCCAAGAGCCCCTGCACATACACTTTCTGTCTGTGCAGAATTCGGGCTTTTATGGTTAAACCGATCTCTCTTAAAAATCTTCACAGCTCTTTTTCCTGAATAAATCCCGTTAAAAACGCCGCAGATATAGGCTGATATTATCATAAGCCCTGCGCTTATCCTAGCTGGAATAAAATTTACTATATCATCAAGCCTTGCAGAAAAGCTCCCAAAGTTCTCATATCTATCGTTGTGATAGCCCACCATTGAATCAAGAGTATTTATCGCTTTATATGCAAAGCCTAATACAGGTCCTCCTATCGCGGTATAAAGGAGCGGCGCAATTACGCCGTCTGAGGTATTTTCTGCAACCGTCTCTACTGCTGCCTTTGCTATCCCCTCATCATCAAGCTTTTCGGTATCTCGCCCTACTATCATTGAAACAGCTTTTCTTGCCTTCTCAGTATCATTTGCCTTTAAAGCCTCATACACCTTGCTGCTCTCAACAGACAGACTTTTTGCTGCAAGTATGTAACAGGTAAGAACTGCCTCTATCCCGATTCCCAGATAAGGATTTATTGCATAGGCTCCGGCTAATATAATAGCCGTAACCAGTATTGTCGCTGTTATTACATAAACTCCAAGCTTTACGCCAAGAACTCTTTCCTTTCCCGCTTCTCTATTTTTTTCCTTTACTTTCTCATCCATAAACTTATGATCTAACTTACTTATAAAGCTTCCTATAAGCCTTATTGGATGCGGAAAATTCATTGGATCTCCTATTATCAGATCAAGAAGATATCCTATCGTCAAGGCTACTATATGATACATCTTTAAAATCTCCTGCTAACTGGTTTATCTCAAATTCAAGCTCAAAGCCGCCTATATGGCGCACCTGAAAATCATAATAATCACGGCCCGTCAGCTCCATCATTATGGACATAATGCTTCCTCCATGACAGACAAAGATAAATTTATCCTTAGAGCCATTCTTTAATATGACCTCTCTAAAAGCCTTAAAGCTTCTTTCTATAAAATCCTCTCGTGCCTCTCCTTCAGGAAAAGGCAGGGTTCCATTTGAATCTATCCAGTCCTGATAAGCCTTAGTTCCATTTAACTGTCCGTAATTTTTTCCTTCAAAGGCTCCAAAATCAGTTTCTCTAAGCTCCGCAGCTATTTCATCGGCTTTCCTTGAAAACAAAAGCTCCGCACTCTCCGTGCATCTCTTCATCGGACTTGATACCAGATGAAAATCATCCTTTTTGTCCTGCATTATCCTATGAAGAATTCCGCTTCTTTTTTCTTCCAGCTCCACTATTCCCTCTTTACAAAGGCTTTCATCAGTCCTAGAGCCAATATATCTGCCTTCTAGATTTCCCTTTGTCTTTGCATGCCTTATTAAAAAGCACTTCACTCTTTTCTTTTCCATCATAATTCCTTATTGCTTAGGCTTTAAACTAACCTTTATCTTTGTATTCCTCTTTCGGTAAAAAAGAAATACAAACAAGGCCTGCCACTTAAAAATAGGTTCCAACTGCTATAAGTACCAGCATTATTTCTTCTGCCGCCGTTATAAAATAGCCCGAGGTATCCCCGGTTACTCCGCCAAGCTCCTTATAGCAAAGCTGTTTATAATAAAGGCAGAAAATAAGAAGGCCTGCTAAGGCTATAGCCGCAGTTAACGGCTTTAGGTATATCATAAGCGCTGCCCCTAGTGCTGCTTCCATTATTAAAGAAGCAAGATCCCTCCTTCCCATTTTTTCAGTTTCCATATTCAGCATTCCATCCTTCTTTGCATGTTTTAGCGTCAAGGATAAAATACCTGCAGCTGCCCTTGCTTCAAAAAAGATTGCTGCAAATACATATACCGCGTTTTTATCATCAGCCTTTAATATCACCGACATGGCTGCTGCCCATATTATCGCAAATTCAAGCAGCTTTATCACCGAAAAAGCGCCGATATGTGGATCCTTTAATATCTTTAGCTTTTCTTCCTTTGGCTTATATGATTTAAGTGCATCCTGCACATCCATAAAGCCATCTAGATGAAAGCCTCCGGTTACAAAGAGCGGCACAAGCGAGTAAAGTGCTCCCTTGCAGAGCTCTGGAAGTTCAATCAGCCTAAAAACAAAACTGAGAGAGGTGATAATGCCCCCTATAACAGCACCGATCCACGGAAGAAAAACCAGATTATGCTTCATGTCATCTTCCTTCCACTCAAAAATCGGAACCGGTATTTTAGAATACAAAGAAAAGGCCACTATGATATTTCTAATTATTTTCATAGCTTATCCACTCGCCCTCTTTAATTTCATGTACCTTATCCACATTTTTCTTCAATCCTTCATTCACTTCGTGCATAAGTTCAACATATCTTTTGGTATCCTCATCATACCCTTCTCCATCAGGCTCAAATTCGTTAGAGACTATAACCATATTTTTAGCCTTTTTGCTAAGAGTTAAGACCTCATCAAGAACTATTTCTACGATTGTAGAATTATCTGCACTCTTATTTTCAAGCGCATGCATTTCATTTCCAATAAGGTTGGCCATACATTCTAATAAAAGCGTTGTATTTGATATATCCTTAATGGCTTCTCCTACAGATGCTATGTCCCTGGTGCATTCTATGGTAACAAAGCCCTTTCCTTCTCTCATCTTTCTATGTTTTTTTACTCTATTTAAGCCTTCCTCGCCAAACGGATCCATTGTCGCAAGGTATATTCTCTTTCCATCTCCTGAAAGCTTTAATGCTAAGTCCTCTGCCCTTTTTGATTTTCCGCTATCAGGTGTTCCTATAATTAGATCTACCATTAGCTTAACCTCTCATATTCATTGACTTTAATATCCTTAAACACAGATGCATTATTATAAAAATCCAGAACCATATCAATAAGCGGAAGAGCCATAATACCTCCGGTTCCTTCTCCTAGCGCCATATCAGCATCAATGAAGGCCTTTAAACCGAGCTCCTTCAGCGCCGCAGCATGTCCCCCTTCTCTTCCCTTATGAGATGCAATATAATATTCCTTAACTCCCGCTACCATTCTTTCAGCTATAAGTGCTGCTACCGAGCTTATCAGTCCATCTATTAAGACAGGGAGTCTATTCATTGCTGCTCCTATAAATACTCCTGCAAGGGCTGCAATATCAAGCCCTCCAAGGCAGCTTAGAATATAAAAAGCTCTTTCATTATCGTTTTTTAAGTGTAAATACTTCTTATTATCGGTGCAATATTTCTTTATCCCGATTTTTATTACTTCCTTTTTTCTCTTTAGAGCCGCATCACTTAGACCAGCGCCTCTTCCAGTAATCACTTCTGCATCAAGCCCAAGAAGAGAGCATAAAACCGCGACCGAGGTCGTCGTATTTCCTATTCCCATCTCCCCTGTAATAAGAAGCTTATAGCCCTTTTCCTTAAGGTCATATGCTACCTCAATTCCAGAAATTATGGCTTTTAAAGTCTCCTGCTCACTCATTGCAGGCTCTTTTAGGAAATTTTTTGTACCAAAAGCCACCTTTTTATCATAAAAAAGTCCGTCCTTTGTTACTAAAGGCTCACTCTTTCCATTATTAATGTCCTTATTTCTTAAAGCACTAACCATATTATTTCCTGCATCTGCCGAAACTTCCCCGGCTATTCCTACATCTACAGAAATAATATCTGTCTTAGCATATCTTCCAAGAGTATTTGCCGAGCTTATTCCCTTAATAAGGGCATCACCTACAGCTCTTGTCACCTCGCTGCCGCTTTGAGATATTCCCTCCTCAACTATACCATTATCAGCTATCATTATTACAGCTGCCCTTTTAGAAATATCTATATCAGGGCTTTTCTGCATTGCTGCAAGTCTGCATATTAATCCTTCAAAGCTACCTAATCCATCTAAAGGCTTTGAGAGCAAATCCCATTTTCTTTTCGCTTCATCATATATCGATTTATCAGGTCTGTCTATATGTATATTAAACAATTCATCCTTATCCACTTTTTACTGCTCCTGGCCATCATCCTATCGTTGTTCTTTCATTCCTAAAAACTCATCATTATATCATTATCTACGTTCTTTCATTCCTAAAAGCTCGTATACCATATCCATATTCATGTACTCTCGCATCATTGCTGCAAGCTTATCATATTCTTTATCTTTTAGCTCCGCATAGTCAATGACCTCATCAAGCTCCAGGCTTACGCCCTTTTTCATGGCTATTTCATTTACTATTGTCTTCACTATCTGCGCATCATCGAATATTCCATGTACATAGGTGCCATAAATATTCCCCTTTGTATATCCGCTTCCATTTGGCGTAAACTCAAGAAGCGGTGCTTCCTTTTCTTCCTCAGTTTCTGCTTTGCCATTATTTCCTGCTTGAACTCGCAGCAAGTCATCTTCTACAGCTGTAGTTTCGCCCATATGTATCTCATAGCCCTTATAGCTCTTTCCAGATAAGCCTTTAAAGATTCCACCTGCTGCCACAATGCTGCCTGAAACCTGCTCTAGGTGCTTTTCTTCCTTAAGTAAGGTGGTCAATGGTAAAAGACCCAGCCCCTCTATACTTCCGCCTTTTTCAACGCCCTTTGGATCTGAAATTTCATAGCCAAGCATCTGATAGCCGCCGCATATGCCGATCACAGGACCTCCCTTTGCTGCATATTTCTTTACCGCACTCTCAAGCCCTGTTTCTTTAAGCCACTTCATATCATCTATGGTATTTTTACTTCCTGGTATAATCAATAAATCTACATTCTTTAATTCATTAGGTCTTGTTATATATTCTACTCCTGTAGAATCTACCTGTTCGAATACATCAAAATCAGTAAAATTTGAAATCCTAGGCAGCCTTATTACTCCTATATTTATTAGATTTCTCCTTCTTTTATCAAACCTGTCAGTTAAAGAATCTTCATCCTCTAGATTGAGTTTGATATATGGCAGAACTCCCGCTACCGGAACCCTTCCTCTTTCCTCAAGCATTTCTATTCCAGGGTCTAGAATGGTCTTATCTCCTCTGAATTTATTAACTATCAGCCCCTTTACACGCTCTCTTTCATCGCTCTCTAGTAGTTCAAGAGTGCCAAGAAGCTGAGCAAAGACGCCTCCCCTATCAATATCTCCAACAAGGAGCACCGGCGCATCAACTAACGCTGCCATTCCCATATTTACAATATCATTTTCCTTAAGATTTATCTCTGCAGGCGAGCCTGCTCCTTCAATGATTATTACCTCGTATTCCTCCTTCAGCTTATCAATGGCTGCCATTATATCCGGAATCAAAGTTTTTTTATACTTAAAATAGTCTCTCGCTCTCATATTTCCAATGGATTTACCATTTACAATTACCTGAGAGCCCTGATCATCAGTAGGCTTTAATAATATAGGGTTCATATATACGCTAGGCTCTGCTTTTGCTGCCTCTGCCTGCATCACCTGAGCGCGCCCCATCTCAAGCCCTTCCTTTGTTACATAGGAATTAAGTGCCATGTTCTGTGACTTAAAGGGACATACCTTTACTCCGTCCTGCCTTAATATCCTGCATAGTCCGGCTACAACAAGGCTCTTTCCTGCTCCTGACATTGTTCCTTGCACCATCAAAAACCTCGTATTTTTACCCTTGCCGCTCAATGCGCCACCTCTTTTCCTTAGCACTTCTTCTATTGCTATTTTTTTGTTTTTAAAATTCTAAAACATTATTTATCTACTTTCCATAAAATACCATATTATTATAAAAGTATTAAAAACATTATATCACATAAGATGAAAAAGTACACTTCTAATTATGTAGAATTTTACAAAATTTTTAATGTCGTTTCCCATTTATTTACATTCATCTATCTGCGCCTTTTTCTTCAATAATTAAAGCCATATGCTCATTTTTATTTGCAGGGCGTATAAAAAGCTGATACCCCTGCGATATTCGCAGAAGTCATCAGCTTTAATAAGCGGTTTTATTATTAAATATATAAATATCACCATCTTACTTTAATAATATGGAAGAACCTCATTTTTTCCCCTGCTCTTCAATAAGCTTCACAAATTCTTCCTCAGGCATAGGTTTATAGAAATAATAGCCCTGTATCATATCACAGGAAACACTCTTTAAGAACTCATACTGCTCCTTTTTCTCAACACCTTCAGCCACAACTTTTGCATCTATTGCATGCGCTAAACCTATAGTCGACTTTATTATTGCCTCAGCCTTTTTATTCTCTCCTATTTTTCTAATAAAGCCCATATCCAGCTTTACTATATCAAAGCCAAAGCTCTCAAGCGTTGATAAAGAGGACATTCCCTTACCAAAATCGTCAAGCAGTATCTGCACTCCAAGAGTCTTTAGTGCATAAAGACAGTCCCTTGCATTTGTCTCAAGTGACTCATATGACGATTCAGTAACCTCTACCTTTAAAAGAGGAAGCTCCGCGTTGCAGACACTAGCCTTATCGAGGATGTTCTTCATAAGCTGACCATCAAAGAAGTCCATTCTTGAAAGATTTACCGCACATGGAACAACTATCTTTCCCTTAAGTCTTCTACTTTCAAGAAAACTAAATACCTCATTTACGACAAAATTATCAACTCTGGAAATCTGACCGCCATCTTCAAAAATAGGAATAAATTTACCTGGCGAAATCATCCCCCTTGAATGGTGCTGCCAGCGCAGCAGGGCTTCAGCTCCAACGATTTTCAGTGTCTGAGTTTCTACAACCGGCTGGTAATATACCTTAAATTCTTTTTTTCTGATAGCCTCTTTCAGCTCAGATAGAAGTACTCTCTTACTTAAATACTCCTCTCTCATTTCATCATCGTAGTAGGCATAATTTGAAACTTCGCTGTCCTTTATGTTCTTTTCTGCAAGCTTTGCCCTATCAACCATATGTACAATTGAAACATCGAGCCTGTTTATGACATATATTCCGCATCTTATTCCATAAGAATACTGTTTATAGCCATCTTTATAGACCTGCACCGCAATTTCATCTAATCTTTCCTGAACAAGTACTTCCCTATCGACTATCATTACAAAATGATCGCTTTCAAAACGGCTAAAGATATAGGGCTTAAATTTTTCCTTTAAAACATCTCTTACTGCAAATATTACCTTATCGCCGTTCTTTTCACCGAACAGATCATTAATTACCTTAAAGCCCTTTATATTTGTATAAACGACTGCATATTTTCCTAAATCCTTGCTAGATAAAACCTCTATAAACTTTTGACCCTGATTTATGAATCCTGTTCTTGCGAAATCATCTGTCATCCAGTCATGATCTAGCGTTATAGTCGCATCATAGATATAAAGGACAAACTTACTATCATCTCCTTCAAGCTTAATTCCTCTAAAGGCCTCTGCCCTTCTCCCCTCTAAAAGATCAAAATGGACAATTCTTGCAAATGTACCATTTTCCTCTACCTCTTTTATGACATCCGCTAACTTGAACAATTCAGCAACAGTCTGCTTTTCTTCTGCCACCACCAGTTTTTGAGCCATTTCCTTCATGCATTCATCAAAATACGTGATTCTTTCAGGAACGATTCCTACCTTCGTAAATCTTCTTCCTACAAAGGAAAAATGACATATTCCGCTTTCCTTTTCAACTATAGCCGTCATGTCATATTCGACCTTCATGAGAGAATTCCATAATGAGGATTTAATTGGTACATTATCTTTATTGACTAACTCTCCTGTACAGATTTTTGTCATTTTACCATTTTCAATTACTTTTCCCGTTCCATAAAAATATGTCTTGCCATTTTCTATTAAAAAATAGCTTCCATCTGTTATTAAATAGAACTTCCTGCCATAGCTATCCGGTAAAATGACATCCTTTATCATCTGCATGCCGTCAAGTACAACAGTTTCCATATATTCACTATGTGGTATCATCCTTATATCTGTAAGTCCAAGGCCATCTGCAAAGCGAACAAAATCAGGATTCTCTGCTTCTCCTGTCATTTCAGGAATCAAATAAACATTTTCGGCAGCATTAACAGAACCTGCGCTAAGGCCTATGATAATTCCGTCAAAAGCCTCCAGATTCTCCTTTAATTTTACTTCCTTCATAAATTTATTCTGAGTTGGACAGTGCCCACCTGCAAGATAAATTACATCAGCCCATTCGACCATTTCAGCAAGACTCTTCGTGCAGCTGTGATCAAAGCTCTCTATTTCAGATATAGAAAGTCCTGCCGAATTAAAGCCGTCATACATCTGCTTTTTTACCTTATCTATTACATCTAGCGCATCAGGATCACTTGCAAACACTAAAAAGTGTGACTCTTCTTTCCAGTATTTCCCAAGATTATCAACAAAGCCATTATCTTTTGAAATTTCAGTTTTATGATTCTCATTTGAACTCTGATACTCTATAAAATCACTTGTAAGGAAGGTAACCATATAAACACCTCCTCCTTATATCCTTAGTTATCTTTAACCAGGTGTGGCAACTGAGATATAACGTTATTAAAGTCTTCGAATAAGGTTCCTTTTTGCGTATCAGAATTCTTTATCTCGTCGATCATATCTCCAGCCTTCTTAAAGCCGGCCGCACTCTCATTAACATAATCTGTAATTTCGTCGACACTCTTTTTACTTCTATCTACTGCCTTTGTAATATCCTTATTAACTCGCTCTATATCTTCAACATTTTCACTTATGTTACCAAATATTTCATTCGTATGCTCTACGTTGCTTATGCTCGCATTAAGCGCAGATTTAGAATCATCAATGGTGTTGCTTAGATTCCTCGCAGAATTTTCCACTGCATCTATACTAACATTTACATCACTTATAAGTACCTTTATCGCATCAGCAAGCTTTTTTACCTCTTCTGCTACCACTGCAAAGCCCTTGCCCTGCTCTCCTGCTCTTGCCGCCTCTATGGAAGCGTTAAGTGCTAACAGATTAGTCTGATTAGCAATGGATTTAATACCGTTAGTTGAGCTCCTTATTTTATCTACCGTAGTAAGTAGCTCCTGAAAGGTTATATTCATCTGTTCAAAACGTTCAGTAACAGTATTGGTACTCTTTTTTAACTCAGTCACCTGCTTTTGCGCAGTATCAACAGATTCATTAACGTCATTTTTAACCTTTGTGAACTGGTCTGTCGCCTTTACAATTCCATCAAAGGTATCCTTCATATTATTACACTGATTTATCAGGTCTTCATTTTCCTTCGAAAATTCATGTATTATACCTGAAATTTCTTCAATTCCCCTAAAGGTCTTAAAATTTTCCGCTGAAAGATCATCATTATTTTTCTTTAAATATTCTGCTGCTACAAGGATTGCATGACTATTATCGCTTTTTTTGCTGCTATTCTCTTCAGGCTGCACTTCCTGAATTATTGCTTTTCTTTTGAAAAAACCCATATGCACCTCCTAATTAAACGCTATACAGCACATGGTCTGATTGACATGCTGCTTACAATAATGTTCTCCTACTCCTATCATTCCTGCATGTTCTGCAGCATCGCCCATCTTTTTAAAATACTCATTAAGATAACCATCCTGCTTAAAGAGTAAATATCTGAACAGACAGTTTACTGAAAGAATTCCATTTACATTGCCAAGCTCTTTACGAATTTTTGTTATGGTCTCCTCAACAGTCTTCCTATAGTCCTCAATTTCCATTATTGTAAGGATATCTAGATTATTCGTCTGTTTAAAGCAGGAAAGAGAGGTTCCTACAATTTCCTTTACAGATATAAGATAGGTCTCATTACCATAAATTCTTCCAAACGGATTTTTAAAGGTCTGCTTTGCAACTTGACTCGCATTAATTCCTAGCTGTTTCTGATAAAAGGTAGCTGCTGGCTGTCCATCGACTTCTATTAAAAGATTCTTCGAAGGATCAGTCTTTGTTGCCATGAATCTTTTTCCTGTAGGTCTGTATATATTTTCCTTATACGTAAATATCCTTCCTGTTCTGTTCTTAAGAAGAAGAATCGCACAGGAATCTGAATAGATTTTACCATTTACAGACACATATTTGCCATCAACTGTTCCACCGATAAGAGGAATTTTGCGTCCAGAAAGAATCGTATTAAGCGTAGTTACAAGCTTTCCATCGTGTCCCGTCGTAAAATCAAAGCAGACTGAGTTTCCTGCCCTTGCATCTACAGCTCTTATTGCATCCTCTAATCTTTCTATATATTTTATAGGCATTGTCGATAATTCTTCTATGACATCTGCCTTTGCATCTGCTCCAAAAAGCGCAATTAACGTAATCCCCTTTTCATTTATGGTATTTCCACCATAGCTCATTCCAATTCCGCCAATACTAGGCACGTTCGGAAATGCTTCTGCGAGCTCTCTTGTATGTTTTTCAAAATTTGCTGCACTAGTAATCATTACAAGCGCGTCTGCTTCATGAATAGAGGCCGATGCTTCCCTAAAATCCCCAGATATACTAATACCTATTTCCTCTCTCATTTTCTATTCCTCCTGAAAAAATATCAGAAACTTTCAAAAATAATAATCATAAAATTATAAAAAAATCTCCCTTTTAGTAATTTTACCATATATTTTAAATTTTTCATAGTAGAATTTTTACTTGCAGATTATATTTTATATGCTATAACAATTGCTTAAGGCTTTTTTGAATTTGGAGGAATAGCCTCTTCCCTTTTATGCACTTACCTTGGTTTACATACAATCCGGTGTACCCTTCCGGTACTGATTTTTACCTTTGTAAAGCTATTAATTGCTGATTGCACCTATGAAAAGGAGCTCCTTGGCACTGTAGTTCCAAGAGGCCACTGAAAAGGTCCAAAAATCAAAATAAGTAATTCAAAATAGGTAAATTATTTTAAAGAATAAAGGCTTCCATATGGCTTGCAGATCTTGCCTTATGGAAGCCTTTTTATTATAGCTTATCTTTTCACTATAGCTTATGCGCAAATTTTATCTTTTCATCCGAATCAAGTTTATCAAAGAAGAGCTTACTTGGCTCTCCTACCGGAAGCTGCACCGTGAAAGTGATTACCGGACCATCTGTCTTATTAGCTCCTCTTGAAAGATTGAAGTTTGTAAAATGTATTTTACTATCTCTCATGAATGCTAAAAAATCCGTTACACTCTGATTATCTTCAAATTCTATGTAATAATCATGATAAATCGATTTTCTATGAACCTCTCTATCTAATAAATCTAAGATATAAAGAGTAAACATTATGATCATAAGAGCAACTGTAGTTCCCTCAAAGAAACCTATTCCGATTGCAAGCCCCGCACAGGCACAGGCCCATAGACCCGCTGCAGTTGTAAGTCCCCTAACATGATTTCTTCCTGTAACAATGATTGTTCCTACACCTAAAAAGCCGACACCGCTTACTACCTGAGCGCCAATTCTTGTAAGATCTACCTTTGATTCTGGAAATTGATGCAATATGTACTCTCCCGTCATCATTGTAAGAGCGGCTCCTACACATACTAGTACGTGAGTTTTAACACCTGCTCCGCGGTTTTTCATTTCTCTGTTAAGACCAATTATGATACCAACAAACATTGCTCCGATGAGGCGCGCAATTATTGATATATCGCTCCAGCTCTTCATCATATTACTGAACTTGTCCCAAAATTCAATCATATCCGCTCCTTTCCCGTTTAAGAAGCCAGCTTAACCTATTATTTTATTCTAATTTACCGATCCATTCTCTTATTTCTCTCCAGGCCATACCCGCTTCCGGATATAACCCTATTCCCATCTGAAATTCATGAAACATCCCCGGATATATGTGAAGTCTGCAGGTAGCTCCGGCTTCTATAGCCTTCACATACACTCTCTGAGAATCACTTAGCAGCATTTCATACTCTCCCACCTGCATAAGCATTTTAGGAAAGCCCGTATAATCTGCAAAGCAAGGCGAAATATGCGGATCCTTTGGATCTGAGCCTGCATAATACCCTTCCTTATATACCAGCGTTTCTCTTGATCCACCAAATAAGGGATCTGTTTTATAATTATCATCATAAGAAGCGCCGCTCTTTGTAAGGTCAGTCCATGCAGACATTGTAATAATTCCATCAGGAAGTCTTAGATTATTTTCCTTAAGATATAAGGTAAGGGCAAGTGAAAGGCCGCCTCCTGCAGAATCTCCTGCTACTATCAGCTTTAACCTTTTTCCGCTTTCCTTTTCTCTCTTATCTATTTTTTTCATTATCCACTTATATGCTTCAAATGCATCTTCTAGTGCTGCAGGATATGGATTTACAGGAGCTACGCGATAATCAGGTGATATTACCACCATTCCTCCGCTTACTATGCTATAGCAGACCGCCATATCACGGTAGGTATTATTAAAAGTACCATAATAGCCGCCTCCATGAAGCTGAAGTATGTAGCCTGGTCCCTCATCTTCTGCTGCTGATTGAGCTGCCCCCGCTTCTTCGCCGAAGACTTCCACATCACCTAGCTTTTCAAGCACATCCATCGTAAAGTTTTTCATACGATGCTTTCTTAGCTTATAACCCTGCGGACATACCCATTTTTTCTCATGCTCTGTCTTGATCTTTCTCAGCTCTCCATTTTGATTAGCTGGCCCTATTTCAGGAAGGTGACTTGTAATTTTGACAACCTTATACGCTAGCTTTCCCCTAGCACTCACCTTTTCAATATCCGCTGACTCATCCTCAAGCATGGCATTTATCTTTTCTACAATAGTAGAATTTCTCTTTGTCATACTCTAAATCTCCTCTTCATCTCACGTCTGAAGGTTCTTCCAAAGAATATTATTACTGCAAGAAGATATGTGCAGGTAATTCCATCCGCTACATAAATCAAAGTGTTGTTGGTTACAAGATTAAATATCATTAATGCTGATACTACCGCGCAGCACACTAAAAGCATAAGCAAAAGCATTAAATAAGCATACCACCTGTCTCTGTAAAACAGCATCAAAAACATTACTATTACATTTCCAAGTATTATGATTCCCGGAACTGCCCAGGTAAGTGACCATTTATGAAATCCCGTATAATAGTCTATTATTATTAGAAGCGGAATAGTAATCAGGATCTGCTTTCCGAGTTTAGAGGATATTCCAGAATCATGTCTTATCCAGTATCTCATTCCTAAATAAATATAAACAAGACCGCTCACCGCAATTAATGACCACCACATCTGCGGCGTCACTGCAGCATTTACTATTATCATCGCTGTTCCTGCCAATATGAAGATAAATAAAATCAGCTTCATTGCAAAGGCCAGCTTTCTGCTTCTTTCTTTTATGTCCGGATAAGGCGCCGGACGTCCATATTTCTTTATTACTTCTTGCTTATCCTTTTCAGATACATCGCTTAAAACCGAATTGCACATTGGACATAGCTCTGTATCATCATATATGTACATATTACAGCTTTCACATCTTTTCATTTATATAATTCCTTCTTAATTTTATCTCTTCATTTAGTAAATGCGCTTTATTCTTCCGCCCCAAAACCATTCGTTTCTACCGCTACATCAACACCTAGCTGTTTTAAGGTCCTGAAAAAATACTTCTGCACCGAGGTATCCGTTAGTATCGAACTAATTGTAAAGGTCAGAGTATCGCCGTATGATACTATAGTTCCCTTCATGTTCTGCCCCTTAGATACCGAAAGAATTACATAGAATTTATCAATATACTTTCTATATGGCTCCCTCATCTTTATATTTCCAATATTTGTTACTGTAGAAGTCGTCGCATTAGCTGAAATTCCATATACATATCCTATAGCCAGCTTTTTTATTGGAAGCGGAACGATTCTCAGTATTTTTTTCATTTGATTAGAAACATTATAAGATAGAATTTCCTCAAGATGCTCCTTGGTAATCTGCTTTTGAAGGCTCTCATGAACTATGCCCATTACCTCGTCAAAGCTATATTCATTTTCTCTTTCCTCCGGCTTAAACTCAGCGCTTACCATTGCAAAGAAATTCTTCATTGTTGTTGAGTCAAAATAAGGTCTTAAATTTACAGGTACGCAGCACCTTATCGGAAGCTTTGATGCCCTTCCATTTAAATATCCCTTATAAACTGCATAAACAAAGCATCCTACCAAAAGCTCATTTATAGTAATTCCTTTTTCCTTAGCTACCTTCTTTAATTCAGCTACACTAAGAAATCCATGCATAATGCCAAGATTTCCAGGTGCAAGCTTTTCACCCTTTAATACAAGTCCCTTTCCTGATTGATAGCTTCCCTTCCTTTTAGCAGGCTTTTTAAAATTCTTTACATAGCTATCCTCTCTATCCATATGGATACCTGTACTGATCTTATCTATTTCAGGATACTCACTTCCGGCTGTTTCTTCCTTAATCTGCGGATGAACATATCTTAAATATTGATATATTATTTCCTGAAGGAATATCGTTCCTCCAAAGCCATCTGTAAGGGCATGGAACACCTCAAGATTAATTCTACATTTGTAGAATGTAACTCTGAACATATATTGGTTATTATTATGCTTATCAATATATGAACCCGGTACCTTATATTCCTCCCTTATGCCTGGAAAAGGCCTAAGGTTTTCCTCAAAATAGTACCAAAAGGCTCCCTGTCTTAATCTCATTCTGAAAAGAGGAATCTGCTCAAGCACTTTTTCTATCGCCATTTCAAGCTTTTCAGGAATTATTTCTTCTGTAAGATTGACTGCTATTCTATAAACATTTGTCATTGTCTCATCAGCTATTACAGGAAAAAGATTTGCTGTATTATCAAGCTTATCCCAATCAAGCCTTCCGTTTGCTTTTTTGCGGTTTTCCTTCTCTCTTTCCTTCTGCTTTAATTTCAATCTTTCCTTCCAGAGCTTTCTTTCAAGCCTTTCTACCTTTTTTTCCTGTTTTTTTTCCTTTTCCTGTTCCTTCTTTTCAGCTTTGACATTATTTTTTAAATCTGCCATTAAAAATATACCTCAGTTTTTCTTCTTGCTTTATTACTCATCATCATATTGTATCTTACACTAATTAACAAGCATCTTACTATAGTTAAATTATACTATATCTGCCCTAAAAAAACAAGAAATCACACCATTTTTCCCTTGTATATCCTCTTTACAATATTTAGCTCATCATCTAGTAAAAGGATATTTGCATAATGCCCTGCCTCAAGACTTCCATAATCCTTATCTATTCCTATTGCCGCAGCTGGATTTTCCGTAACTGCCCTTACAGCTTTTTCGAGCGGCACCTTCATGTCTAATACTGCCTTCTTAAAACAGCCATAAAGATCTGTTACAGAGCCCGCAATTGTATTTTCATCCTCTGTAAGAGCTGCTCTTGCCCCTCTTTTGGTAACACTCTGTCCCCCTAGCTGATAAACTCCGTCAGCTAAGCCTGTCGCTTCCATACTATCTGAAATCAGAATTATTTTATCCTCCTTAAAGGTGTTAAAGGTAAAACGTACCATTGCAGGATGAACATGCACTCCATCGGCAATGAGCTCCACCTGCGCATCTTTTTCTAAGGCTGCAATTATAGGCCCTGGCTCTCTATGATTAATTCCCGGCATGGCATTATATAGATGAGTCATATGTTTTGCCCCTGCTTCAAAGGCCTTTATGGCTGTATCATAATCTGCCGTCATATGCGCAAGCGAAATGCACACCTTTTCATGACAGCTCTCAATAAATTCCATCGCACCTTCATTTTCAGGTGCAATATCCACAAGCTTTATTAGACCGCCGCTTTTTTCTAAAAGTCTCTCAAACATTCCTATATCTGGATTTTTCTGATACTTTGGATTCTGAGCCCCCATCTTTTTCCCACTTATAAACGGCCCCTCCATATTTATTCCTACAATTTCGCCTAATGAATAATTATCCTTTTCCTTTAAGACAAAATCCTTTATATTTTCCACTACATCTGTAAGTATTTCTTCTGAATATGTCATGGTTGCAGGACATAAAGTCATTACTCCCCTATTAAGCTCATACTTTGTTATGCTTTTTAACGCATCATAGGAGGCATCACAAATATCATTGCCCGCCGCCCCATGAAAATGTATGTCTATAAGCCCAGGGACTGCATAAAGTCCCTTTGCATCTATTTCTTCACCTGGCTTTTCACTTTTATCTACTATCCTACTATCTTCTGTACTTTTTTCTACTATCCTATTCCCCTCTATAAATATGTCTCTTACATCAAAACCTCGGCCTTTAGTAAGGACTCTGGCATTTTTTATTATCATTTTCACCTCTGTATATTACCTTATCCTATTTCTTTATCCTATTTCTTTAATCCTTTACCCTTATCTTTGGTATTTGTCTTTTACCTTTATCTTTTACTTTTGTCTTTAGCATTTATCTTTGTCTTTATCTTTGGCCTCTATCTTTGCCTTTATCTCTGGCCTCTATCTTTGCCTTTATCTTTGGCCTCTATCTTTGGCCTCTATCTTTGGCCTCTATCTTTTACCATTTTCTATATGGCTATTTAAATAAAAAAGCGGGACAAAGCCCTTCGCCTTATCCCGCAGTACTATCTGTCTTAATGAATTAAAAAGGGCTCAGACAATTATCTTCCGAGACAGATTCCCATTTTCTCAGCCTGTTCGAGCATAGGATCATCTGTTTCTATAAGTCTTGTCTTTCCTGCAACCTCTTCAATTGCAATTTTTGAAATCTGATTATTCTCTTCGCATACCATATAACCATATTCCTTATTAATAATGAGCTCTGCTGCAGCAATTCCAAGACGAGTAGCTAATACTCTGTCAAATGGATCCGGGGATCCACCTCTTTGAACATGACCAGGAATTGTAACTCTTACCTCCTGACCTGTTGCCTCAGTAAGTTCTGCACTAAGCTTATAGGAAACTGACGGATAATTTGCATATACCTCTCTTCTTTCCTTCTTACTAAGCTTAGCATCCTCTTCTGAAATTGCGCCCTCTGCCATTGCTATAATTGTAAATTTCTTGCCCTTCTTTGATCTTTCCTTAATTGTCTTGACAATCGCCTTTGTTTCATAAGGAATTTCAGGAAGGAGTATTATGTCTGCGCCGCCTGCTATACCAGCATAGAGAGTAAGCCAGCCTGTCTTATGACCCATGAGCTCAACAATAAAAACTCTGCTATGTGATGCTGCAGTTGAATGAATCTGATCGAGTGCCGTTGTAGCAATATCTACTGCTGACATAAAACCGAAGGTATGGTCGCTTCCTGCTATATCATTATCAATCGTCTTTGGAAGAGTAACTACATTAAGTCCCTTAGACTTAAGGAGTCCCGCTGTCTTATGAGAGCCATTTCCTCCAAGTACAACAAGACAGTCAAGATCAAGCTTTTTGTAAGTATCTATCATAGCCGGCACCTTATTGACGCCATCCTCACCAACATTATTAATGTACTTAAAAGGCTCTCTTGAGGTTCCAAGAATAGTTCCGCCCTCTGTGAGTATTCCGCTGAAATCCTTTTCCTTCATGAGCTCATATTTTCCATAAATTAAGCCCTTATAGCCATTTAAAAATCCATAGATCTTTACATCTTTTTCCTGCTTGTAAAGTGTCTTTGCAACACCTCTCATTGCTGCATTTAAAGCCTGACAGTCACCGCCACTGGTGAGCATTCCAATTTTTAAACTCATAATTTCATCTCCTTCTCACATTTTTTCAACCTTATGTACCGAATGAGCCCTATATAAAAGATTTATTTTAAAGAAAATTTCCAAAATCTCACCGTAAAAAAAGGACGTAAATTAGTACAATGATGAAAATATTATACTATATTTACGTCCAATAATCTATACTTTTTTCAAATTTTACTTTTAAGGTGCCTAGCCTTAATTATATTATTTATTACAAATTCAAATTCCTCTTCTGATATTTTTATATCCGAGAAACCTGCTTTATCAAGAATTCTTCCTGCCATCTTTGCATTTTCCTCAGATACTTCTATTACCTTGTTATCAAAGAGGTAATTTAGCTGCTCCTCATAATTTATCATTTCAGAGAGCTCCTTACTTCTGCGGGTTCTCTTCTTTATAAAATCATGATATTTAATGATGAGCTTATCATTGATATCTGCTCTAGAATATCTCACAAACTTTACAAGGAACATTCCTAATAAGATAAGTAAGGCAATAACTAAAACTGCTACAAGGAAGATACCCACAACATTAATAAGCTTATTTGAAAAATCTTTTAATGCTTCTCCGGTATTGTTTTCCTCTGTATTATTTGCATTATTTTCAACCGCTCCCTGACCGTTCATAAGGAATAAATTCATAAGGAAGGAATATAGCGCATTCTGTGAGGTATCCTCTTCCTCATCAGAAGAAGGTGTCACCTCTACTGGATACCATCCCTCCTTTTCATCATATACCTCTATCCATGCATGTCCGTCAGCATCAGGTATTTCAAGCGAAATAACACCGGAGCTTCCAAGCGGATTATAGCCTACATAGTAATCCTCGACTGGATCTGATTCATTTGCAGCATTTTCAATGATTTCATTTGCATCTACCGCATAGCCCTCTACATATCGGGCAGGAATGCCTAAATATCTGAGTATGAGAGTTCCTGCCGTTGCAAAATGGACACAGTATCCCTTTTTGTTAGTTGTAAGGAAGTAGCTTACAAAGTCTTCATTATAAGGTGTTGAACCAGGCCTTAGTGTATACGGATAATTATTTTGGAAGAATTCTGCTATTTTAGCAACTACTCCATCTACACCTATTTCATTTACGGAATCTTTATCTAATCCCATGCGCATTGCCGTCTCTCTGATGATGTCCACAACATCAACATAGTTCGAAATATTTAAATCATCAGTATAAACGAATTCATCAGGTATTGCTTCCCCTAAATAATTATACACCTGATTATCAGTTACTTTTGGATAGTAGGTATAGCTTGTGGTGTTTCCGGACATCCCCATCTTATCCACCTGCATCGTGTAATATGGCAGATAAACGCTTGTTGCAACAGGATCAATAACTTCCATAACAGCCCTTGCTGCTGTCATTTTATCTTCCGCTAAACCACGTGAAATCTGATCGTCACCTATTATTTTATACGCTAAGACAGTACTATCCAAAAAGCGCTTTCTATTATGCTGCCAGGTCGTATTATTTTCATCAACGGACGGCTTTTCATCCGAATTATAAATGAAATCAAGATTGATTTTATTATCATACTCGACCATTTCCCATCTATTCTCAAAAGCCAGGTAATTAGTTCCGATAAACTGCTTTATATACATTCTTTCATAAGTATATGGCACGAACTTAATTGTAAAGTCTGTCTGATAATCATAGTTAACGGAAGCTACTCCTCCAAGTTCTCCGCTTGAAATACCTCCCGATGACCTATACCAGTTTATCATACCTGCAAGACCTAAAAGAGTGAAGTTCTCTATATATTCCTTAGTAGATTCCTTTAGCTTACTATCCTTATGATTGCTCTTAAAGGTATTTTTAGGATATATTATTCCCACTACTGATATTACTATTATGCTAAATATAAAAGAAGCAAGAAGGCCTGTAATTACTATTTTATTTCTGTAATTATAATTAAGCTTTAGCTTCTTAGTGGCTAGCGCTTTCTTCTTTTTCTTTTTCTTCTTTAGTGCATCTGCATTTTCTATTGAATAATCGGCATTAGAAAAGCTGAGCTTATAGTGTCCTCCTGCATTTCTAGCATACACTAAAATAGTGCCTGCAAGAAGCATTATGAAATATACAGGATTCGGCTCTTTGTCAAAGTATGCAGGAATAAGCCAGGCTACAATTGTATCTGCAACAAAGCCTGAATATCTCATTGCTCTTGATATCTGAATATTTGACAATAAACAAAAGATAACCGAAAGATATCCCATACCTATGGTTATTGCAAGCTTTCTGTCCTCAATAAACTCATCTAACGTTCTTGTCGCATTACTATCAAAGTAATCCGAGGCCATGTTCTGAAAATCATTATAAACGGCGAACATTCCACTCGCCACATAATATCTAAATATATAGAACATGAATATCATCAGTGCTAAAAGCAGTAAATAGCCCAGGTTCTGCCATATCTTATTATAAAACAGCATACAGCAGTACATTGCCTCTGCAAAAACTATTAAATTAAGCAATAGCACCGAATAATCCGAGCCTACGGCTGATAGGAAGCCTCCGACTCCTCCCATTACTACCAGATATACTGTAAGTCCCTTTAAAAAAAGCGCCAGTAATCTGTTTTCACGCTGAGGTATCTTCTCCTGTTTCAGCACAAGGCCATCAACCAGATACATTAATTCTGGTTCCTTTATCTTCTTATTTCTAGCCATTGTCTGTCATCTCCCAAGAAACCTTTCCATCCTTTGCACCTACAGCTAAATAAGCAGTGAGGAATGGATGAAGGTTGCGTACCATGTCCTTTAAATTTGCGCCTTGTGCATTTGTCATAGGTGTCTCGAAAATATCTATATAAGCATCCTCAAGCTCTCGTCTACTTCCGATTGAATACTCGGTAAAGGTAAAGCCTGCTGCATTCCACAGCATGAGTCGCTGCTGCACATTAAGTGCCATAAAGGCATTTATTATCTGATAGGTTCCTGTTAGTACATCCTCAGAGAGCTTTTCATCCTCGCTTAGCTCCATAAGTATTACCATTTCACTTCCTGAAACTGAAACTCTTTCCTTTACCATGAGCTTTTGTGCCTTCGCACTGAGCTTCCAGTGAATATCTCTTATCCTGTCACCAGGAATATATTCTCTTATGTCGCTGACCTCAGAGAAATCACTTCCCTTCTTGCCACTTTCTTCTGACTCACTCATGGCTGAAAGGAAGCCTCCCGGCTCAAAGTCTATAGCTTCACTTCCCTCAGGAAGAGCAGTAACAGTACATGAGGATGTAACCGGTACATGAAAATAAAGCATTCCAATGAAATCCTGAAGAATGACCTTATTTATCATTACCTCATATTTTCCAATTTTTTCTATTTTCAGTGGCAGATCCATCGAACTTTCATCCTTTGGCTGAACCGGCAATGCTAAATTAAAATCATTCTTACTTCCAAAAAATATGTTCCTAGCGCTCATATCAAAGTTGCAATCAAGCGCCATGGCCCAGGTCGGATTACTTACAGAAACCCTTAAGGGAATCTCTTCTCCTTTTTTAACCCTATCTGCACCTGATACAGCCTTTACCTCGATATTTTTTGCCAAATAATAGCCGCTTGCTATTGATACCATTACCATAATGACTATTAATACATCAAACAGCCACAGGAAGTAATTATGAAAAATAAAATACAGAGCCGTATTTACAGCAAAGAACCAAATAAGCTCGATAATTCTGAATATCCTAGGCTTTATTTTTATTTTTCTATTTTCCATATGCTTTTCCCTATACTTATCTTATTTTAAAGCCTTAATGCTGATTTTATCATGTTCTAGGAGGTCTTACTTCATGAAGCAATCTGTTCATTGCCTCCTGAATTCCCATTCCCTCAGCCTTTGCTCTAGCGCTAAGATGCACTCTGTGACCTAATACATCCTTTACAACAGACTGAACATCAGAGGCATTGACAAAATTTCTTCCATTGAGAACTGCCATAGCCCTTGCCATTCGAAGAAGTGCTATGGTTCCTCTAGGACTAGCTCCCATTGAAAAAAGATCATTTTTTCTTGTCGTCTCTACTATAGTTACAATATAATCATAAAGGGCTTCATGAACAAAAGCTTTTCCTGATATTACCTGAAGTTCCTTTAATTCATCAAGTGTCACAAGTGACTGTACACTATCAAGATTATGCCATACTTCGCCTTTAAGAATTTTTATTGCATCCTCATGAGATGGATAGCCCATAGATAAACAGACCATGAATCTGTCGAGCTGAGATTCTGGAAGCATCTGAGTACCTGAAGAACCTGTAGGGTTCTGCGTAGCAATTACGATAAAAGGCTCTGGAAGCTTTCTCGTTCTTCCTTCTATACTAGCCTGTCTCTCTTCCATTGCTTCAAGAAGTGCAGACTGAGTCTTTGGAGATGTTCTGTTTATCTCATCTGCAAGGAACAGATTGCAGAAAAGAGAACCATCATGAAACTCAAACTCATTTGTCTTATTATTGTACATTGAAAAACCTAAAAGGTCACTTGGGAGTACATCAGGCGTAAACTGTACTCTGTGATATTCAAGGGAAAGAGTCTTTGCAAAGGTGGTCGCAAGGGTAGTCTTTCCTACGCCTGGAATATCCTCCATGAGAATATGTCCACCTGCGACTATGGCTGCAAGTACCTTCTGGACTACATCCTCTTTTCCTTTTATAATTTTATTTACTTCACTTTGGATTCTATTAACTACTTCACCATAATTTTCCAATTATTTTTCCCTCCATTTTTCCATCCGCAAACCACACCTTTATCAATAGCCGCAGAAAAATATATTCTTAAAACACAAAGCCTTAATTGTGTAAATTTACTATGAACAGAGTATCTATTTCATTATAACATATATTTACTTAAAATGGTACTTTTTTTCTCAAATATAGGCGCCATATTTTTGGGGAAAATAAAAAAGATCTCCTTAAAAAGAAGACCTTTTTTATATTATTTATTGAATTTCTCTAAGAAGTCCTTTTATTCCATCCTTCATAAAAATGTCCTTATAATATCCGAGTTCTCCTTGTATAAGTCCGTCTATTACATTCATTCCAAGAAGCTCTACCGGTGCCTTATCATCGGTAAATAAATAGCCCTTTGACACATAGCCCGTAAGTCCCGCCTGTACATTTAACATAAGGTTATAAAGCTCTCCGGCATATTCTTCTCCCTCTGCGCTCTTTTTCCTATATTCTTCCATTTCAGAATTAAAGCTCTCAAGCATAAGAGTTTTTCCCTCTACGCCTCCTGCAAAAAGCTCCCTGTTAGTGCTCCATGGAACATTACTGGTATATACCTCCGGGAACACGCTCTTTACAGTATCTGAAAGATAGGTAGTAATATCCTCCTCTCCATCACTTCCGTGCATGTTCATGTTCATTACCATCACGCCGTTTTCATTAAGGTGCTCCTTAACAAGAGTAAAAAATTCAACAGAGCTCATCTGAAAAGGAATTGTTATATCCTGATATGCGTCTACCATTATTACATCATACTTATCATCTACTGCATTTAAAAAAGCTCTGCCGTCATAGGTATAAACCGGAATATTCTCATCTAGCTCAAAGTACTCATGTGCTAGATCAGTTATCTTTTCATCTATTTCAACTCCGGTAATGTCAGAGCCTTTAAAATACTTCTGACACTGAGTTGCATAGGTTCCTGTTCCCATTCCAAGAATTAATATCTTAGGCTGTTTCTTGCCTGCCATCAAAGGCGCTGCAAGAGCATAATCGTAATACATATTTGTAAGTCCATCGGTTTTCATCTTGACAGACTGCACTCCGAACATTACATTTGTTGAAAGAGCAGTATCTCTCTCTGAATCCTTCACCTGTAAATAGTTATATATTGACTCGCCCTCGTAGGTAAGCGAAGTTTCCCAGAAAGCAAAATTAGATCTGTGCCCTAAAACGCAGCCTAGTATGAATGCCGAGGTTCCGACAGCTACCGTCTTTTTTCCTCCGCCATTTGATACAAAATACATTATGCCAAGAAGCAGCAATATTCCTGAAAAAATGAGGAAGGTCATTGAAGTTCCTACAGCCGGTATCGTTACAAAGGTAGGAAGGAAGGTTCCGATTATGCTTCCTATTGTATTGCAGGCTCCAAGTCTACCTGCTACGCTTCCGCTCTCCTTTAAATCTGAAACTGTATACCTTATAAGAGATGGAGTAACCGTTCCAAGAAGGAAGAGAGGAAATACGAATATTATAAGACAGGCTAAAAAGGCGGCCCATATAAGAAGATTCGTATTCACCGTAACTATAAGTATTCCAGTAATTCCGACTATTATGTATTTACCTGCAAACGGTATCAGCGCTATCCATATGGCTGCAATAATTATCCTTCTAAATAGCTTTGATGGATCATTGTCCTTATCTGCCCATTTTCCACCGAATACATTTCCGAGGGCCATTGCAATCATTATTATTCCTATTATTATGGTCCATACAATCTGAGATGAGCTAAAGTACGGCGCCACCAGTCTGCTTGCTCCAAGCTCTACCGCCATTACAGCCATACCATCAAAGAATTCGGTAAGATAAAGATACCACTTATTCTTTAAAATACCTGCACCCGCTCTCTGAGGCGGATTTTTTTGCTCTGCCTTAGTACTTTCCTTTTCTTTACTCTTTGACATAAGTATTTCCCTTCATTATTTAATTTTCATAACATTTTAATTATATCAAAAATCATATGATTTACAACCATATTCTAATCTCCGAGCCTTAGCTCCCTTAAATATCCTTCTCTTTCTTCATAATCTGGCATAACACCATAAATTACAGCATAAAATTTTTTTGAATGGTTTGCCTCTAGAAGATGTGAAAACTCGTGTACTGCTACATATTCAATCGCCCTTATAGGCGCAGCTATAAGCTTTGTATTTAAGGTTATTATGCAATCTGTTATATTACAGACTCCCCATCTTGTTTTCATGCTTCTAAGTCTGAGCCCAGGCTTTGGTATGTCATATTTAGTACTCATAAGTAAAAACATCCTATCATAGACATCCATTAATACTGCCTTTACATAAGCATCTATCCAGATATTATAAATCGCAGACTTTCTGCCAAGGCTCTCCGGCATTTTTGTATGAAGCTGAAGTTCTTTATTCCAAACCAGGATGCTTTCCTTTTCATCCTTAATTACTTTTAAAACCAGCTTTTGTCCAAGTATTGTAAAAATTTCACCGTCATTAAAATCGTGACTATCCTCAGTATTTATTTTTGTCATTTCAGAATATTTTTTAAGTGCCCTAAAAATAAAATCCTGCTTTTCAATCACAAATTTATCAACTCTTTCAGCCTCCACACCATGACCGGCCGATACCTCTATCCTTCCACTACTTTTTACATGCAAATTTATGTTTTTAACTCTTTTTTGGGTAAGGTAATAAGTAATTTCTCCCCTTTGTGTAAGTACTTTTCTTTCCATCTCCATTTTTGCGTCAATCTCTGGCCTCTCTTATTATTTTTATCACCAGTTCCTTTTCACTATTTATTATAGCAGCTGTTCCTTTTCATTTTTTATACCGGTAGCTGTTCCTTTTCACTTTTTTACAGCAGCAATTACTTTTCCGCTTATATTTTAACAACATTTACTTTTTTTATTAACGAAATGTTTTTAGAGCATTATAGCATAAAAATAAGCATCCTGAAAGCTATTTCTCTCAGGATGCCTTAAATCATCATTTATCTATTAAATTTTTTATCTATTAAATTTTTCTATCTATCAAATAGACTAACAAATTACTCGTATATACAATTTGCAGATATGATTGCCCTTATGTTTTTATATAAATACGGCTTGTATTCATCTATAGGAAGCGGCTCATTGAACATTATCGAAGAATAACAGGTCGAACCCGTCAGATCAATAATTGAAAAAAGCAAAATATCCGGCTTTTCGCACTTTACTCTTGCTTTATCAAGCATCTGCTTATATACGTTATAAAAATCAAATTCTTCGCCGTTTGCCTGATAACTAAAGGCATGCTTATAAACTCCCCAGCTCAGATCCTTTGATATCAATCTCATAAGCGGCCTGTTATTTTTCAGCTGATTTATGACATTATCAACGAAAAATATCATTTTACCTTCGATATCCCTAACCTTTTCCTCTAATACAAGCTCTGACTTCAAATAGGCATCAAGTGCGTTTTGGAAGAGGATGCTAGCCTTATAGGCAATCAGCTTTTCTCTAAGATCGTATTTATCCTTAAAGTAAAGATAGAAGGTTCCCTTCGCAACCCCTGCTTCCTTAACTATATCTGCAATGGTCGTTTCATTAAAGCCCTTAGATGTAAATAGGTTAAAAGCAGAAAAGAACAACGTATCGCTCTTTTGCTTTTTCTTGTCTTCTACCTTGCCCATTCCGCGTTACCTCCAGCTGTAAATTCCTATACATAAATTTAAAAAACATCATTAGAATCATTTTATTATACTACAGCCGTTTTTGCAATTTTTTTTGCAATTTTTTTCAATATGATTGCCTATATAATTATTCCATGATTACTACAAATTTTACATTAGAATCCATTTCCTCTGATGCTCCTGTAAAGCTTGTATAATCACTCGAGGCCTCACTTACTCTCTTTAAGGTATCTATTATTTCTTCAAGATCAGAATCTAGAAGCTCTGAAAGCTTACTTATGCCTTCTTCCTTATACTTCTTTACTCCGTCCTTTAATTCAACAGATCCGTCAAAAGCCGCCTTTGCTCCTTCTGTAAGTGCTGCTATGTTATCAGTAAGCTTTGCTCCGCCGTCAGTAAGCTTAAGTTTTGCATCGGATAGCTTCTTTATGCCGCTATTAAGCTTACTGCTGCCTGCATTAAGACTATCACCTGCACTGCTCAGTTTTTCACTGCCTGCATTAAGCTCTGTTATTCCAGAAGTTACCTTTGTGGTACCGGAAAGAAGGCTATCTCCTGCAATCTTTAATTTATCAGATCCATCGCCAAGCTTAGCCGAGCCTTCTGATAAAGCATTAACACCGTCTAAAAGTGCTCCTGCACCGGTGCTTAGCTTGTCAATTCCTGCATCAAGAGCTGTAGCTCCTGCATTCAAATTTTCTGCCCCAGCAGCTAATTCTCCTACTGAAGAGTTCATGACTGCTGCCTTTTCATTAATTGTTCCAACACCCTCTGAAACCTGCTCTGCTCCTGCTGAAACTGTCTTAACAGCTGTGGATAAATCTTCTGCTCCTTTATTTAAGGTATCTGCTGCAGCATCAAGCTTTTTTGCACTAGCCTCAAGTACTGCTATTGTCTTCTCAAGTTCAGCTGTCTGCTCACTTCCTGCACCGCTTTTTTTCAAAATATAAAGTGCCTGCTTATTGGCTTCAATAGATGAAGAAAGTGCCTGCTTATAAGCTGCATTTTCATTTTTAATGCCAGCTGATAGGGTATCAAGTGCACCGTTTTCCTTAGATATTTTATTCAAACCACTAGAAACCTGCTCTGCACCTGCAGCCGCCTTGCCAAGTCCTTCAGCTAATGCCTCTGTTCCTCCTTTAAGTGCCGAGGCGCCATCAGAAAGAGCTTTAGCGCCGTCTGCGACGCCCTGTGCACCTTTAGTCAGAGCACCCATATTACTTTCAATTTCAGATGCTCCTTCACTTAAGGCCGATATTCCATCTGTTACTTTTCCTGTTCCGTCAAGGTATTCATTTACTCCTGCTACATACTGACTCACTCCGCCGGTATACTCACCTAATCCCTTTGTAAGTTCATTTACGCCGTCTATATACTGATCAGCACCTGCAACATAGCTATCTGCTCCTGTAAGATACTCTGAAACACCGTTTGTCAGTGTTTCTACTCCAGTAGAATACTCATTTACTCCGTCAACATAAGTCTTTACTCCATCAGTATATTCTATGGTTCCATCATTTAAATCAGAAAGCCCGTCACTTAGCTTTACCGAACCATCATATATATCATCTGTTGCAGTTACAAGCTGATTTATGCCGTCCTTCAGTTCGCTTATTTTTGATGTATCTACATCATCAAGACCCAGGCTGCCTAAAAGATCACTTGAGGCAAAATGATAGACTGTAGGCATTTCAAAATTCTCCACATCCGCTGTTATTGTAACCGAAGTTGTAAGAGCGTCCTTTATTTCTGCTATGGTTTCATTATTATCCTTATTGCCTATTTTGTCAGAGAGGCCTGGAACTGCAAATCCCGCTATAATATATTTATCGCCATCCGAAAGCACCCTTCCATTATCTATGCTCACATGATGAAATTTATTTCCATCTAAAATGGTTCCCATCGCAACGGCAAAGATTACATCATTATCCTCTGTCTTTGAATATTCATAGGTCATCTCGAGCTTTCCTGATTTTCCATCAAGGTCACTTACCTTTACTTCTTTGCCATCTAATTTATAGGTAACCTTTATTGCAAAAGGAAGCTCCTTATCAGTTTTTCCCTGATAATATATGTCATTTCCTGCTGCCTGCCAGGTAACGCTCTCGCCGTTCTGTGAAAAAGCTTCCTCGCCCTTTACATTTGTTATATCAGCTAGAGATGACTCATCTGCTATTTCATCAGCCTTAGCAAAATTCTTTATCCAGTCACTGACTATCACATCGCTCTTTTCTCCCTGCGGAGTCATTCGTACATAGACAGTTTCTTCTTTTTCTAGAGACTTTTTCTCTGCGGAATCCTTCTTAAGAGCACTATCCTCTGTATCCTCTGCTCCCTTTGCCAATATGACTGCTCCATCCTCAGAATTGACCATTTCTATATTATTAATATCATAGTTCAATTCATCGGAATTCATTTTATCAGCATTTATCACATCAGAGTTTTCTAAAACATTTTTTTCTGCTGCGTTTGCTTCTTTAGCGCCTGCATAAACTCCTCCAAGTGCTATAACTACACCTGACATTACTGCTACAGCCTTCTTATGCTTCATATCCATGCTCCATTCTGCGGCCATTACCGCCATTATTGTTTTTCATGTTTCTTTTATTTTTGTTTTTTTCTTTATCTGACAAAAAGCCCATTGTAGTATGTGCTATCAGCGGATCAAATAGATATAAAAATGCTGGTAGGATTGTAATTACTACGACCATGCTTATAAGAGATCCTCTTGCCATAAGGAAGCACAAGGAACTTATCATATCTATTGAAGAGTAGACTGCAACTCCAAAGGTTGCTGCAAAGAAGCCGCTAGCACTCATTATTATTGATACAGATGATGCCTTATGGGCTACTAAAAGAGCCTCTTTTTTATCCTTACCGCTATGACGCTCCTTCTGATACCTAGAGGTCATAAGTATCGCGTAATCTACAGTAGAGCCGAGCTGAATTGTTCCTATTACAATCGAAGCTACAAATGGAAGCGTTGAATTTGTATAGAACGGAATTCCCATATTTATAAAGATAGCAAATTCAATTACTGCAACCAATATAAATGGAAGAGAAACCGATCTAAATACGATAAATATAATTAAGAATACCGCTAAAATAGAAGTAAAATTAACTACCTTAAAATCATGATCTGTTATTTTAATAAGATCAAGCGTAAGAGGCGCTTCTCCTACAAGTACTGATTTTTCTGAATAATCATCTAGTATCGCATTGATTTCATTTACCTGACAGGTCATTTCATCTGATGCGACCTCATAGTCAGAGAGAATTATTTCAATCTGATAATCCTCATTTTTCACCTTACTTACCGCTCCATTTGGAAGCATTGATACAGGTACCGCCGGTCCAACTAAAGAATCAAGTCCGACCACTTGGCTTACACCGTCAGTATCCTTTATTCTCTCTACCATTTTACCTATTGCAGTCTGATTCATTTTAGAATCCATAAGTATCATATAGGCTGAATGAACATTGAAATCTTCTGCTAGCTTGTTATTTGCTATTACACTTGGTAAATTCTCTGGAAGAGATGAATCTAGTTTATAATATACCTTTGTATGTGACTGTCCGTAATAGGCAGGAACAAGTATCATTAAGAATAGTATCATAAATACCCAGGTATGCTCGGTTATAAAGCCTGATAGCTTCTCAAAAACTGATTTGCCGCTTTTCCCGGATTTTTTCTCATCTGCTTTCTTTATCGCCTTATCAATATACTTATTTATGAATAATAGAAGTGATGGAAGAACAGTTACACACACTATAACTCCAAAAGCAACGCCCTTCATCATTACTACTCCAAGGTCTTTTCCTAATAAAAAGCTCATGAAGCAAAGTGCAAAGAAGCCTGCCATTGTTGTAAAAGAAGATCCCACAACGGATTTTATGGTATTGCTTATGGCATGTCCCATTGCTCTTTCAGGCTCATCAGGATATCTATGCTTATTTTCGATAAAGCTATTGTAGAGGAAAATACTATAGTCCATTGTAACTGCAAGCTGCAGGACTGCCGCAATGGCCTTTGTTATATAGCTTATTTCACCAAGGAATACATTCGTTCCCATATTAAATAAGACTGCAACGCCTATACTAAGCATAAAAATCAAAGGAACCACAACTGATTTCATTGCTACTGCAAGGGCCAAAACGCAGAGTAAAACCGAAATACCAACATATACAAAGGTCTCCTTATCTGCAAGCTCTCTGGTATCCTCGACAACTGCTGTCATTCCACTTGCAAAGGCGCTTTCTCCAGCGATTTTTCTGATATCCCTTATTGCCTTCATTGAAACATCTGAAGAGGTAGATTCAGAAAATAATGCAATCATCATTGTCGCACCGTTATCAGAATAAAGGATATCCTTTGCTTTTTCAGGAATCGCCTCTACCGGAACAGATATATCAAGCAAGCTGTCATACCACAGAACTGACTCAACGCCTTCGACCTTTTCAAGTTTAGATTTAAGTTCTGCTGCCTGTCTTTGATTCATCCCTTCTACTACTACCATCGAAAATGCTCCGATTCCAAAATCCTCAGTCAATATCTCCTGACCCTTTACCGTTTCATTTTCTGCTGGAAGATAGGTAAGCACATCATAATTAACTCTGGTTTTTATCATTCCCAAGGTTGATGGGATAAGAAGCAAAATTGCAATAATTACAACTAATACCCTATGGCTTGCTATCCATTTTCCAAATTTAAGCATTCTCCCTTCTTTCCGCATTTATCCATGGCTCAATCTTCTAAAAAGCAGTTTAAACTAGCCTTCTAAGAAGCCTTTTCAAAACGCTATTTTAATTTATGACCATTGGTCACTTTTGTTATTAATGTTATACCACAAAAATGACCAATAGTCAATATCTTTTTTAAAAAAAATAAAAAAAGCGCTAGCACATTATGCTAACGCCCTTTTTATCGCATGTTTTTCATTCAAACTGCATTTATAAAACTATAGTCTAACAATTATTAATCATCAACCTGCAAACAGACAGCCTTCAAATACATTTTCAAGGATTATTCCATTTATCTTTCTTCCATAAACAGACTCTTCAAAATATCCTTCCTCAACGTACATTCTGCAGATTTCTCCATCAGCAGATACTACATCTACTATATCCTTATTCCCATTAGTTCTATATATAGTAAAGGTTTCTCCTGCTTTAAATGTCTTAGTTTCAATGTCATTTCCCTCTTCATCTACTACGTACATTTCAAAGTCCTGCTTAAGAGTCAGCTCAATATTAGAAAGTGAATACCAGTACAATACATCTGAATTTGATTCAAAGCCTTCTTTAGTTGCCTTAAAGCTTGATACAGCAGAGTATGTACTTATATTATCACAGTTAGTGCTAAGATTTACATTTTTAGAATTAGTTGGTTCTCCAACAAAAGAATAATCTTCTTTATCTACAAGTTCTAATTTATCACCGCTTAAATCGAAAAATAAAATAGTGTTGTAACCGTATTCATCATCTACCTCTATAACAAGCTTCTGAGTTCCATCAATGCAGAATATGTAAGGATTAATACCCATTCCCCAGTATAAATCATCAGATTTAAAGATTTCTCCCCTATAATTAATTTCTACCGAAGCTGAAGTATACTCATCATCTACATAGCTCTCCGGAGTATATTCAATCCAAAGCTTCTTTGACTCACCCATGTCTCCGAAATCATAAATATAGCTTCTTTTATCCTCTTCATTTACATATTCATTAAGAGACATTACATAGTTATCACCTGCATTTAAATATTTCTCATTTATGCAATCCTCACAATAAGAAAACTCTACTCTTGCAAATATGTGATTATTATAATCTATGCCTATCATATGGCCTTCTAAATAAAGATTGATACCTTTTGCATCGATTGTGAATTGATAATCCTTTATGTTGCCCTGATCGTTTAGTCTATTTTCAAATGCTGATGTCATCTGATCCCAGGTAATCAACCCATTGTCAAGCATGTCACCTATTTCATAGTTCTGATAAACAATTGAATTAACTGCTTCCTTTGCAAAATCAGCGTACTTATCCTCCTTAATGATTTCATCTAAATAAATATACTCACCGGTCTTTCCATCTACATTTTTTCCGGTATATAATGTATAAGATTCATCCCCAAAATTATCATCAAATTTTTCAACCACCTCAACACTAAATACATTTGAATCTGCTCTTTTTATGTAGCTATCAACATCATATGTACTATACTCAAAGTCCTCAGTTCTTCCTGCTAGCTTTTCATCGATTGCTTTTCCAAAAGACTTGACATTTATGAAAAAACTGCTCCTTATTTTTTCATTTATATCAGCTATTCTGCTCTTCATTTTCTGAAAATTTACATCCTGATTCTCTAATAATTCTATTACCGGATAATGACCATACAAAGTAAGGCTTCCAGCTTCATTATCATCATAATAATATTCTATTTGGGTATTAATGTCCGGGTAACGAATCATACCATCATCGCTATCAGCCTCTATTACAGTAGTTGTAGCCTCTGTGGTTACCTCACCAGTTGTAACTTCATTTGTTGTGGTAGTTAAAGCCTCTGTGGCAGGAGCTGTCGTTGTAGCTTCCTCTTGCTGAGCTGTCGTTGTAGCTTCCTCTTGCTGAGCTGTTGTTGTAGACTCCTCCTGCTGAACTGTTGTTGTTACATCACTGCTTCCTCCAGAATTGCCGCAGCCCGTAAAAAGCATTATTCCTGCACTTATTACAGCTGTCATCTGAATAATTTTTTTCTTCATATATTGATACTCCTTCCTCTAAATACATGTAACTATACATTTACCATCTTATTTGAAAATTTTTTAAATCTATACAAATCTTTGCATAAATCCAATTCACTAAACAAATTTATTATCTTATAATTTTTTCCAAAAATCAAGTCCCAATTATTAGTGCAGAAAAGTCCTTATTATTCAATATTTCATCATATTTTTCTCTCAAAATGCGTTTTATATCTTATTTACTATTATAATCAAAATGAAATGCGAAAAAGCCAGTGCATCTGACCTGCACTGGCTTTTTCACTTCTCGATTTGAGTTAGAAAAAAAGTCCCCCAACTTTTCTTCTATTATTAATGTGAGCTCCAATCCCCCATTTATGGGGCTCACACTAATTTATCTCATTTTTTTCTATCCCTAATATGTATCCCTTTCGATTGAGTACATTATATCACACCATTAATGACAAACTAGTTACATTTTTTAGGTCTTTTTTATCTTTTCTAAAATATTTAGTTTTAGTTTAGTTTTCCTTTAAAATTTTCCCTTGAAATACAAAAGATCCTTGCCTGTTTTTTCAACTAGCAAGGATCTTATTTTACGCCTTAAATTGTAATTCCATGTGTATCTATAAATCTTACAGTTACTGTCGTTCCTTTTCCTATTTCACTTTGCACTTCTATTTTTCCATGACCTAAGGTCTCGATTCTGTTCTTAACATTTCTAAAACCTACATGAGTGCCATCTATATTTTTCAAGCTATTTACATCAAAGCCCGCTCCGTCATCAGCAACTGTAATTATATACTCATCTCCCTTTTTCTTAGCTGAGATTGTAACAGTTCCGCCCTCATCCTTTCTACATACGCCGTGCTTAACTGCATTTTCTACAAGCGGCTGTAAAATAAGAGATGGAACCATGAAATCCAGCTCCTTAATATCATAAACGATATTTAGTCTGTCATCAAATCTCTTTTTCTCAATCGCTAAATAATTTCTTACATGCTTTAACTCGGCCTTGAAGGATATCATCTTATCATTTGATATGGAATTTATATTTCCACGCAGATAATCTGCAAACTCATCCATGGTCTCATCTCCAAGATTTTTATCTTTGGCATATAGATATTTGATCGTAGAAAGAGCATTGAATATGAAATGCGGACCTATCTGGGATACAAGTACCTCTACCTGCATATCCTCAAGCTTTCTATTCTGCTTTGCCATTTCCTTATGATATTCAGATGACTGAAAATACATATAGTAAAAGATAATGGCATAAACTATTGCTATCCTGCCATAATTATCATTATCAACAAGCGTTTCAACAATAAGAGATGCAAGGCATAGCACCATCAAGGCAAATACAATTACATTTTCGAACTTACTTCTTCTAAGAGAATTTCTAACAACTGCAATAAGTGCAATCACATAATAGATAACTACAATTACATGCATTGTAAATCCAAGTGGTCCTCTTACAAAGGTATTTCCATCATAGGAAAATGTAATCGGTGAGAAAAATGCCGTAAAGTAAACGAACGCATTAAATAATGCCGGCAAGAATATTATTACCTTTATTTTTGGAAGCTCGTCTTCAGCAAGATAAAGTGTTATAAGAACATATATAAGAAGAGGTCTTATTATATATCCAGTAATCGAGCACACCTGTCTTAAGAAATTAAAATCAGGTAAAAGGCCTAATTGATAATCTATATATGATACTATTAATTCAATCAGGCTCAGTATCGCTGCCATTACAAATATTCTTCTTCGCTTTTTATCTATGGAAGTATTTGCTATAAGGAACAATATCATAAATATTATTCCCACTAGAGGTGCAAAATTATCTATTACGAAACCCGTAAAACTCATTATTTTTACTCCTGGTTTTTTTTCTAATATATTAATTACTTCCATACACCTTCTGACTTAGTCTATCATTGTTTATATCGCCCCAGCTGTATTCTGACATATATTCGCCGTTATAAGCATTTAGACCTTCCGGCTTTCCAGCTAGGAAATCATAATAATCACAATGAATCTTCTTAGTATCTATGGCATATTTGTTCCATGAGGACAAAAGAGCATCCTCAACTCCCGCCTTTTTAAGCGTAGCAATAAGATCTCTTTTGATCTGTTGGAAATAATTATTTGTCTTTAAATCATCCTCCGCATCCTCCCAGAGCACTGCTCTTAATTCACCTGAGGTAACAAAACATCCTCTCCTGTCAACTAAATAAGCAAGCATCTCCTTTGATTTGCTGCGGTCAAAATCCAAACTCTTTCCATTTACCGATGCATCGAAATTACCAAAGCATCTTGCAGTAAGCTTTCCATCATTTTCTTCATTATCAATAGGATTTCTAAGATTTTTCAGCTCCTCACGGATTCTTTCTTTATTAAATGGCTTTGTTACATATCCGCTTGAATGAATTTTGAAAGCATCTCCCATGTATTGCTCATAGCCAGTAACAAAAATTATATTTACATTTGGTTTTAAGATCTTCAGATCTCTAGCTATTTCAATACCGCTCATACTTCCCATTTCTATATCAAGGAACACTATGTCCGGAGCCTTTTCATCTGCTGCCTCAATCAGCTGCTTTCCAGTTGAAAAGCCTAATACCTCGGCCCTCTCTCCCTCTATTTCCTTTACTATATTGACAATATTCTCTAATGATAGCTTCTCGTCATCCGCACAAAAAATTCTCATATATCCCTCCTTGAATTAAACCCTGTTAACTCATTATAAACGTAGTATTTCTGGTCCCCAGCCTTAACACTTCGCCCATAAATAAATATAAAAACACCAGAGGTGCCATATCTTCAAAAAGATATAGCTCCCCTAGTGTTATTTTACCATATATTCAATTTATTACAAGTATGTATTTTTATTTTGTATTAATGTATCCAAAAATATATCTAAAAATTACATTACAAGCTTAACTTCATTGACATCCTTTAATGCATCAGCCTTAAGGAATGGCTTATCGAGCTTTTCTCCGTTGAGGTAGAATTCCTTGCAGCCAGATTCAGCGCCGTTTGGATTCTCAACAGTAATATTGAGCTTCTTTCCACGGAATACCTTTGTCATTGTGAAGCTCTTCCACTCGCTTGAAACAGCTGGTGTTACCCAAAGACCATCAATGTCAGGTCTCATACCGCAGATACCCTCTACGCAGCCAACCATACATGTTGAAGCTGTACCTGTAAGCCAATGTACGTGTGAACGTCCATTGTATGGAGAATCTGTGCTCTCTGTGAACTGACCATGTGTATATGGCTCAAGAACTCTTGTATCAGCATCATCGTTCTGTGATGCAGGTGAGCTCTCTGTGAAGTAAAGGTGTGCTCTGTTTCCATGTCCCATAAGGGCTTCTGCAAGGATAATCCATCCCTGTGTCTGTGAGAAGATACCACCATTTTCCTTTGTTGATGGGTTGAAAAGAAGTGCAAGAGCACCATCGAAAGCATGCTTTCTGTATGATGGAGCCATAAGACGAACACCATACTTAGTATTGAGCTCTCTATTAACTGAATCAAGAGCCTTTTCAGCCTGTTCCTTTGTTGCAAGGCCTGAAATAACAGCCCATGACTGTGGGTTGAGCCACATTGAAGCCTCAGGATCCTTCTTTGAACCGATAACTACGCCGTCTTCCTTGATACCACGAACGTATCTGTCATCTTCCCAGCACTTAGCATTGATTGTATCACCAAGCTCCTTCTGAGTCTTGTCAAGATATTCGATATATTCTGCATCATTCTTGTACTCAGCGTACTTACGAAGAATTGTCATTGCATAGTAGAGCTGCATTGCTACGAAGGTAGATTCACCCTTCTTACCAAGTCTTAAGCAGTCATTCCAGTCTGCATGAAGACCTGCTGGCATATTGTCATCACCAAGATGTGTCATTGAGAAGTTGATTGCTCTCTTAAGGTGATCATAAACTGTTCCCTCACCAACTGTAGCGTAAGGAATAACTTCATCTATAAATGCTACATTACCTGTCTCAGCAATGTACTTATGAACTGTTGGGAAGAGCCAAAGTGCATCGTCTGCTCTATATGCAGGATGTCCTGTCTCAGCAACCCACTCTGGATCATCAGGTGTTCCTGATCCGCCAGCCTTAAAGTCGAACTTAACAAGTGGAAGTCCGCCGCCGTTGTCAACCTGAGCTGAAATCATGAAACGGATCTTCTCAAGAGCCATTTCTGGATCAAGATGGATGATACCCTGGATATCCTGAACAGTATCTCTATATCCGTAACCGTTTCTTTCTCCGCAGTATACTAATGATGCTGCTCTTGACCATGTAAATGTAATGAAGCACTGATATGCATTCCATGTATTTACCATGCTGTTGAAGGCTGCATCTGGAGTATTTACCTGGAAATTCTCAAGCTTTGAATGCCAGAACTTCTTGAGCTCAAGGAGTTCCTTATCAACTGTTGCATCAACGTCTGCATAACCCTTCATGATTTCTTCTGCATCGTTGTTGTTGTAGCAACCAAGAATATATGCTACGCTCTTTGTCTCACCTGGCTCAAGTGTGATCTTTGCCTGAAGTGATCCACAAGCGTTGTCATTGTAGTTAAGAGAATTATCGCACTCACCATTTTCAACTGCAACCGGGTTTCCGAATGAATGATATCTTCCGATGAAACGTGCTCTGTCGCCGCAGTAGCTGGCAACTGGTGCACCTGCAAGACCGATGAATCTCTCCTTGCCTGTTGATTCCTCTGTAGCTCCACAAGTATTTTCATTTATTCTCTGAACAAGCTTATTTCCCTTGAAGTATGTTCTTGAAATGAAAAGAGTATACTGAAGGTTTACCTGATCCTGATTATAATTATTGTCATTTGAGAACTCGCAATATGAGAATGTGCTAAGAGTTCTCTTCTTGTCTGATTTATTTGTAAGCTTAAGTCTCCATACCTCGTATGTCTTATTTAATGGAACATAGTAAAGTGCTGATGACTCAATTCCTGCATACTCAGCCTTCATATCTGTATATGCTGTACCATGATGACACTCACTCTTGAATTCCTTTGTATCCTTGCCTACTGGCTGCCATGATGCTGACCAATAATCCTTTGTCTCATCATCTCTGATGTAAAGGTATCTGCCTGGCTTATCCTCCTGATTGAATACATAACGAAGAATTCTTCCATTAGCTCCGCTCTTAACAAAGCTGTATCCACCAGCATTATTTGTAATGATTGCACCATATTCAGGTGATCCTAAATAGTTTGCCCAAGGCGCTGGTGTAGCTGGATTAGTGATAACGTACTCTTTTGCTTTTTCATCAAAGTAACCGTAATTCATTCTAAGTCTCCTTTTTAAATATAGTAGCATGCATTTATTATTATGCTATGCCCACAAATCTCACTATACTTATTTTACTATACTTTAGTCAAAACTTCAATGTCATTTTATTAAGTTTTTAATGTAATTTTCTATATTTGCCACTGTAATTATTTTACTGTACTGACTCCTGGTTTTCTTTTCCTTGACTTTACTTCCAAAATGAGTTATATTTATATTACTTTATTACATTTATGCGTTAGCGTGATAAAGCGCTTAAATACTAAGACGCGTAAGTTTTTACAATTAATTTGGAGGATGTAGAAATGCCAATTACAGAGTACTTAGAAAGGAACGACAGGGAATTTGGTGAAGATGTCGCCCTTGTCGAATTAAATCCTAGCCTTCCTGATAATAGAAGAGTAACCTGGAAGGAATATAATCTAGTACAGCCAGAACCTTCTCGCCCATACCGCAGACAGATAACCTGGCACGTTTTTAATGAAAAAGCAAACCGTTTTGCTCATATGCTCATAGAGCGCGGAATTGAAAAGGGGGATAGAGTCGGTATCCTTCTTATGAACTGTCTTGAATGGCTCCCTATATACTTTGGTATATTAAAGACCGGTGCCCTTGCAGTTCCTCTTAATTTCAGATATACCTCAGACGAAATCAAGTACTGTCTTGATCTTGCTGATGTAAATGTTCTTGTTTTTGGTCCTGAATTCGTTGGCCGTGTTGAGGCAATTGCAGACAAGATTTCAAAGAACCGTCTTTTATTCTATGTTGGACCAGCCTGCCCATCATTTGCAGAGGATTATATTTCTCTTACAGCAGACTGCCCATCTAGCAATCTCGATATAAAGCTTACCGATGATGACGATGCAGCAATATACTTCTCATCTGGTACAACTGGTTTCCCAAAGGCCATACTTCATGCACATCGCTCACTCATGCACTCATGTGCAGTTGAGCAGCATCACCATGGTCAGACCAGGGATGACTGTTTCCTTCTTATCCCTCCTTTATACCATACAGGTGCAAAGATGCATTGGTTCGGAAGTCTTATTTCTGGAAGCCGTGCTGTTATTCTTAAGGGCACAAAGCCTGAGACTATTCTTCAGGCTGTTTCAAATGAGCATTGTACAATCGTCTGGCTTCTCGTTCCTTGGGCACAGGATCTCCTTAATGCCCTCGATAGTGGAGAATTAAAGCTTGAGGATTATAGCACCAGTCAGTGGAGATTATTACACATCGGTGCTCAGCCTGTTCCTCAGAGTCTTATCAAGCACTGGCTTGAATATTTCCCTAAGCATCAGTATGATACTAACTATGGTCTTTCCGAGTCAATCGGACCTGGCTGCGTACATCTTGGCATCGGAAATATCAATAAGGTCGGCGCAATAGGAATTCCAGGCTATGGCTGGGAATGTAAGATAGTTGATGAAAATAGAAAGGAAGTAAGCAAGGGCGAAGTTGGTGAACTCGCTGTTAAGGGTCCCGGCGTAATGAAGTGCTATTACAAGAATCCTGCTGCCACCGAGGAAGTCCTTGATAGTGAGGGCTGGCTCTATACAGGTGACATGGCAAAGCAGGATGAAGACGGTTTCTATTTCCTTGTTGATAGAAAGAAGGATGTTATCATTTCAGGCGGTGAAAATATTTACCCTGTTGAAATAGAGAACTTCATGCATGGCTTTGAGCCTATCGATGATGTCGCAGTTATCGGACTTGCTGATAAGCGTCTTGGTGAAATTTCTGCTGCCATCGTACAGATAAAGAAAGGCTTTACCTGCACTGAAGAAGAAATCAATGCCTTCTGCGAAGCTCTTCCTCGTTACAAGCGTCCTAGAGAAATCATCTTTGCAGATGTTCCTAGAAATGCAACAGGTAAGATTGAAAAGCCTCTTCTTCGTGAAAGATATGGAAGCTTAAACCTTGTTGCTGCAGAAAACAAGAGCTGATATTTATCATTTTTAAAAGCACAAAAATCCGGAGATTTTTCTCCGGATTTTTTTTGCTTTTTCTTTTGCTGGCCTTTTTCTTTTTCTTTTTCTTTTACTCTCTTTTTTTGCAGGCCTTTTACTTTTACTTACTTTTCCTTTTGCCAGCCTTTTTTCATTTTTCTCATATTTTTAGGTAAACTTTTACTATTCTAATTTTCTTCCGACTCTAAGAGCTTTGCATATATTTCTCTTTTAGGAACGCCTCTATCTACTGCAACCTGCTTCATTGCTTCCTTTTTGCTCATTCCTTTATCCATATAAAGCTTCATATGCTCCTCTAGACTTACGCTTTCCCATTGCTGCTGCTCTTCCTCTAACAGCTCGGAATGTTTTTTTCCTTCTATTATAATTACAAATTCACCCTTTGGTTCATTCTTTTTATAAAATTCAAGAAGCTCTGATACCGTACCAGACTCTCTTTTTTCATGCTTTTTAGTCAGCTCTTTTATAGTCACAGCCCTCCTATCTCCAAAGTCCTTTGAAAGAAGCTCTAAGGTCCTGACAAGTCTATGCGGCGCTTCGTACAGAACTATTGTGCGGGTCTCTCTGCGAAGATCCTCTAAAATTTCCTTCTGCTCCTTTTTATCCTGTGGAAGAAAGGCCTCAAAACAGAATCTTCTTGTTGCAAGCCCTGACATTGTAAGGGCAGTCGTTGCCGCGCATGCTCCTGGAAGTGAGGTCACTTCAATTCCTGCTTCATAGCAAAGCTGAACTAATACCTCTCCTGGATCTGATATTCCCGGAGTTCCTGCATCAGTAATTAATGCTATGCTCTTTCCCTTTAGCATTTCATCTACAAGTACTCTTCCCTTATCATATTTATTAAATTCATGATAGCTTGTCATTGGCGTATCAATTTCAAAATGATTAAGCAGCTTAATACTATTTCTGGTATCTTCTGCTGCAATCTCATCGCATTCCTTTAATGTCCTTATTACCCTAAAGGTCATATCCTCAAGATTTCCTATAGGTGTCGGACATAAATATAGCTTTCCTCTTTTTATTTCCTCAGCCATTTTATTTTCCTCGTCTAAATGCTTATAAGAAAAATACAGCAGAGCAAATGCTTTTATCCACATGTACTCTGCAAGAATTTTACTTTATCAACTTTATCAATCTAATAACCATATACTTCGTGGATTTCGTCAGTATAGACACCCTTTTCCTTATAAACTATAATCGGTTTTTCCGTAATAAGTTCTTTTCCTCCGCCTTTAACAGCCTCTATCAGTACCATATTGGCCGGAGAATCTATGAAAGGATGGACCATTTTCATTCTCTTTGGCTCGAGCGAATATTTATTTAGCATCTCAAATATTTCTGCTAGCCTTAGTGGTCTATGTACCATGTAAAAACGTCCTAATGGTCTTAACAGGAGACTGGCCTGCCTTACAACATCCTCAAGAGTAACAAGTACCTCATGCCTTGCTATGCTAAAGGCGTCTTCCGGATTCGCCTTTCCCTTACCCTTTGCCATATACGGAGGATTACATGAAACTACTCCAAAGGCAGCCTTACCAAAAAGCTTATCTGCTTCCTTTATATCTCCATTTACTATTTTGACCTTATCTAAAAGTCCATTCATTTCTACGCTTCTTCTAGCCATATCAGCCATATCCTTTTGGATTTCAAGGCCGGTAAAGCTTACGCCTTCTGTTTTTGCGGTAAGAAGTATTGGAATGATTCCCGTACCTGTTCCTAAATCTATGGCCGGCTCATTTCTTTTTACTTTCATAAAACCCGATAAAAGAACCGCATCCATTCCAAAACAGAACTTTCCAGGATTCTGGATTATTTTCAATCCGCATCTTTGTAAGTCATCAATCTTTTCATTTTCCTTTAAATAATCAGTCATCAAGACCATTCACCTTTTTCTTTTCAAGTGCCTCTAACTGTTTTGCTGCTTCCTTTTCTTCTGCGCTTACATTTTCATCAGAATTTGAACGATGTCTTCCTTTCTTATTGAATTTTAGTTCAGAAACAGGATAATCACGTCTGTCCTTATCATCAGATTCTGGATCTGATACATCTACTGTAACGCGCTGTCTAAGTACATTTACTCCAACAACAACTCCTTTTAGATCTTCCGGTGTAGTAACAAAATCTCCTACATTAGGAAGATTTTTATTAAGGTCTTCATATGCCAGCTCTTCATTTGCAAGGCAGCACATAAGTCTTCCGCAAAGACCTGATATCTTTGTAGGATTAAGAGGAAGTCCCTGCTCCTTTGCCATTTTTATTGATACCGGTGAAAAGTCTGATAAGAAGGAAGCACAGCATACTGGTCTTCCGCATATTCCTATTCCGCCCTTTACCTTGGTTTCATCTCTTACACCTATCTGACGCAGCTCGATTCTTGTATGGAATACAAATGCAAGGTCCTTAACAAGCTCTCTGAAGTCTACTCTATTATCTGCTGTAAAATAGAAAAGAAGCTTATTAGTATCAAATGTATATTCACAATCTACAAGCTTCATAGGAAGCTCTCTATATCTGATTTTTTCAAGGCATATTCTAAAGGCTTCTCTTGACTTTTCTTTATTTCTAAAATTAGTTGAAGCATCTTCATCATTTGCCATTCTTATTATTTTCTTTAAAGGAGGTGTAATCTCACTGTCCTCTACCTCATGAGGAGGTAATACTACAAGTCCATATTCAACGCCTCTTGCTGTTTCAACAATTACATGATCCTTTGCTTTTACTTCATAGCCTGTTGGATCAAAATAATATATTTTTCCAGCCGTTCTGAATCTAACTCCTATTACTGTAACCATAATTCCCTTTCTTTAATGCACGCATCACACTAAAAGTTCTGCCGCATTATCCGATTTTACGTTAGAAGAAATCATCTGCTTTACTGTATTTATATTCTTAATATAGTCAAAAATCTCTTTGTATGTATAATGCCCGGCCTGTCTTTTTATTTCTACAATATTATTCTTAAAGTAAATATTTTTAGTATCCTTTCCAGATTTATACACGGATACATCTCTATACCACATAAGAAAGATATTTATTACAAAGCCAGTGCTCTTTTTATCTGAAAATAACTCATGTATTTCTGAATATCTATCAGAAAATTCTTTTTTATCCCTGCTTTTAAGATGCCCTATTACCTTCTCAAAATTATCCCTAAAGACCTCAGATCTCGCAAAATTTAATGCTGTTCCAAGACTTCCTCTTGCTACTGCTGCAATATTTGCAGCTTCCCTTTCATCAAGCTCTGTCTCGTTGGTTAAATGCCTAATAACAGCTTCATCCGATACCCCAGGTATCTCTATTAATCTAAGTCTTGAAATTATAGTAGGAAGAAATACCTCTGACATTTTCGCTATGAATATGAACTTACAATATTCAGGCGGCTCTTCTATAGTTTTTAATATCGCATTCTGAGCCTGCTCATTCATCAGCTCGGCATCTTCTATTACATATACCTTATATTTTGCCTTGAATGGTTTTATATTAACTGTAGCATTTATCTGCTCTCTTACCTCATCTACAGAAATAAGAGTTTCTTTTTCATGCGTTACATGGATAATATCCTTTATTGGTCCTTCTATCGGAAGCCCCCTGGTTATTATCATTTGCGCAAATATTTCAGCAATAAATTTTTTTCCAACTCCTTCAGGTCCATAAAATAAATATCCCTGCGAAGCCTTTTCATTTTTTGCTGCATTTTCTAATGCTCTGACAATAGTCTTTCTTTCTATTACTTCTTCAAATCCAGCCATTTTATCTAATTACCTTTGCAGATAACCTCATAATAGGCTTTCCTTCTCCTGAAAATTTTTCTTCATATTCAGTCATTATATTGCCTTCGGAATATTCACTATTATGAAGGTCCCTTGTGACCTCTGAGAGCTCGAATCCATTTTCTTTAAAGCTCTCTAAGGAATAATCAAACAAATCAACATTATCTGTCTTAAATTCTATATGTCCGTCTTCTGAAAGAATCTGCTTGTATTTTTCCAGGAAAACCGGCGAGGTAAGTCTTCTTTTTGCATGCCTCTTCTTTGGCCATGGATCTGAAAAATTCAGATAGATTACCTTTACCTCTCCCTTAGCAAAGACTTCAGTAATATCCTTTGCATCAAAGCTTAAAAAGCCAAGATTTTTATCTTCAGTCTGAAGCTCCTGCGCCTTTTTTACTGCCTTCATAAGAACACTGTCATAACGCTCTATTCCTAAATAATTATTATTCTTATTTCTAAGCGCATGCTGATTTACGAACTGACCCTTTCCAGTTCCGATTTCTATATATAAAGGCTTTTCGTTCCCGAAATAATCCTTCCATTTTCCTGCCATCTTTTCTGGCTCATGAACTACAAAATCATTTTCTGCTATAAAAGCTTCACTTCCCTGAATATGTTTTAATCTCATAACTATTTCTGCCTATATCTATTATTTTCTTTTTAATACAATTATCTACTTAACGCAATTTTCTGCTTGATAAAGCCTTACTCCACAGAGCTTTGCAGTCTATAGTAATTCACAAAATCTTGCTTATCCTTTTAATTCCAACGCAAATTTAATTATATCACATCTTCTTCCAATATAGAAGTAAAAGTTTCAAAAAAAAAGCACCAATCCTGGAGCTAATATCACAGGATTGATACTTTGTGTGCACCTCCAGGGATTCGAACCCTGGACACCCTGATTAAGAGTCAGGTGCTCTACCAGCTGAGCTAGAGGTGCTTATTTGTTTGTCTTGCGTTTGTTTATCTCTCAGACGCAAGTAAGATTATACACAAGATGAATTAATTTGTCAAGCACTTTTTTAACTTTTTTTGAATTTTTTTTGAGAATCTTTTAAACCCTTGAAAATCCTTGATTTTCAGCCATTTTTTATTTATCTTCTTGACAAAATTAGTTTAAATGCGTATAATTTATTTGCTATGTTTCAGTAGCTCAGTTGGATAGAGCGTTCGCCTCCTAAGCGAAAGGTCGTGCGTTCGACTCGCATCTGGAACATGAAATGGCCACTGAATTAATTCAGTGGCTTTTCTTTATCTTTTTTGCTTATGTGAACTACCCACCGCCTAAAGGCAGTGGGCCTTCCGTTAAATGGTTCACCAGACTGAGGCAGAAGAAATTCTGCCTACGATATTTAGGTTATGACACCTCAGGAGAAAAATCTATGGATAATAATTCTGCTGTTAATGAAAAAGCTCCTCTATCTGGCAATGGAAAGCTTTTTGTTATTATAGGAAAAAGTTCATCTGGAAAGGATACTATTTTTAAAAGTATTCTTGAAGACTCTTCTATTCCCTTAAAAAGACTCATCACCTACACTACAAGGCCAATCCGCAGCGGTGAAAAAGAAGGCAATGAATATCATTTCACTGACGCTGCAGGACTTGCTGCTCTTGAAAGTGCTGGTCTGGTAGTTGAAAAGAGAACCTATGATACTATCTATGGTCCATGGACCTATTTTACAGCCATAAATGACAATATCAGGCTTGATAAGGAAAGCTATATCGTTATATCAACTCCCACGGGTTTTCTTTCATTAAAGGATTACTATTCAAAAAAGGGCATAGAGGTAATTCCAATATATATTTACGTGGATGACTATGTTCTTTTGACACGCGCCATAAACAGGGAGCATTCTCAGCAAAATCCAAAATATACCGAGCTCTGCAGACGTTTTATCGCTGATTCTAAAGATTTTTCTGATAAAAAACTAAGCGATGCAAATATAAATGTTAAATTTACTAATGACAAGCTCTCTGTTTGTATTGAAGATGTAAAAAAGTATATTTTATCATTTTTCTAAAAGACCCAAATATCAGAAGTATTCAAACCATAAACAAAGTGCGAAAAGCCTTTATTTACGGGCTTTCCGCACCTATCGTGTGATTTTCGTTTGATTTTTGTTTGATTTTTTAGGACGTGATGGGAGTTGAGAGCAGTTCTGAAGGTGGGCTGCTCTTTTTTTGTTTTTTTAGAGTATGTGATGTTGGGTTGAAGTCAAATTAACAACACTAGCACTAATATCACTAATCGCAAAAACTAAGAATATTTACTCACACATCCTGCGTTGCAGGTAAACGGAATCAAGTTTTCAAATGCCAATATCATATTTAGAAATAAGAACAGTTTGAAAATTTCAGCGGCTCCGTCAAGCTACAACCGCTGTCATAATCTGAACCATATGAATGAATAATAACACTACTTGGAATTATTTACTGTACTTCTTCCTCCAGAACAAATCCTATAACTTCTCGGCAAAACAATGTGCCATATTTTTGTAATAATCCAAATCAAGATTAGTGAAAGTATTGGTGCAACTATGTAATCGATCAATGCTCCGGTTGATGATTTTGGTAAGATTCTAAAGAACACCTTTTCTATACTCTCTAAAACAATAGGATGTATTGCATATATTAAAAATGTAATTTTTGAAATCCAACCTCCGATAGATAAATCAAAGTGATCAACAATAAAATATAGAACATATAGCAAAGATATATTACGAATCAAGTCACAATTGACGAAACTCTTGATTTTTAACACATCAATAAATATAAACATTAATGTACCAAGGCTTAAGCCAATAATAAAAAGCCAAGCTTTATATCTCGATAATACTTCGGTTACATTAATCATATTATTAGAATATTGTGTTCCTAATATAGCACCTAGATAATAATAGATCAATGCTGAAAAGCGTAACAAATGAGGACCATTATACGGGATAAAATCGCCAAAAAACAAATAAATAATGATCATCACTAACCACAAAATGATAGATTTATTTTTAAGAACTTTTATTGTATAGGAAATAATAGGATATAATAAAATTAATAATATGAGTTGATATATAAACCAAAAAGTATAATTAGACCTATAAAAAAACAATTCTTGAAAAATATCATAAAAACTAAATTGCACAACTCTATTCTCCACCAGTCCAAATAATCCAAGTATGAAAAAAGAAAACATATATAATGCATTCCAAATAAAGAATGGAACTAATACTGAACGAGAACGAGTTTGCAAAACATATTTATATGAATATTTTTTCTTATACAACAGAAAAGCACTTGAAATATAAAAAAATGGAACTGCAATTCTTGAAAGATTCTGTGATATAATTATTTCTAACCAGTAAGTAACACCGTTATTGATTCCATATTGCTCTGTATTATAGGTGTGAATTAGAATTATAAGTATCGAGCAAATAACCGATAACGTCCTAATGTTTTGAGACCATTTTTCATTAACGTTCTTTTCTGTCTGAACATAAACTTCAGTATTATCCATATATATATATCCTTTCAAATACTAGAGAATTCTAAATAACGAAAAAAAAAAACAATACCTACACAGTTTCTCCAAACGTATCCGGCTTCCCCGGATCAAACTCCTCATTTGCCCACATCACGGTCACAAGATTTTCGGTATCACTCAGATTGATTATGTTGTGAGTGTAGCCGAGCAGCATATGTATCGCTTGTATCTTGTCGCCCGAAACCTCAAATTCGATAACTTATCTTATTCCTTTCCGAGAGCTATGGCAGCATGACAGCACTCTCTGGTTGATGTTGCAGAAAAAAATAAGACCGACTTTAAATGCTCTGTCTTATCACAGCTTCGGTCAATGTATTGATATGGTGTTGTTTAAAGATCAAAGGATCTCAGCAATTATCTTTTTAGAATTGCTGTCAATAAGGTAACTCTTATTAATAACTTTCTTAGCATACTTGAAAGGAGCATTTTCAGGCGTGTTAGTTGTTATATTGACAAGATACGCTTCAAAGAAATTCTCCCAACTAAAATATTCCGAGCATTCAATAAAGCTTGACGGATCATCAATAATGTTTTTCAGATCTTTGTCTTTTACCAATCCCGATTTAAGTATCAGCCATTCAAAAGATTCGGGAAGGCACAACCTGAATTTTGAATTTGATCCGAGCTTTAGTACTCTATCAATTTCAGCACCAAATGCCGCACCATCTGCAATAACAAGCACTTTTTTATCTCCGTTTTCTTTAAGCCACTTGAATATCGACGAATTTGATTCCGAAGAAAAACACTCAATGCCGCTGTCTTTGAAATAGTTCTTGTAAAACTGAAAACCGGATTTGGAATCCTCTGTCAGCAAGGTATCATATTCCATTGAAACAGACGCAGCAGCATAATAAAAATGCTTTTTATTTGATTTGTAGATCCTTTTCAAGCTATGCTGTTTTCCACTGGTTTTTATCTCATATATCTCGTTAACACTGTAAGGCAGTTCGTGCAGATTTTCGCGGGTGATAAGAACATAATAATTATCCGTAGCTTTTATAGAAGCTGCAAATTCTTCGCTTTTCAGATAATCCGCACCCTCATCAATAAAAACGATGCTGTCGGAAAACTGTCGGAGCTGATTTTTCCAATCGCTGTCCGTAAGAGCAACACATTTCTTATCACACGAAAGATTTACACCGCTTGCCTGCTACAACCGCGTGTAGTCAGTGATCATTTCGTAAAGCGTTGTTTTGCCTGTGCCGCTGTCACCGCGAATTATAGTGATGTTTCTGTGAAGATCAAACTTAAAAACAGCATCTCTGTTTTTTACTTCGATATGATGTGTTCCTGTCATAACTACCTCACACAAATTCTCCGGCTTCGACAACCAACTCAGCCATATTAGTTACAATCTTATTGGTATTGACGACCTTGATCTTAAATTGTCCGTCTCCGAAATCCATAAGGTGGCGAAGATTGATAACTACTTTCTGATGCCGTTCCTCTTTCATTTTTGCGATCTTCAATATCCACTCCGCACAGTTATCACCGCAGGTCGAAGCGTTGAAGATCTTATTAGGATCATTTGCAATAAGCAGAAGCGTCTTTACTCCGCCCGAAAGCTTTTTAGGACTCATATTTCCAAAAACAGGACTTGAAATAGTTCTTTCGTCAATGACATCGGACTTGTCGACCGCCTTTATCATTTCTTTTGAAAGCGGATTTGTTATCCAGCTGTCTTTATATGTGTTGTCAAAGTAGACATTCGTATTGTAGATAACATCGGGCATATCACCAAAATACACATTAAGCATAGTACGTCACCTTTGTTTTTTCATTGAATATACTACATCATTTTATTATACTCCATTTTCGCCGAAAAATCAAGGCGAAAGAAAAAGATTGTATATAACCAAAATGTATAAAAAACAGCATTTTTTACACCATCAACAAAAAATGTAAAAAGATAGGAAGCGTTTCCCGCTTCCTATCTTTTATTTGCAAATGTTAAATTTTTTCTTCTTTCTCTTCTCAATTTTTCTTTTCTAATAGGAAGAATTATGTAAAAATATACAAATCCTACTATTAGAATTATCACTCCTATTATGATGCTTCCTCTTACAGCCCTTTGTTTAGCACTGCTCATCTGCGACTTTGTTATTTCAACGCCTGCATCTACGATAGTTTCCTCTTCCTTTTCCTTCTCTGCATGCTTCACTGGAAAATATATGCCAGGATCAATAAGGAAGCTTGGCCATTTTTCACTAAATGCCTTTTGTGTCAGTGGGTAATCAGCCTCATAATAATATATTTCAGCTTTACCAACTATTTTTCCGCCGTACTCATAAGTAACATTTCCAACATTATTGTCTCCATGTTCATATTCTGCCGGAGGATCTAAATTTACCTTTTTTACAGCGTCTGAAAAATTCGCTGTATTTGGAAGAACTACCTTTTTGCTTGAATCTATCTTTAATAATGATGCAACACTTGCTCCAAATTCATCATTCTCAGAAAACAGCAATGGAATAGATTCATTAGAAGTTGTTTCACTATTATGAATATTATATTCCTTGTAGTTTTCAAAGGCAAAATTACAGATTTTAATTGTATCATCATATGAAGTAAGTGCATTAGCTTCATGAAGAATGACTGCAACTATCGTCATATCTCCCTTTTTAGCATAGGTTACAAGTGTCGTTTTTGCTTCATCTGTTCCACCTGTTTTTCCTGCTATTGCATATTCATAGTTAAGTGTTTTTCTTATAAAACGATGATGATTTGCTAAAGGTCTTGATACGTTCTTATTTGTCGGTGGTATCGTATAGGTTCTTGTACCTGCTATTTTTAATATCTCCGGATACTGAGCCGCTGCAACACAGATAAGTCCCATATCGTAAGCACAAGTGTAATGATTGTCATCATGTAAACCATTTGCATTTACAAAGTTTGAATTTACTCCTCCAAGCTCCTTTACCTTTGCATTCATCATTTCTGCAAAAGCCTCCATGTTCGAGCCTGAAACATGTTCTCCTATTGCATACGCTACTTCATTTGCCGATTCAAGAAGCATTCCATATAAAGCATCCTTTAATGAAAGCTGCTCTCCTGCAACTAAACCTATCCTACTTCCATCTACCTTTGTTTCTGCATCTCTAGACATTGTTACTGTCTCTGTAAGGCTGCAGTTTTCTACTGCTAAAAGTGCTGTAAATACCTTCGTTATGCTCGCTGGATAATATGCTGTATATGCATCCTTCTCATATAGAACGGTTCCAGTATCACAATCCATTACTATTGCTGCATCTGCTTCTATATCAGGTCCTATCGGCCACAGAGCATTATCAGCATCATTATTCTTTTCAGCTACCTCAGATGCATTTATATCAACAATATTCCCTTGCCCTACATCCAGAAATACAATAACTGCAAGCAGAAAAATCAACAATTTCTTTATTTTATGCATTCTGTATCCTTCTTATTGCTATTATTTCTATTTTTTTCCATAATTTGCATCGATGTTTTTTATTCATAGTAATACAATTTGCACTGATTATTATTATAGTAATGCAATTTGCACTGATTATTATTTTTGTTACATATAGTAATAATTACTACTATCTTTGATACAAATTTATGACTCATCTATTCAAGGTATGTTTAAAAATCTATATATCCCTGTAACCAGATCACTCCGTAAAATCTTCTTCCGACTAAAGGTTCACCCTCTAAATCGTTTTTATTAATCGCAACCTTAATTTTAATTCCGTTTACTTCAAGATCTAGTACGTATACCTTTCTTTTTGTAACACTATTTTCTTCTAACTTAAAACCTTCAATATTACCAAGTATCTTATAACTGTCTGCTTCTGCTCCATGTGGCATAATTGAGGTATTTACAATTGTAAAAATATCCTCCTTCATTGAACGCTCGCTTACCTTGGTATTTAAATCTAATTCGTCAAGAGTGAGATTTTCCATGGCAGAAACATCACCATTTTTAGCAGCCTTTATTAATCCTCTCTTTTTTATTACATTAAGTGGATCAGTTAAATCTAATTCTTTTGTTTTTCCTGGTAACAAAATTTTTCCTTCTAATGACAATCCTGAAAAACAAACCATTACCTGGCCTTTAAGCTTATCCTTTTTATAAATCTCATAGTCTAAAACATTCTGAAGATAAAAAACGAGTGATATTCCTGCTCTTGGATCTTCGCACATTACCGAGTAGGCTTTCGTGTCTACCTTTTTCGAAAAGATAAGGTCTTCCTCCATTGAAACCTCATCACCTGTTATGTAAGGAAAATAATGATCCTCTTCAAATTTCATTTTTGCATTTTTAGTTGGTATTGTTTCACCTACTAATTTAACTCCTGCATCGAAGAATACATCATATTCTTTTTCTACAAGCTGCTTTTGCTCTTTAATTCCTGCATACAACTTTCCATTAACAATTTCGTCTTTGGTTTCCTTTATCATATTGGTAACGATTTTTTTACCACTGTCTTCATCAATTCCTAATGCCCTTAAATAGTCATGCATATCTTTTTCTTTCCTTAATCTAATTAACAATACTACTTATTTCCAAGTGCCTGATTCAATACTTCCTTTTCATCCTCTGAGAGAATAATTATAGGATTTTTATCAATTATTTCCTTAATGTAATTATAACAACCTTCTTTAGAATGAATAGATGTGAGAATAAAGCCAGAATTCTTTTCATTTAACATGCAAAGTGAGAAACTGAGTTTTCCTCCATTTTCTCCAAAAGCATCATACTTAGTAAGTGCCATCTTCTGAAAGGTTCCATTTAATTCACTTATTACCTTTTCACTATGAGAATCAAGCTTCTTTTGTTCTTTCTCGATTTTTTCAGCTAGCTCATTCTTATTTTTATCAATTCTCTCACTCATTTCACTCTGCTTCTGTTTGAAGGTATTTACATCCTCGATGCATCCTAGCACAATTTCCTCAAGGTTTTTAGCTTCCTTGCCCTTCATGAATTTTTTGTACTTAATCTGCAGATTTGCAACCTTCCATAATAAAAATAATACTATTCCTATTACGAAAACTTCTATTACTGCAACGATTATTATCAAAACTACCGCATATTGTTGCAATGTTGCCATATTTATTACTTCCTCTCACCGCTTTTGATTATTTTCATTATTCTCTCAAAATCATCAGCATTGTAGTATTCTATAGTAATTTTTCCTTTATTCTTATTGTTATGCTTAATAACAACTTTATTTGAAAAAATACTCTTTAATTCATTTTCAGCTTCCTTATAAACATTTTCAAGATCCTGATTTATCTCTTCCTTTTTGTCCTTTTTTGAATCTTTTTCATTCAGCCTTTTATTTACAAGTTTTTCCGTTTCTCTAACACTTAAACTATTGTCTCTAATTTCATTAGCTATTTCGAGCTGAAGATCTAAATCTTCAATTCCAGCTAATACTTTGCCATGCCCTTCTGTTATTATCTCCTGGATAAGCATTTCCTGGATTTCCTTTTTTAAACCTAATAATCTTAAAGAATTTGTAATCGCAGATCTGCTTTTTCCAACCTTTGTAGCTATTTCATCATGGCTTAAATTATAATCTTCCTTTAATTTTTTATAGGCATTTGCTTCTTCAATAGGATTTAAATCCCTTCTTTGAATATTCTCAATAAGTGCTGCTTCAAAAGTTGCCTGTTCAGTCAAGTCCAGGATTACACATGGAACTTCCTTTAGTCCTGCTATTCTAGCAGCTCTCCATCTTCTTTCACCAGCAATTATTATATATCTGCTTCCATTTTTCTTTAATACAAGAGGTTCTATTATACCGTTTTCTCTAATAGAATCTGCAAGAGAATTCAATGCATCCTCGTCAAAATAACTTCTAGGCTGATCTTTATTTGGCTCGATTAAAGCAAGTTTCACACTTAATGGCTCGCCGGTATTTTCTTTTACTATTACCTTTTCTATTTGCTTTTCTACCTTTACTTCAACCTTCTTTTCATTTTCCGACTCAGCTATTTTTTTATCTGGTATAAGCTTATCCAAACCTTTTCCAAGTCCGCCTCTTTTCATTTTCTACATCCTTTCAATCGTATATTACTTCTTCTTTTTGTTACTCTTTATAACAATTTCATTTTGTATATTTCCAAGTCCGTCTTCATCTAAGATTTCCTCTGCTAAATCTTCATAAGCTCTCGCTCCAGCAGATTTAGGATCATAAAGTGCAATTGGCTTTCCGTAACTTGGTGCCTCGGCTAATCTAACATTTCTTGGAATAACTGAACCGTAAATTTTACTATCTACATTTTCTTTTACGTTTTCTACAACCTGTGCTGACAGATTTGTTCTAACATCAAACATTGTAAATACTATTCCCATTAACTTAAGATTTTCATTCAATCTGTTTTTAACAAGATCTATTGTATGCATCAGCTGGGAAAGACCTTCAAGTGCATAGAATTCACACTGAATTGGAACTAATACATCTGAAGCAGTTGTCAGCGCATTTATAGTTAAAGTATTTAGTGATGGAGGGCAATCAATTATAATATAATCGAAAAAGCTCTGTATATTTTCAACCTTCTTTTTTAATATGTATTCTTTAGATTCAACACCTATTAATTCTATTTCTGCAGCTGCAAGATCAACGCTTGATGGAAGTACAAAAAGACCTTTTATTTCTGTCTCCACCATACATTCTTCTATTTCACAGTTATCTAATATTAAATCGTAAGTAGAATACTCAATTTCTTCTTTATTTATTCCAAGACCACTTGATGCATTACCCTGAGGATCAAAATCGATAGTCAGAATCTTCATTCCTCTCATGGCCAAAGCAGCTGAAAGGTTTATCGCAGTTGTAGTTTTACCAACTCCGCCTTTTTGATTTGTTACAGCGATTATTTTACCCATTTCTTCTCCATTCCTTACTAATGTTCCACGTGGAACATTTTTCTTACTATTCCTTTTAATGTTCTACGTAGAACATTTTTTCTTATAAATTTTACATTTCATAAGAAAATATCACTAAAGTCTACGCCCTATATTCTACCACAAACTTTTGGAAATTCCAATAGATTAAAGCAACATTATCAAAAAAAATTTCAAAAAAGCACGCTAATTTGTTATATTTTAGCATTCTTATTATATTTTTGGCTATAAATTTCGTATTATTTCATTTTTTTATTCTTAATGTTCCACGAGGAACATTCCACTCCTGACTTTATTATTGATGTTCCACAAAGAACATTCTCTTTCTGATTTTATTTTTTATGTTCCACGTAGAACATTCCAGTTCCTGATTATATTTTTGATGTTCCACTTAGAACATTTACTTTCTAATTTTATTTTTGATGTTCCACGTAGAACATTTCACTTTCTGATTTAATAATTGATGTTCCACGTAGAACATTTCATTTTCTAATCTAATTATTGATGTTCCACGTAGAACATTCACTTTCTGATTTAATTATTAATGTTCCACGTAGAACATTACTTTCTGTATTTAAATATCAATGTTCCACGTAGAATATTACTTTCTGTTTTTAAATATCAATGTTCCACGTAGAATATTATTTTCTGTATTTAAATATCAATGTTCCACGTAGAATATTTTATTTTCTGATCTAATTATTGATGTTCCACGTAGAACATTTCACTTTCTGATTTAATTATAATGTTCCACGTAGAACATTCCACTTTCTGATTTAATTATTGATGTTCCACGTAGAACATTTCACTTTCTGATTTAATTATTGATGTTCCACGTAGAACATTTCACTTCCTGACTTAATTATTGATGTTCCACGTAGAACATTTTAATTTTCTGATTTAATTATTGATGTTCCACGTGGAACATTCCACTCCCTGATTTAATTATAATGTTCCACGTAGAACATTTCATTTTCTAATCTAATTATTGATGTTCCACGTAGAACTTTTCATTTCTTGATTTAATTATTGATGTTCCACGTAGAACATTTACTTTATGATTTAATTATTGATGTTCCACGTAGAACATTTTACTCTCTTATTTAATTATGATGTTCCACGTAGAACATTTCACTTCCTGATTTAATTATTGATGTTCCACGTGGAACATATGAAATATACTCGATAATCAAAATAAAACAAAATAAACCATTTTAGTCTTAAATTTATAAATAGTTTAAAAAAAGGTGAGTGTTCATTGTTTTAAACACTCACCTGATTTTTTATCAACAAAAATTTAAACTATAAACAAACTTATCCACAAATTACAATGGTTTTGATGATGGTTTACCACCAGCTCGTGGATATTTATTTGAAATATTTCCTTTTTTTGAAATATAATAAAGAATTCTCAAATCATTTGATCCTTCTATTTTATATTTAAACTTTAAAGATAGCTTTGAATTTAAAATTGAAAATGCTTTTGCTGCTGTTAATTCATTATCAGTTTCGCTTATCATTTTATAGGAAATAAATATTCCTCCAGTCTTAAGAAACGGAATATCATATTCGCTAAGTGTCTGAAGATTTGCAACAGCTCTTGAAACAACATAATCAAACTTTTCTCTATAATTTACATTACGTCCTGCTTCTTCTGCTCTTAAATGATATACATTAATATCAGTAAGCTTTAAGATATTAAATATAAGCTCATTTAAAAAAGTAATTCGCTTATTTAATGAATCAATAAGTGTGACCTTTAAATCAGGACGAACTATTTTTAATGGAAGTCCAGGAAAACCTGCGCCTGTTCCAACATCAACTAATGTCGCATTTTCTTTTATTCCAGGTCCATCCTTAAACAAAGGAGCACAGCTATCGACGAAATGCTTATCAACAACATCCTTGAAATCAGTGATTGCTGTAAGATTCATTTTCTCATTCCATTCTACTAAAGTAGAATAATAATTATAAAACTGCTTCACCTGTTCTTCAGTTAACTCAATTTCTTTATTTTTAAAGGCTTCTGCTATATATACTTCTTCAGAATTCATTCTACTGCTGTCTCCTATATTTTGACTCTATGTAAACAAGTAACACTGAAACATCTGCTGGTGAAACTCCCTGAATTCTTGAGGCCTGACCTAGATTTGCAGGACTAAATTTCTTAAGCTTATCTCTTGCTTCAATTCTAAGTGACATTACATCATCATAATTAATATCAGCTGGAATCTTCTTTTTCTCAAGCTTTTTGAACTGCTCAACCTGACGAAGCTGTCTCTTGATATATCCATCATACTTAATATTAATCTCAACTTCTACCTTTACATCATCTGCAAGCTCTGGTCTATTCACATCAAGCTCTTTTAGCATTTCATAATCAAGTTCTGGTCTTTTAATAAGTTCTGCCATAGAAACAGCTGTTTTTAAAGGAGTTGATCCATGCGCTGTAAGAAATTCCTGAACTTTTGCATTTGTAGTTACCTGAGTATTATAAAGACGCTCTTCTTCCTTTGCAATTTCAGTTTCTTTAACTAAAAGAGCATCATATCTTTCCTTTGAAATAAGTCCTACTTCATATCCCTTCTTGGTAAGTCTTAAATCAGCATTATCCTGACGAAGTATTAATCTATATTCAGCTCTTGATGTCATCATTCTATATGGTTCAAGAGTTTCCTTAGTTACAAGATCATCTATTAAAACGCCAATATATCCTTCACTTCTATCAATTATAAGAGGTTCTTTATTCTTAAGCTTCATTGCAGCGTTAATTCCTGCAACTAATCCCTGACCTGCAGCTTCTTCATAACCACTGCTACCATTGAACTGACCACCAGAAAACAGATTTTCAATATTTTTAAATTCAAGTGATGCTTTTAACTGATCTGGATTTATGCAATCATATTCAATAGCATATGCATGCTTAACTATCTGAGCATGTTCAAAACCTGGAAGAGTTCTATACATTTTAAGCTGTACATCCTCTGGCATACTTGAAGACATTCCAGAAAGATAAGTCTCATTGGTATAAAGGCTCTCTGGCTCTACAAATATCTGATGTCTATTTTTTTCAGGGAATCTCATTACCTTATCCTCAATGGATGGGCAGTATCTAGGACCAATACCCTTAATAGTTCCAGAATATAAAGGAGATCTTGAAATATTATCTCTAATTATCTTATGAGTTTCCTCATTTGTATAAGTTAAAAAGCAAGGTACCTGCGGCTTTTCAATATCCTCAGCCTTATCAGTAAAGGAAAAAGGAACAACCTTTTCATCTCCTCCCTGCTCTTCAAGCTTTGAAAAATCAATAGTTCTTTTATCTATTCTTGCAGGAGTACCTGTTTTAAATCTGAGCATTTTTACACCATGCTCAATAAGGCTTTCTGTAAGATGATTAGCTGAAGGAGTTCCATTAGGACCTGTATAAATATTTGTTTCTCCTACAATGCAGCGCGCATGTAAATAAACACCTGTGCATAAAACTACAGCTTTAACATTAAAAATGCCGCCTGTAAGAATTTTTACACCAGTGATTTTGTTGTTTTCATCAGTAATAATATCAGTAACTTCTTCCTGCTTGATAGTAAGATTTTCCTGATTTTCTACTACATTTCTCATATTACGGGAATATTCCTGCTTATCTGCCTGGGCACGAAGTGACTGAACTGCTGGACCCTTAGATTTATTTAGCATTTTTATCTGAAGATAAGTCCTGTCAATATTTTTTCCCATTTCACCGCCAAGAGCATCTATTTCACGAACAATATGTCCCTTAGATGAACCACCAATGTGTGGGTTACAAGGCATCATGGCAATACTGTCAGTGCTCATTGTAAACATAATAGTATTTAATCCTAATCTTGCACATGCAAGTGCAGCTTCACATCCAGCATGTCCTGCTCCGACAACGGCAACATCATACTCTCCATAAAAATAATCCATTTCTGCCTCTTTTCTATTTACCCATACAGAATTTCTCGAATATCCTATTTATCAGATCTTCGCTGATATCTTCTCCAGTGATTTCAGATAATGAATGATAAGCTCCCATAATGTCAATAGTATAGAAGTCCTCTGACATTCCCATTTCTATGCTCTTTTCAATATTAGAAATGTAATTTAAGGCTTCCTTCAAATTAGAAAGCTGTCTTTCATTTGTGATATAAATATCATCATTATTCTTAAGTCTTCCACTAAGGAATTCTTCTTCAATGTATTTCTTTAATTCATCAAAGCCCTCTCCCTTTTTAGCAGAAGTAAAAATAACCTTACTATTAGTATCTTTTCTTATTTCTTCTAGTAATGTTTCATGAGCATTACCATTTAAATCTGATTTATTTAAAAGAACAACGCTCTTTTTATCCTTAATCAAATTAAAAATTTTCTTATCATCTTCACCAATACCCACAGATGAATCTATTACAACTATACAAAAATCAGCTTCCTTAGCTTTACTTTCAGCCTTTTTAATACCGATTTTTTCAATTACATCCTCAGTTTCATGAATACCAGCAGTATCAATAATATTTAAAACTATATCACCAAGTCTTATTGTTTCCTCGATGGTGTCTCTAGTCGTTCCTGCTATATCAGTTACTATTGAACGCTCAGATTTTGAAAGAATATTCATAATAGAAGATTTACCTGCATTAGGTCTACCAAGTATAACAGTATTAATACCTTCATCTATTATTTTTCCGTCCTGATATGAATCAATCAGATTAATTAGCTTTTCCTTCATATTTCTGATATCATCATTTAACTGAACATCAAAGCCATCAAGATCTAAATTTTCAGGATCATCAAGATATGCTTCTATTCTAGCATCATCATTTAATAGAATATCCTTTATTTCATCTATTTTTTCCTTTAATCCCCCCTCCATCTGCTTAATTGAATTTCTAGCTGCAAGCTTACTTTTCGCAGATATCAGATTCATTATTGCTTCTGCAGATGAAAGATCAATTCTTCCATTTAAAAATGCTCTTTTACTGAACTCTCCTGGCTCTGCAAGTCTTACCAGACCAGTATTAATAATTTCCTCAAGTATACTTTTAGTAACACTTATTCCACCATGGCAATTTATCTCAACTACATCTTCAGTGGTATAGCTCTTTGGAGAGCGCATCACAGAAACCATGACTTCGTCAATGATACCTTCATTTTTATCAACAATGAACCCATGATTTATGGTATGAGAATCAACTTCACTTAAAAAATGCTTTCCGCTCTTTTTTACGAGTATTTTATCCGCTGCTTCTACAGCCAGGTCTCCACTTATTCTAATAATATTAATTCCTGCCGAAGATACAGCAGTTGATATTGCGCATATTGTATCAGTATTATACATAAAAGCCTCTCTATTAACTAAACAAATAAATACTCATTAGACGACATTTAACTGATAATTTTCAAAACAAATAGATCAATCCGAATTATTAACATAAAACAAAAAGCAGTTTATTAAACTGCTTTTTGTCTAATTTCTTATTACTTAACTACAGCTTAATTAAGCATTATCACCTGATCCAGTATTGTTATTCTCAAGTAATGGATTATAAAGTGGTGATGCGAGCTTCTCTCTAGAATCTCCATTAGCTGCTCTTTCAGCTGCCTTCTGCTCACGATATGCTTCATAATCACGCTTATAATCAGTGCTGTAATCCTTTGAATTTTCATTATTAGCACTGTACTTCTTTTCGAACTTACCATTATTACCGTAAGGCTTTCTTCCTCCGAAGCCTCTATTTCCGCCTCTACCATAAGGCTTCTTTCCGAATGATCCTCTATTATTACCATAAGAATTTCTACGATAATTCATAGCACCCTTCTTTACAGTAATAACAACTCTTCTATATGGCTCCTCACCTTCACTGTGAGTTTCAACAAACTTATCTGCCTGAAGAGCTGAATGGATAATTCTTCTCTCATAAGGATTCATTGGCTCAAGAGAAACGCTCTTTCCTGTCCTCTTTGCCTTCTGAGCAAGATTCTTTGCAAGATTTTCAAGAGTATCCTTTCTTCTCTTTCTATAATCTTCTGTATCAAGCTTTACCTTTATATATTCCTTAGTTCCCTTATTAACAACAAGGCTTGTAAGGTACTGAAGTGAATCAAGAGTAGCACCTCTCTTACCAATGAGAACACCCATGTCATCACCTACAAGGTTTACATTAATAGTTGCATCCTCTTCAGAATAAACAGCCTCAATGTTTGCTGTAATTTCCATAATTCCAAGAACCTTAGAAATGAATACCTTTGCTTCAGCTATTGCTTTATCAATATCTTCCTGTGAATTCTTTTCACCGCTATTTTTCTCAGAAGCCTCTTCTGACTCATCTGCATCCTCAGCATGGAAATCATCATCTGACTCTTCTTCCTTTGCCTCTTCCTCTGAGCTTACTTCTGTCTTAACTTCAACTACTTCAACCTTTTCTGCTTCCTTTACTTCTTCAGAAGCTTCCTTAGTCTCAACTGTCACCTTTATCTTAGCAGGCTTGCTTCCAATTCCAAGAAAGCCCTTTGATTCATGTTCAACTATTTCAAACTGAATGCTATTCTTATCAATCCCTAATTCTGCAACTGCATTTGCAATTGCTTCTTCTACAGTTTTTCCTGTAAATTCTCTAAAATCAGCCATTTTATTCCTTTCTGCGAATAAAAATTACTTCTTATATTTTTTATTTTTGTCATCACCACTAAAATAGTTTGCATATGATGAAATACTTCCAGCCTTATACTTTGTACTATTATTAGATGTTTCTGACGAATTTTCATTTTTGCTATTATTCTTATATCCTCCAGCATACTTAGTAATTGAATTACTGTTGCTAGATGTATAAGGATGTTCGATATTCTTAGTATTCTGCTTTGCTACACTTGCTGTCTGATTACCTGTAACAATACCATACTTTTCTCTCTTCTTCTTAAGCTTTTCAACATTCTTTGCAATTATGGCATCAACACCTACTTTATCAATATACTTATTGATGCATAATGACTGAATTGTACTGATAACTGAGCTGAAAATCCAATAAATACCTACACAAATAGGCATTGTAGCACAGAAGATAATTGACATGATTGGCATGAAATAATTCATTGCCTTCATTGTCTGAGCAGTTGGATCAGGCTCATTTGATTTCTTCTTTTCATCCTTCTTAGGTACCTGAACAAGCTTAGTCTGAAGTATTGTTGTAAGACCTGAAGCAAGAGGTATTATTATACCCGGGAATTTCCAACCTGAATTATCAAGAATGTTTAATCCTGCAAACAATCCATTTACACTAATTATCTGAGTAATATTACTACCAATTGAATTAACAGCAGATGTAAATGCACTTGCATCACAAGCCTTTAAGCTCTCACCAACGGATAATCCCATAATCTTTACGCCATCAGTATTAGCTGTTTCAAGCCAGGCTGGGACACTTCCTATCCAAGAACCAACGTCCTGGAATTTTTCCCATGTACTGGTATTAAAAGCATAGAGAGTATCAATAAGATGATTTAAAGTAAGTGTTCCTGTTGCATTAACCTCAGAGAACTGCTTAATTGTACGTACCATGAGGTTATTCTGACTTACAAAATAAAGAATAGGTGTAGCATAATTATCTACTTCCATGATATTTTTAGCAACTGATGCATACATTTGATAAATATCATGAACATAGGCTGGTACTGCATAAATTACACGGTACATTCCCCAGATAACCGGCAAGGTTATAAGAAGAGGCAAACATCCGCTCATCATATTAGTACCATACTTGTCATATACAGCCTGAATTTCTTCCTGCTGCATTCTCATCGAATCAGTATCTTTTTTTCCTTCATATTTCTTCTGAACTTCTGCAATTTCAGGTGAAATTAAAGCCTGAAGCTTAGTAGATTTCTGCTGCTTTATCTGAAGCGGCAGCATTATCATTTTTGTGACTATTGTAAACAAAACTATACAAACTGCTAATTTCTGAATTCCAAAAAGCTCCTGGAATTCATATAGGGCATTCATTATAAAACCAAATAACTTAGCAATTGGCGAAAGCCATCCTGTTTCCTGTGTTAAAATAAACGTAAACGGTGTCAAATTTATTCCTCCCTGACAAAAATAAAATTATGGCACAGGATCATAGCCTCCTTTACAAAATGGATTGCATCTTAAAATGCGCCATAATGCAAGAAGGCCACCTTTCACTGCGCCATATTTTTCTATTGCTTCGATTGCATACTGAGAACAGGTAGGTGTAAATCTACACGTACTCCTACCCTTTAACCTTGAAATATATTTCCTGTAAAATCTAATAGATGCTATAAAAAAACGTTTCATGTCATTTATATTATTCTGTGTGATTTAAGAAGCTTTACCAAAGCTTCGTTGATTTCAAAGTAATTTTTCCCTTTAGCGCTCATCCTTGCGACAACTACTATGTCGCATGAAACGGATATTTCCGGTTTAATTTTCCTAAAGCTTTCTCGTATTAACCTTGTTAATCTGTGTCTTACAACACTATTACCCACTTTTTTGCTGACAGAAATGCCAAGCCTGACATTTTTGTCCTTTAATTCTTCGCTATTATCTACATTTACATCACTACTAGATGTAAGAACATGTACGACAAGCAGACCGTTCGCTCTATGACGGCCATTCTCATAAACTCTGGAAAACTCTCTCGAATTTTTTAAACTATATTTCATATTTAACCTTTAAGGTCTGGTCCTTTAGGAAAGACTGGCAGAACAAATATAATTATGTTATGCTAGCCTACCTACGGACAAATAGTAGACTTATAATTAAACTGTAAGCTTATGTCTACCCTTAGCGCGTCTTGCTGAAAGAACCTTTCTTCCGCCCTTTGTGCTCATTCTGCTTCTGAAACCATGAACCTTAGCTCTCTGTCTCTTCTTTGGCTGATATGTCATCCACATGATAGAATTCCTCCTTTTATCATTTTAAGTAAAGTCACAAAAACATCATATATTCTACTTCATTTATTGCAAGAAGTCAACCAAAATTTTAAAATTTTTCATAGTTACCCACAAAACATATTGTTATAGAAGAAAATAGTGCCATTATATCCCCAAAATATTATCAACTTATCCACAAATTGTGGATAAGTTGTGCATAACTTTACTTTATATTCATTTTATTACTCGTTTTAAATGTCCAATTCTTAATACTTTCAAAAGTTAATTTATTATAAACAGGTTGTTGATTATCTAATTTTTAACAATTAATTTGTTGATAACTATTACCTTTCGTTCAAAAAAGTCATATTTTATAAACACTTGCAAAAAAACTGAAAATGTTATATGATATAATTCACGGAGTTTTGCGCACAAATTACTTTTCCTTCTATGTGAATTAGTTTTTTGTGTATTAATAATGGAGAAAAGTTATGGAATCAAACATCAAAAACATTCAGGATAACTGGAACGAAATAACCGATTTTCTAAAATCAGAATTTGAAATGTCAGAGGTTTCATACCGTACATGGATCAAACCTCTTTCACCTTATTCATTAAAAAATGATATTGTTACTATTGTGGTCAATGATGAAATAATCGGATCTAATAGTTTAGATCATATCATAAAGAAGTATAGTGAAAATTTAAAAACATCCATATGTGCAGTAATGGATCATAAATATGACATAAGCTTTGTCTTAAAAAGTCAGATAAATGAAGAGCTCAAGCAGTCTTCAGTTGAAAATGATAAGGAAGTAAAGAAGGAAAGACCTAAGGGAGATATTTATTCTTCACTTAATACTACCTATACCTTCGATACCTTTGTTACCGGACCAAACAACAATATGGCTCATGCCGCAGCACTTGCTGTAGCTGAAGCACCTGGTACCTCATACAATCCTTTATTTATATATGGAGGAGTTGGTCTTGGAAAGACACACCTTATGCATTCAATTGCAAATTTTGTTCTAGATCATAACCCTGATGCTAAGGTAGCATACGTTACTAGTGAAAAATTTACAAACGAGCTTATTGAAGCAATCAGAAATAATGGATCTAAGACTTCATCTGCAACACCTACTGAATTTAGAGAAAAATACCGCAGCGTAGATGTACTTCTTATAGATGATATTCAGTTCATTATAGGAAAGGAAAGTACCCAGGAAGAATTTTTCCACACCTTCAATACCTTATATGAAAATAAGAAGCAGATCGTCATATCATCAGATAAACCACCAAAGGATATGATCACTCTTGAGGAAAGACTTAAATCAAGATTTGAAAGTGGCCTTACTGTAGATATTCAAAAGCCAGATTATGAGACCAGAATGGCAATCCTTAGAAAGAAGGAAGACATAGACGGTCATAAAATAGACGATGAAGTATTAAAGTACATAGCTAATAATATAAAATCAAATATCAGAGAATTAGAAGGTGCTCTAAATAAATGTACAGCATTATCCAAGCTAAAGAAGACTGAAATTAATCTTTCTCTTGCTGAAGAAGCATTAAAGGATTATATTTCTCCAGATTCTAATAAAAAGGTAATTACTGTACAGTTCATAGTAGATACTGTTGCTGATAAGTTCAAAATCTCACCTAAGGACATAGTATCAACTAACAGAAGCAGAAATATTGCTAATCCTAGACAGATTGCAATGTACCTTTGCAAGAAATTTACCAACCTTTCAGTTACTGATATAGGAAGACAAATGAATAAGGATCATTCAACTGTATTACATGGAATCAATAAAATCGAAAGTGAGCTTAAATCTGATCCACTTTTACAGAATGATATTGACCAGCTTTCAAATATAATTCTTCCTCGTGAGAATAAATCACAAAATATCAACTAGAATTTTACTTATATATATAAGAAGAAACTGCAACTATTTTATCCACAGTTTATATACACATCTAATTTCCTAATCAACAAACCCGTGGATAAGTTTTTAGGCCGATTTTTTTATAAACAGCAATAAACACATTTTACAGATCGAATCAACATCTCTGTAAACATTTTGTAAAACGCTATTTTTAAGGCATTAAACCACTTATGAACATATAAACGGCCCCTAATGCTACGGCTACTAAAAATTACTATTAAAAAAAATAAAAAAAGAAAAATCAAAGGAGCAATTTCAAAATGAAAATCATTTGTGGACAAAAGGAACTTTTAAAGGGAATCCAAATTGCATCTAAAGCAGTAACACCAAAATCATCTGATCCAAACATGGAATGTATAGTAATAGATACAAAGAATAATGACATAAGATTAGTTGCTAATAATATGGAACTTGGAATTGAAACTATCATTAGCGGCGAAATCATTGAAAATAATTCAGTAGATAGAATTGAATTAACTGCCAATTTATTCCAGAATATAATTAAGAGTTTACCAGATACTAATATAACAATAGAGTATAATTCTGGATCAAAGGCAACTATTTCAGACAGCAGCGACAGAAAATTTGAAATTAATGTTACTTCTGCAGATGAATTTCCTTTTCCTACAAAGTTAAATAAGTCAAATCCTATTGAAATTTCACAGCTTGCATTAAAGACAGCCATTGGTCAGACCTCTTTTGCAGCATCTAAGAATGGAAATGGAGATATGATGACAGGTGAATCCTTCAAGATCGTTGCTCCTTCAACTCTTAGATTATCTGCTTTAAATGGACATAGAATTGCAATCAGAAATGTAACTCTTGATAAAGAATATGAGAATAGTTCGATAATAATACCTGCAAAATCAATGGATGATATTGCATCAATATTGTCTACTGATGACGATAAAAAGGTATCTGTATATATCGGTGCTAATTCTGCAATGTTCGAATTCGATGATACTACTATAATTTCAAGACTTATAGAAGGTAAGTATTTCAATGTTGAACAGATGCTCTCAGATGATTATGAAACTCACATCATAGTAGATAAGCAGAGCATAGCTAGCTGCATTCAGAGAACTAAGCTTGTAGTTTCTGATTCTGAAAAACGTCCTGTTATTTTAAATGTTACTGATGGTAACGTTCTAATTACCATGAATGGTAGCAAGGGTAAGTTCGAGGAAAATCTTGAAATTGAAAAAAATGGTAAGGATATTGAGATAGGTTTTAATCCAGATTATCTTATTTCAACCTTTAATGCAATTACAGACGAAAAGGTAGACATGTATTTTATTAATTCTAAGGCTCCATGCTTCATAAAGGATGCTAATGAAGTGTATATTTACCTTATTTTGCCAATTAATATCAATGTTAACTAAAAAAGGACGAAAATATGGACAGCTATAAAATTCATGATGACTTCATAAAGCTTGGACAGGCACTTAAGGTAGCAGGCTATGTAGACGATGGTGTAGAAGCGAAGCTCGTTATACAAAATGGTGAAGTAACTGTAAATGGTGAAGTCGATACACGCAGAGGAAGAAAATTAGTTCCTGGCGATGTAGTTGAATATGATGGAAAAACACTAAAGATAGAATAGTATGATTATAAAAAGCATAGAATTGAGTGATTTTAGAAATTTTGAAACTTTGAAAGCTGAATTTTCAAATGGAGTAAATATTTTTTCAGGGCAGAATGCTAATGGAAAGACTAATATTCTTGAGTCAATATATTTAGGTTCTACCACAAAATCACAAAAAGGAAGCAGGGATAAGGACATAATCCGTTTCGGAAGGGATGAAGCTCATATCAGATTGTATGCCGAAAAAGCAGATATAGTACATAAAATAGATATGCATCTAAGATCTGGTAAAGCTAAGCAGCTTTACGTGGATGGCATGCAGATCAGAAAATCTACAGATTATCTTGGCATGATACATGTAGTATCATTTTCTCCGGAGGACCTCCTTATGGTAAAGGAGGGACCTGCTCTAAGAAGGCGCTTCTTAGATTTAGAGCTTTGTCAGCTTGATGCAATTTATATGCATAATTATGCATCTTATAATAAAGTTCTAGAACAAAGGAATAATCTTCTAAAAGAATTAAAGGCTTCCTTTGGATATCAGAATCCAAGAACAAAGGATACTTTGTCCGTGTGGGACGAACAGTTAGTCATGTATGGCGGTCCTATCATAGAGGCAAGAAGGAGCTTTATAGATGAAATATGCTCATATGCCAAAGAAATTCATAGCAAGATATCTAATGGTCTTGAAGAATTAAAAATTGAATATGCTCCAGATGTTACTGAAGAAAATTTTATTAATGTCCTTAAGGAAAATTCGGATAAGGATATAGTTTTAAAATCTACTTCTTCAGGCCCTCATAGGGATGATTTTATATTTTTGATTAATGGTAATGATGCAAGAAAATATGCTTCGCAGGGACAGCAGCGTTCATGCGTTTTGTCATTAAAGCTTGCAGAAATAAAGTATGTAACTGAAAAAACGGGAGAACTGCCTATTCTTTTGCTTGATGATGTTTTATCAGAGCTAGATAGAAGCAGACAGACAAATCTTTTAGACAGCATAAGTGATATGCAGACCTTTATAACCTGTACTGGTCTAGAGGAATTTGTAAGCGGAAGATTGAATACTGATAATGTATTCAGGGTAGAGAATAACACTTGTCACAAGGATAATAGAACCGGAGGTAGTGATGCTATATTATGAAGATAACAGCAAGGATAAGGATTTATTGAATCTAGCTGAAAATAGTGCCAATAAAAATGAATCAGTAGATAGTTTTGATGGCTCTGAGGATGATGAGAATAAGACAAGAGTAATTGACATTGATGATTCAGGTCTTGAGAATATTGACTATGGAGAATCAGTTGATCTTGATAAGATAACTCATACTGACAAAGATCAGGAATATGGTGCAGATCAGATTCAGATTCTTGAAGGATTAGAGGCTGTTAGAAAAAGACCAGGTATGTATATTGGAACTACCTCGCTAAGAGGACTGCATCATTTAGTTTATGAAATAGTAGATAATTCCGTAGATGAAGCGTTGGCTGGTTTTTGTACAGAAATAAACGTGACAATTAACCAGGATAATTCCATAACTGTTGTAGATAATGGTCGTGGAATTCCAGTAGAAAAGAATAAAAAGAAGGGTATTTCTACTGTAGAGGTAGTATTTACAATTCTTCATGCCGGCGGTAAGTTCGGAGGCGGAGGATATAAGGTATCAGGTGGACTTCATGGTGTAGGTGCATCTGTTGTTAATGCGCTTTCAGAATGGCTTGAAGTAACAGTTGAAAGAGAAGGAAAAAAATATACTCAGCGTTTTGAGAAGGGAAAGCCTATTACTAAGCTTGAAGAGGTAGGAGATAGTGATAGAAATGGAACTACAGTAACCTTTAAGCCTGATGCTACAATTTTCGAAGATACAGAATATGATTTTGCGACATTAAAAACAAGGCTTCGTGAAATAGCTTTTCTTACAAAGGCTTTGAAAATTACTCTTGAAGACAAAAGAGAGGGAATGAAGCAGTTAAAGACCTTCCACTACGAAGGAGGAATAAAGGAGTATGTTGCTTATTTAAATAAAAATAAGACAATTCTTTATAATGATATAATTTATTGTGCTGGCAATAAGAATGACATAGAGGTAGAGGTTGCCATGCAGCATAATGATAGCTATAATGACAGTACTTTCTCGTTTGTAAATAATATTGTTACTCCAGAAGGAGGAACTCATTATACAGGTTTTAAGAATGCAGTTACAAAGACCTTTAATAACTATGCAAAGAAGATGAAATTCATAAAGGAAAATGATAGTCCTCTCATTGGAGAAGATATAAGAGAGGGTATGTCTGCCATTATATCAATCAAGATATCCGAGCCTCAGTTTGAAGGACAGACCAAGCAAAAGCTTGGTAATTCTGAAGCTAGAGCAGCTGTAGAATCAGTAGTTACTGAGCAGCTTACATATTTCCTTGAGCAAAATCCAGCTGTTGCAAAGATAATATGCGACAAGGCAATTCTTGCTCAAAGAGCAAGAGATGCAGCAAGAAAGGCAAGAGATCTTACCAGAAGAAAGACTGCATTAGAGGATGCTGCTCTTCCAGGAAAGCTTGCTGATTGTTCAGATAAAAATCCAGAGAACTGTGAAATATTTATCGTAGAGGGAGATTCTGCCGGAGGTTCAGCAAAGAGTGCTAGAACTAGAGCTACTCAGGCAATACTTCCGCTTAGAGGTAAAATATTAAACGTAGAAAAAGCAAGAATAGATAAGATTTTTGAAAATAAAGAAATAAAAGAAATGATTACCGCCTTCGGAACTGGCATACATGAAGATTTTGATATTTCAAAGCTTCGTTACAATAAAATAATAATTATGACAGATGCCGATGTAGATGGTGCTCATATAGCTACTCTTATGCTTACCTTCTTGTACAGATTCATGCCAGAGCTTATTAAGCAGGGACATGTATATCTTGCACAGCCACCTCTTTACAAGGTAGAAAGATCAGGTAAGGTGTGGTATGCCTATAATGACGATGAGCTAAATGAAATAATGCTTCAGATAGGCAGAGATGGAAATAATAAGGTTCAGCGTTATAAGGGACTTGGAGAAATGGACCCAGAACAGCTCTGGGAAACTACTATGGATCCTAAAACAAGAACCCTTCTTAGAGTATCTGCAGATCAGGATAATGAATCAGATGTTGATATGACTTTTAATACTCTAATGGGAGATGCTGTAGAACCTAGAAGAGAATTTATCATAACAAATGCAAAATATGCAAAGAATATAGATATCTGATGATTTTGTTTTATGAAAAGGAAATAATAGATGGATGAACATATTTTTGATAAAATAGATGAGGTCGATCTTAAAAAGACCATGGAAAAATCTTATATTGAATATGCCATGTCCGTTATTGCATCAAGAGCACTTCCTGATGTAAGAGATGGACTTAAGCCTGTTCAAAGAAGAATTCTCTATGCAATGGTAGAGCTTGGTAATTATCCGGATAAGCCTCATAGAAAGTGTGCGCGTATTGTCGGAGATACCATGGGTAAGTATCATCCTCATGGAGACAGCTCTATTTATGGAGCGCTTGTAGTACTTGCGCAGCCATGGAATACCAGATATACCCTAGTTGATGGACATGGAAATTTTGGTTCAGTAGACGGTGATGGTGCAGCTGCAATGCGTTATACAGAAGCACGTCTTTCAAAGATATCTCTTGAGATGATAACTGATATCAATAAGGACACTGTTGATTTTGTACCTAACTTTGATGAAACTGAGAAGGAACCAGTTGTTCTTCCATCAAGAATACCTAATCTCCTTGTAAATGGTACAACAGGAATTGCAGTAGGTATGGCTACAAATATGCCTCCTCATAATCTTGGAGAGGTAATAAATGCCGTAGTAAAGGTAATAGACAATAAAAAAGAAGGTCTTGATACAACTCTAGAAGAAGTAATGGAGTATATAAAGGGACCTGATTTCCCAACAGGTGCTACAATTATGGGAAGGCAGGGAATAATGCAGGCCTATAGCACTGGCAGAGGAAAAATCACTGTCAGGGCCGTATCAGAAATAGAGGCCATGAACAATGGTAAGACAAGAATTGTTGTTACAGAACTGCCTTATCTTGTAAACAAGGCAAATCTTATAAAGAATATAGCAGACCTCGTTCATCAGAAGAAGATAGATGGAATAACAGGACTTCGTGATGAATCAGACAGAGAGGGAATGAGAATTGTAATAGAGCTGAGAAGAGATGTAAATGCAGGAATTATCTTAAATCAGCTTTATAAGCATACTCAGCTTCAGGACACTTTTGGTGTAATAAATCTTGCTCTTGTTAATAATGAGCCAAAGATACTTACACTTATGCAGCTTTTAAAGCTTTATTTAAAGCATCAGGAGGATGTAGTAAGAAGACGCACCCAGTATGATCTTAATAAGGCAGCTGAAAGAGCTCATATACTTGAAGGTTATCTTGTTGCAATAGATAATATTGATGAGACAATTAATATTATCAGAAGTTCAAAAACTACTGCTGAAGCTAAGGAAAGACTCATGGGAAGATTTTCTCTTGACGATCCTCAGGCTCAGGCAATCCTTGACATGAGATTTAAGGCCCTTACTAATCTTGAAAGAGATAAGATAAAGGATGAGTATGATAATCTTCAGAAGCAGATGGCTATTTACAAGGAAATACTTGCAGATGAAAATAAGCTTTTAGATGTTATTAAGACTGAAATTCTTGCAATCAAGGAAAAATACGGTGACGAGAGACGTACAAAGATAGAATACGATTATACAGATATCAAAAATGAAGATCTTATTCCAGACGAAAACACCGTTATTGCACTTACAAAGCTAGGCTATATTAAGAGAATGTCTACTGACAATTTTAAGAGCCAGCATAGAGGCGGCAAGGGAATAAAGGGAATGAATACGATAATGGATGATTATATTGAGGATCTCATTATGACCACAACCCACCATTATCTCATGTTCTTCACAAATAAGGGAAGGACATATAGAATAAAGGCGTATGAAATTCCTGATTTCTCAAGAACTTCAAGAGGAGTAGCAATAGTAAATATTTTAAATATTGCTAGTGATGAGAAGATAACTGCAATGATAGCCTATAAGGAGGATGTAGATAAGAGATACCTTATTATGGCTACAAAGAGCGGTCTGGTAAAGAAGACAAAGCTATCAGAATATTTCAATATCAGGAAGAAGGGATTAATAGCAATCAGTCTTCGCGATAATGATGAGCTGATAGAGGTAAAGGCTACTAACGGAGAAAGAGATGTTCTTATTGTTACAAAGAACGGAATGTGCATACGCTTTAATGAAAAGGACGTTCGTTCAACAGGAAGAAGTGCAATGGGCGTAAAGGGCATTACACTTACGGATGATGATGAAGTAGTGGCAATGCAGCTTGACGTGCAGGGTAATAATATGCTCTTTATTTCTGAAAACGGACTTGGAAAGCGTACACCTATAGAGGCATTTAAACCTCAGTTCAGAGGCGGTAAGGGACTTAAGTGTTATAAGATTACAGAAAAATCAGGTGTTCTTGTGGGTGCTAAGGCAGTAAGTGATGATAATGAAATAATGATAATCAATACTGAAGGAACAATTATGAGAACTCCAGTTGATGGAATAAATATAAGCGGCAGAATTACAACTGGCGTAAAGCTTATGAATCTTGATACAGAAAATACAAAGATAGCAAGCTTTACAAAGGTGAGAGAAAAAATGAGTGATGATAAGACGATTGAAGATCTCTCAAATGAGCTGAAGGAAGAGGATGGACCAGTTACTGAAGGAGAAGAAGCTGATTTAAATGATCCTGAATATGCTGAAGCAGAAAGAAATGGCATAAAGGAAGAAGAAAGCTCTGAAGAAATGAATGTATCTGATGAAGAAGACATAAGCGATACAGAAATTGAAAAGCTTATTGAAAGAGCATTAAAGGATAAGCAGGAGCAGGGTGAAGATGAATCAGAGGAAGAATTTGATGAAGATTCAGAGGATGGTACAGAAAATCCTGAAGATAATTAAAGTAAACTACCACATATCTAAAGGAATGTGGTTTTACGGCTTAAAAATAATACAATAAATAAGTAATAGTCCTTTCTATAATTGTAGAATATTCTACAGGAAAGGACTATACTTTTATACAAGGAGAAAAAAATGAAATTAATATCCTGGAACGTAAATGGAATAAGGGCCTGTTTAACAAAGGGCTTTTATGAATCAATAGAAAAAATGGATGCAGATGTAATATGTCTTCAAGAGACAAAAATATCAGAGGGACAATTTGAATTAGATGCAAAATATGACTATAAGACATATTTTAATTATGCAGAAAAAAAGGGATATTCAGGAACAGCAATATTTACAAAGAAGGAGCCTATATCAGTAACATACGATATGGGACTAGATGAATTTGATCATGAGGGAAGAGTAATATGTGCAGAATATGAGAAATTTTATTTAGTATGTGTATATACACCAAACTCAAAGGAAGATCTATCTAGACTTGAATATAGGGGAAGATGGGATGATGCATATAGAAATTATTTAAAGTCATTAGAAAAGAAAAAGCCTGTAATAACATGCGGAGACTTAAACTGCGCTCATAAGGAAATAGATCTTAAGAATCCAAAGACCAATAGAAAGCATGCAGGCTTTACCGATGAAGAAAGAAATAAATTTACAGAGCTTTTAGATGCAGGCTTTATAGATACCTTTAGATATTTCTACCCGGAATTAGAAGGTGCATATTCATGGTGGTCTTATAGATTTAAAGCAAGAGAAAAGAATGCAGGCTGGCGCATAGACTATTTTCTTACCTCAGAAATACTAAAGGATAAGCTAAAGGGGGCAAAGATACATTCAGATATATTTGGTTCTGATCACTGCCCGGTAGAGCTTGAAATAGATGATAATTAAAAAAAATAATATTCAAATATATGGTGTGTGGACTTAAAATTCATACACCATATATTGTGTTTTATGAGAAAAATAAGGCGTTTAGAGCGAAAAATAAAGAAAAAAGTAGTTGACATAAATAAAATGTTTTGTTATAATACTTAAGCACGTCGAACAATGACGACAGAATAAGACATACTGATATTTCTAAAGGTTTAGCTTCAAAAGATTCTAGATTTTTTCGAATGTAGTTTTTCTAAGTTCTATCTCACTAAAGTGCAATATATTATTAAATATACAATTAAATATCATATATTTAATTCAGAAACTGGAGAAATACTCAAGAGGCTGAAGAGGCGCCCCTGCTAAGGGTGTAGGTCGCTAACGCGGCGCGCGGGTTCAAATCCCGCTTTCTCCGTTCTCATTTTTGTCAATTTTCAATCCTAAAATTTGTAAAAATAAGCGGTTTGAAAAAAAATCAAAAAACTTTGAAAAAAGTACTTGACAAATAAAATGAGGTGTGATAAAATCTCACACGTTGTCGCTTCACGAAGCAGCAAAATCAAGGCTTGCATGATACAAGTGTAAGCAAACACAAAAACGAGGTCAGCAAAAAAAATTAAAAAAGTGCTTGACAAACTAAAGTTGATGTGTTAAAATGATTAGGCTGTCGCGAAAAAAGACAGCAAATAAAAAACGAACATTGATAACTTAATAATGAAACAACCTTGAAAATTCCAAATAAATTTCGTTCAGCAATGAACAAATCGAATGGAAACATTCAGAATCT
>OMXJ01000007.1 GCA_900315015.1 uncultured Eubacteriales bacterium | reverse complement strand
TCAGATTCTGAATGTTTCCATTCGATTTGTTCATTGCTGAACGAAATTTATTTGGAATTTTCAAGGTTGTTTCATTATTAAGTTATCAATGTTCGTTTGTGCTGTTCGTTTCAGCGACAGCCTAATCATATTAACACATCTAGTTTTATTTGTCAAGCACTTTTTTTATTTTTTTCAAGTTTTTTCAAAACATTTTTCTTTAAAAGATGCTATAATAACCAGTTTCTGCTAATAAATTAACACGCTGCTTTTTGCGACAGCGTGTTAGATTTTATCACTTCATTTTTGTTTTGTCAAGTACTATTTTTAATTTTTTTTAATTTTTTTCTTTGCTCTTACTCTTTTAGTTTAAACTCGCCTTTTCTGCTCATTCTGCCATTTGCTGCAAAGCTGTTTTTCTTCACGCACTGCCACTTGCGGCAGAGACTGCATTTATTCACATACTGCTATTTGCGGCAAAGGCCGTTTAGCCTTTTTCAACATGCCGTTATTTACTGCAGCGGCTTGTTCTTTTCTTCATATGCTGCAAGAACATCTACAAAATTGTCATCAGTTAAGGATACTATGAATTCATCCCTTCCTTCTTTCTTTTTAGATGGATGTCTAATGGAGGCATTCTTCTTAAGCGCTACTGCCGGATCTACCTCTGTCATATTTATCTTTCCTGATTTATATACATTTTCTAATAGTTCTGCTGCTCTTTGTGTATGTGTCAGTACCAGCGAAGTTCCCATTTTATGATAAAGCTCCGGATAGAATTCTTCTACCCCCCAGAAATCTGCAAGGGTAAAATCGCTGTTATGTGTTGTTGTCTTGAACTTGCAGTCAAAGCAGGCCGGACGCAGCGTTGCATTCTTCCAGAAGGCTCTTAGATATGGATCTACTCCTCCTGCTTTATTGTAATGAGTTCCGTCTTCAAATTCTATGTCAAAGCTATATGGCTTCCATCCGCGCGATTTGCTTCTGAAATTTATTGCCACTGCCTTTTTTCCTTCTACATTTTCTCTATATTTAATATAGTGTTTTAAGGCAAGTGGCGATGGTACTCCATGGCATATTATGTCCTGGGTATAGAGATTTTCATAATTCTTTCCCAGATATGCCAATAATCCTGCTACCTGACATGGGTTTGATGAAAAGTACACCAGCTCTCCTTTTTTAAGAAGATCTTCACACTGCTTATAGGTTTCGCCTATTCTTGACTGTACATATTTTGATTTTCTATATCTGCCGAGATATTTTGAATAATTAGTTACCAGGATTTTTCCTTCTGAATTTATTATGTCAGAAGCTAATTCCTTTTCCTCACTTATTCCTGCTTCTTCCATTAGAAGCTGTTTATCCGCCTTTAACGTTTCTTTTTTTACGCGTATCTTTGATTCTTTTGCTTCAAATTCTTCTGCCATCTGTACGCCAAAGACTACTCCGCCCTTATTTAATATATGATTTCCGAGTGCTGTGAAGGCTGCCCCTGATGAGCTGAGCTTTACCATTGCTTCACTTATATGATATACCGCAAAGGCCCTCGTTCCTGTATTTGTTATAGGCCTTAGATTTTCTATAGGGCATACCCTATTACACAATCCGCATTTTATGCACTTTTCCTCATCTACCTTTGGATACCAGAAACCTTCCTCGTCATCCTCCATGGTGATGCATTTAACCGGGCATTTATTAACGCAGCCGTAGCATCCCATGCATTTTGTCTTATCCTTTATCTCTATCATATCACATTCTTTTACGGTTTTAGCCTTTTTCTCCCATTTTCCAAGGACATGGTTCTCTTGAGAACTCTTTTCTCTTAAGAATTCTTTTCTCTTGAGAATTCTTTCCTCTCAAGAATTCTTTTCTCTTAAGAATTCCTTTCTCTTAAGAACTCTTTTCTCTTAAAAATTCTTTTCTCTTAAGAACTCTTTTCTCTTTAGGATCTTTTTCCAAGATGATCTTTCCTCGGGACTCTTTTCTTTTTTCACAGGAGCTTTCCCTTTCCCATAACTCCGGCTATTTCCGTACTTTCCGCCCTTCAAATATCTTTTTTTCCTTTTACATCTTGATACTTTTCTTCACTTTACCACACTTTTATTTTTCTGTAAAGTAAAGTTTTTTCAACGCAATACTTTTTTATTATAGCAAAATCCCCTATGTTAAACATAGAGGATTTTGTATATTAAGCATTTCCTGTTCCACCGATTATCACTGCATTTTACTGTGCTGTCACTCCAGTAGGAAGGCTTTCTGCTTCTGCATTTGATGTTTCTTTTTCATTAGTGCTTATTTCTGTACTTGCTGTTTCGTCGATATCACCTGTTTCTTCTGACTCTGCCGCCTGTACATATGCGCTGTATGCTCTGCTGGCATTTCCATTTCTGTCGGTTGCATATACGTAATACACAGTATCCTTCTTCGCTTTGGTGAGCATAGGGATTGAAAAGCTCACGGTTCCATCGCCATTATCTGTATATACTACATCCTTTTCATATATTTTATGTGACGAGTTATATACGCTTGATGCTTTATAGGCCGCCTTTTCGCCCTTTGCTACATATACTTTTTTTCCTACTCTTGCTGATATGGTGGTATATTTATCGCAGGTTCCTGTTATTACAAGAGCTCCTTCTTCTATGGTATCTACTACCGGCTGATTTGCTCCGGTCTTTTTTACTTTTACTTCCTGGACATTACTTGTGATTCCATTCTTTGATGCCCATATGGTAAATTTTTCATAGGCTCTTGCTAGAGGTATGGTAATTGAGAAGTTTGCATATATTGAGCTGCTCACTCCGCTTCCTGATGAACTTGGCACTATGCCGGTCACTATGGTTCCGTCCTGTGCTGCTATGTAGATCGTTGCTCCAGGTACTGCCACTCCATTTACTAGCGCTACTCGGTTCGTTATGGTTCCAAGCCTTGGAGTGTCCAGTACTGATTCATTATAGTTATTTACAGTTACATAACCATATCCTACTCTTCCCGCAGAGTCGGTAACTTTTACTTTGTAATGGCCATTCATCTTTACATAGAATACATTTCCATTTACGGTCTTTGCCTTGCTCCAGCTGTTATTTCCTTTTACATATTCTATCTTCTTTATGCTAGAGCCCGGTGCCGTGGTTGCTGTAACTATTATCGGGATTTTCTGGCTAGTTTCTGTAATTATGCCTTCTGATGCTATTACATGCACCTGCTGCTTAGTTTCTTCTTTACTTAAGATATTTCCTAAGTAGTAATTATAATTTCCCTTTGTGTAAAGAAGCTTCGAATACCATTTGGTTGATGTTATGTAGCTATCGTTTGCCTTTGGTATGGTTATTGTAAATCTATTTTCTTCTGGCTGTATTATTCTCCAGTTGTCATCTGCCGTGATGTTTAATGGTCCATAATAGCTCTGCTCCTTTATATATGCCATCAAGACTTCCTTTCCTGATACCCAGGTCCTTGTGGTAAATAATGAGGTGGAGTCTTCCGGCATGAAGGAATATCTCTGATTGAGCGAATCCATTGCTATTACAAATTCCTGATCACCTGTTACGCTCTTTCCCTGATATTTGAGGTTCTTTACTCTATGCGCACTATAATTTTTTACTGTTCCGTTTTCGTTATAACGCGCCGGCTGAGTATTATCTATCTGATAACTAATTCCATCAAATATGAAGAAATTTGACCAGTCAAAGGCGTATTTTGATGATATAAGCGGCGATACTCCTTCTAATTCTGAGTAGAAGGTAGATTTCTTTAGCGCTGCCGGCAACACTGCTACCGAGTTCTGCGCATATATGCTCGCTGAATATTCTATCCATTCAAGAAGCTTGCTTCCCTTTATTGTGTATAGATGAAGGTAGCCCGAGTCTCTTGTTGGTGCATTTATCGACAGTACCTTTGCCACATCCTTTTCTGTGATGCTGCCGGATATGTTTATGAAATCCTCTCCTGAGTCGAGGTAATTTACTGATACTGCTATTACCGGATAATTTTCTAAGTCTGGTCTATATTCTGATATATATGATTTTGCGTATTTGATTTTCGAGTCATTCATGAGCTGGTAGAGATTTGAATCCTTTACTACGCAGTCCATGTTCGTGTAGCTTATTCCTTCTGCTATTTCATAGGCACTCTTGCTGATTGAGGCTGCTGCTATCTCTTCATATGATGCAACCTCCGCCTTTATTCCAGAATTTTCCTTTATTTTACCGGTGACCGGTATATTCTCTGAGTATTCCTCTGCTAAGGTCATATTTCCTTCTTCGTCGAGGTTGAAGGTGTAATGCATTACTCCAAGATAGGTTGCATGTGCGCTTGTTCCTACTACCGGCTTTCCATAAACAGTTCCCTTGTAATTATCTACATAAGTATAATCCTTGTAGGTTTCATCCTTTGACGGAAACAGCTCATGGCTATGGCTTGTTACTACCCCGTCTATGGTAGAGAGTGCTGCAAGCCTTCCTCCTGGGTGCACGTTAGTATCTGCGCCTTTTAATACTCCTATTCCGCCGTGTATTACTGCTATTACCAGGTCACACTTTTCAGTATTCTTTAGTATGCTTGCCTGCTTTTTTACATTTGTATAAATGGATTCTCCATCTATAATGCCCTGATATCCGGCTCTTCTTCCTGAGAGCGTCTCTCTTGTGGCTCCGATTATTCCGATTTTGAGTGTGACAGTATTTCCAAGTGCTGTCTTTGCTTTCTTCGTTATTATTTTATACGGTGCAAAAAGGCTCTCTCCCGATTGATTATCAAAGGCATTACATACAGCCACCTTGCTTTCAAGGCCGCTTTCCTTATATTGCATTTTCAGATATTCGTAGGAATAATCCCAGTCATGGTTTCCCGGAACTATTACGTCATACCCCATCTTTGCCATTGCTTTATAGACAGGTTGCAGCTTTGATGCATCCTTTTCATAGTAATAATCTGAAAAATAATCGTACATACAGTCTCCCGCATCTACTGTAACTGTATTTGCTGCTCCGCCTGCTGCACTTCTTTGTTTTTTAATTAATGTATATATTTTAGTAAGTCCGGCTGTTCCTATTTCTTCAGCTGTTTCACAGTTATAAGAGGAGAACTGTCCGTGAATGTCTCCTGTCGCTAAAACTCTGAAATCCACCGTATCATACGGTTTTTCTTCGCTCTCTTCTCCACCTTCTCCTTCATTATTTTCACCGTTTGCAGCTTCCTGTTTTTCTGTCGCACCTTCTGCTGTCTTTTCTGCTGCATAGGTTATTTCTGTTTTTTCTGCCATTCCTGTAAATACCAGCATAAGCACCAATATTCCAGTTACAGCTCTTTTTACTAACTTGTACTTCATTAAATCGCTTCCTTCCTTGAATCTCGTGTTTTTAATGTGTTTTTTGCGCATATATTGCACAAGATGCCCTATTATTCTAGCATGTATAGGTGTCAAAAAGGTGTCAGAGATATGTAAATATGATTGCATTATTTTGAAAAGTGTTATATTATTTTTAAATAATGTTTTCTTTACGTGAGGTCATTCGATGCAATTAAAAAATCTTTACGATGGGGCTTCCTTGAATGGTTTTCTCATTCCAGGACACCGCGGGTTACATAAGTCCCCCCTTTTGATTTCTGCTTATAAAATAAGAAAAAAGCTCCGCGTGGCTATGAGGCACGGATTTTCTAAAAATAGTGCCAGCTCCGGCAGCCCTGTTGCAGCAAGCAATGATGCAGCTTCAGGAGTTCCAAAGAAATCAGCGCCAACTACCTGCCTTAGTACGGACTGGATAAGTATAGATCCAGCTATCAGTAAATTTCTGACACTGAGCGGCGATGCTTTTAACCGTGCCATATGGCAGTTCAAATTAAGCAATGGCAAAATCCTAAATGCTGTGCCAGGCTTTGCCGGAGGCGGCTTTTCTAAATGCTACCGCCCTATGTTCGGTCAAAAGTGCGGTCTTAGTGCAGCCCATGTTGAAATACCTGAAAATGCAACCGCAGTAAGAGTCTACTATCAGTGGGCTTCTTTTGAAGATGCCAGTTTTACTGATGATAACGAGACGATAAGTCTTCCTACCGGTAAAAGACTATACCTGCAATACGGCCTTATTCCTCAGTCCCTAAAGCACTACGAGGAAAAAGATCCTTATGCTGATTATTCCGATGTCTATGCAGTTAGGCATGCCCTTGATGATGCCGATCCTATCTGCGAAAGATGCGGTGCTTCTTCAGATTTTTCCTTTAATTACTTGATTTCAACGGATTCTTCTAGTATAAAGGCTTCTCCATATGAAAACAGTTTTGATAAGGTTTTTCCTTGGAGCGATATCAAAAAGGTCACTATTAATGGTAACGAAATGATAGAAATTCCCAAGCATTTCGTTAAGCGTGAGATCATTAACGGCTATGAGTACACCGCCATAAGCAGGACAAAGCATCCCGGCTTTGAAATCGATCCTTCCTTTGTTACTAAGGAGGGGGTAAAGGATTTTATTTACATTTCCGCTTATCAGGCCAGCATGGATGAGAGCACTAACGCTTCAAGCCCTGATTCTGATAATCCTTCGCCTGTAATAAAAAGCCTGCCAGGCCGCTACGTAAATGTGCGCCGCTCTCTAGATAAGTACAAAAGCCTTGCCGCCGCTAATTCGAGCAAGGATTATTCCTTCAGCGTCCTTGATGGCTGCGCTGCACTTACTTTAATAAGGCTCTTTCTCATTGAGACCGCGACTTTAGATTCTCAGAGCATTTTCACGGGGCTATCCTGCAAGCCTTTTATGACAAATGTACCAGATAGCGTCTATCACGCTTTAGAGGATAGCAGTAATTCTAATTCCATCTCCATTATCAAGTCTCCTATTACCGCTAGATTCAAGGCGGGAGATTGCATTTCGATTTTAGGTGCCTGGAAAAACGAATATACAAATTCTCCTAATTTTTATCAAAGAAGAATTACCAGTATAGCTACCGATGATGCTCATAAGAATAGATATATTATTCAGTTTGATGGTAAAAGCACTGACATCAAAAAGGGCATCACCAAGATAACCGGTCTTCCTGCTTTTTGTGGCTGCACTGATGGTGTAGATTATCACAGCGGGGTTTTCATTCCGTCTGAAGAATCTCTCCGGAACGATATTTTTTCCGGAAAGCTCTCCTTTAAATACAGGGGAATTGAGAATCTTTATGGAAATGTCTGGATGCTCCTTGATGGCACAAATGTCAAAGACGGAAAGGTGAGCTTTACCTTCCCTGATGGGTCGGTTCACTCTCCTTCCTACAATGTACCTGTACAGACTGCCCATATTTCAAGCGATCTTTTATCTTCTAATACAGATAATCCTATGGCTGTAAAAAAGCTCGGCTTTGATTCTCTTGAACCTCTTATAGCGCTGCCTTCTGTAGCTGGTAGCGGGGCTTCTCTTAATTCCTATTACTGCTGCTCCTGGACAAATGCCGGCGAGGCAGATAAGAGCTATGTCCTTACCTACGGCGGCGCCTGGGACAACCTTGCACATGCTGGTCTCTTCTGCTTTAGGGCAGAGTTCACCTCTAAGAGCAGAGTTGCTTACAACAGCTGCAGGATTATGGCAAGACCTTTATAGAGGGCTTTGTTTCTTGCTTTAATGCTTTTTGCATTTTTAAAGCTAACGCTTTCGTTTATAAACAACTTTCGCATTTAAACACTTACTTACGAAAAAAGGAACGTAAAGGTTTTCCCCTTACGTTCCTTTTATTTGTTTTACTTAGCTCAATCAATATTAGAGATATCCTGCTTTTCATGTTCTAAGAGCCATGCATATACCTCGTTCAAAGTATCATTGTCAGAAGTATGTTCACCAATAGCATCTTCGTCTTTTTCACATTTTGTGTGTAGTGTGATATAATCTGAAAGAGTGCCTTCTTCAAATTTTTCAGCAACTTTGTTATGGAGTGAGCGTTGCAAGAAGCATTATAGGACTTGCTCCACTTGTAATTGTAATCTTAAGCTTTGCCGGCTTTAACTCATTAAATACTATTACACTCTTACTTACAATTTCAAATTTAGCATCGCTTGGATACTGTGCCTCTATAGTTATATCTTCCTCTGGTATAGAGCTCGTTATATCGATTCCCGCATCATTGTAGATCTTATAGGTGTACTTAGCCTTGCCATCCACTCCTATAGCACCTACTAACGATACCGTTGCTACCTCAGGTACATAGCCCGTCGGTGTAAATTCAAAGTACTGGTTATTGTAATGGAATCTATAAGTTCCTCCTACAAGTGAGCCTGCAAAGGTTAGAATTAAGGTATTGTCAGTACCTGACTTTTCAACTGCAGCAATTCCTACATTTGCTCCATCTGATGTTACTTTAACAAGGCTATTATCCTTTGCTACCCTATTTGCATCTGACTTGCTTTCAAATACTACCTTTACCTTTGAAAGATCTGTAAGACCATTCTGATTTACACCTGTGATCTGGCCATAATCCGGGTTTGGTGTAGGGGTAGGAGTCGCCTTTACCTTTACTGTATAGGTTACCTTGTCAGTTGTTCTATTTCCATCTGAATCTACTGCATAGATTGTAAGCTTTGCTGTTCCTGGATTCTTAGTAACTATCTTTCCTGAAGTCTTATTTACAACAAATACCTTCTTATTGGAAGATGTACATACAAGAGTATCAGTTATGTAATTTATCTTTGTTCCGTAAACTACTGTTCCGTCAGCAGCTTTTCTGAAGGTCTTATTAACTGCAACCGTACTTCCTGCATATACGCCCTTCTTAAGTGACTTTGCTGTTGATGAGTTTAGTCCTACGCTTTCTGCATGACGCTTTACTGTAACTGTACATTTCAAGGTCTTTACTGTCTTTCCAGCATTCTTTACTGTAGCTGTGATTACCGCTGTTCCTACTGCTTTTGCTGTAATCTTGCCCTTTGAAGTAACTGTTGCTACTGACTTCTTATTTGATGAGAAGCTTACTGAAGCATATTGCTGGTTCTTTACACTTAAACTCTTTGTTCCTTCTCCCACATACATGGTAAGCGCTGTGCTTGAGAGCTTCATGCTGCTAGTTACAAGCGCTGGTGTTGGAGTAGGGGTTGATGTTGGAGTCGGTGTAGCTGTTGCCTTTGGCGTTGAGGTTGCCTTTGGCGTAGCTGTTGCCTTTGGCGCTGCTGTTGCTTTTGCCTCTTCTGTAGGAGTTGGTGTATTTTCTACCGAGCTCTCCTTTACTGTTACACTGCAGCTAAGATTTTCGACATTTCCTTCGGCATCTGTAACCTTTACATGTACAGTTGCTGTTCCTGCGCCTACTGCTGTAACTGTGTAGAATACCGGATCTACTACTACAACGCCTGTATCACTTGATGAAATCGAAATGGTACTGCCCTGAGGTGCTTCGCTTACCTGAATTGCAAAAGACTTTGTTCCATCTAAGTACAAGGTCTTGCTGGTTGTTGAAAGTGAAGCTGCATATGTAATCTGAGCTCCTCCTGCTGCTGGGGTAAACAGTGATACTAACATTGCCATAACCATTATCACTGATATCCTTGCTAATTTTCCTTTTTTAAATAACGAATTAAACATTTGATTTTCCCTCCATTTCCTTTAAACGAATTTAAATCAAAATTACGTTAATACACTTTCATCATTAACGTCACTCTTTGTTCATTCTATCATAAAAGCAAAAATATCTCAACACTATTTTATATATTTTTACTATTCTCTTTACCTTTCTTATCTTTAGGGCATAAAAGGCGGAGAAAATAGATTTCTCCGCCTTAAATATTTTTTAATATACTACTTTTAAAACCTTAGTACTCAATAATACTTAGTACTCAAGAATACTTAGCACTCAAGAATACTTATTATTCAAGATCACTTATTACTTAAGAGTAAATGTTCTCTGAATCTTAACAGTTGTCTCAAGAAGACCTGCTGCTGTGTTCTCCCTTACAACTACATCCTGAATTACAACGCTCTTACCAACTACTGTTGGGCTAACTGGTGTAATAGAAACGATGTTTTCTGTAACGTCTGTTGAACCACGCTTAGCTGTGTAATATGCCTTAAGATTTGAGTAATCTGAGATAGATGTTACATCACTATTAAGTGTAAGTGCAAGTGCATCACCGTCGTATACAACGATTGCTAATGATGGAGCTGCAAGCTTGTATGCTCCGCCTGTTCCTACATAAGCCTTAACGATGTATGTTCCAGCTGCTGCCTTCTTGATTGTTCCACCTGATGTCATAAGTGCATTAAATGTGATTTCTGATGTGCCTGAACCAGATACACCTGTTGTTACAGGATTTCCTGATGGATCAGTAATAATTACACTATATACATCCTTTCCTGTTGAAACTGTTGCCATGCTTGATGCAAGGTTAAGTGTGCTTCCTGTATCTACTACGAAACCTTCTGAATCCTTACCTTCAAGACTGATTACTGATGTTCCTGTAACTGCCTTTGTAAGATCGATGAATAATCTTGTATTTGTAGATGAAAGTACATAATTTGTTGCTGTTGAGCTTGTTGCTGACTTAAGAGTAAGTACGAAGTTGCTTGTTCTTGTAACGCCGTCCTTCTCAAATGTAAATCTGATGATGATTGTCTTTGTTCCTGTAAATGACTTTCCTTCATATGTTCCGTTAGGCATTACTGTGAAGCCTGAGTAATCAGAATCGATTACTACTGATACGTCTGCGCCTGAACCCTGAACTACTTCATAAGAAACTGAATTTAATGTTGTGTCATTTCCATACTGGTCTAATGCTGTAATATCTACATCTGCATCAGCTGCTGAAGCAAGAGAAATCTTTGCGTTATTAGCTGAAAGTGCAACGCTTGTAAGAATTGACTTATTTGTAACTGTTACAGGAATTACTGCAATAGCGCTTCCTGTTGAATTCTTAACGATAACCTTTACACTGCCTGTCTTAACCGGGTATACAATACCTGTATCACTAACTGCAAGTGTGTTGCTGTCTGATGATGTGAATGTGTATGTTTCTGCACCAGGAACATATAATGTCTCTGTGTCCTTACCTGTTGTCTTTGTGTACTTAATGAAAAGCTGCTTTGTTGATGAATCAACTGGAAGTGATACACCTGAAGCTGAGTATGTCTGAGTTGATGGAACTGCTCCTACTGCACCGATTGCATATGAGAAACCTGAAGCTATTGATGTTGTCTCTGTTGCTGCAATAGGTCCTGCGCTTGTATAAGCAATTTCATTACCCATTGAATCGTAACCTACAACTACCTTTGCTGTAACTACTGCATTTACGCCACCCTTGTTGAAGTAGATCTGGTTGCCTGATACATAGTAGTTAACACTATCTGCTGACGAGAATATAATTGTCTGATAATCTACTCCTTTAACTGCAACCTTTGTAACGTCTACGCCGTTTGCATTGTAAAGAGTATATGGGATATCCTTCATTTCGCCTGCTGTAACAGTTGTTGTTCCAACTGCAATGCCTGCTACCTTATTACCAACGCCCTTGAAGCTTGTTGATGAACCATTATATGAATATGTGAACTTTGTTCCTTCTTCTGCGTTCTCGTAAAGCTTTAAGTAAACTGACTTAGCGTCGCCGTTAACTGCTGTGATTGATGCATAGAGATTGCTCTGGATTGTTGATGTAACATTGTCCTTTGTTCTCTCGACCTTAAGAAGAGACTTGTCTGCGATAACTGCCTTTGCGTCATCCTCTGTTGCAAATGTAAGTTTTACTACTGAAAGATCTGAAATGCCTTCCTGTGTAGCTGAAACAATCTTTCCTGCAGCTGCTGTAGGTGTAGGTGTTGCTGTTGCTACTGGAGTAGGTGTAGGTGTTGCTGTTGCTGTCTTCTTTGCAACTACAACTACTGGATAAACCTTCTCGCTAAGTGACTGAACCTTGTTCTTTCCTGTATAATCTACAGCATAAACTGTAAGAACTGCTGTTCCTTCGCCCTTTGCTGTAATCTTTCCTGTTGTGCTTCCTACTGTGAATACTGATGTATCAGAAGACTTAAATCTAAGCTTATCTGTAACCTTTGTTGCGCCTGTTCCCCAGATAACTGCTCCGTTTGCTGTTGCTCTTCTGAAACCTACATGATATGACTTAACTGTACCAACCTCGATACCATTCTTTAATACCTTTGCAAGTTCTGAACGTACGCCGATTTCTGCTGCATGACGGTATACCTTAACTGTAGCCTTGAGTGTCTTAACTGTCGTTGTACCATTCTTAACAGTTGCTGTGATTGTTGCTGTACCAACACCCTTAGCTGTGATCTTACCAGTTGATGCCCCAACTGTAGCTACTGATGTCTTGCTTGACTTGTAAGTAACCTTATAAGCTGAATTCTTGTTCTTTACTGAAAGAGTATAGGTGCTCTTTAAGTTTGTAGTTGTATCTGAGCCAAGATACAGCCTAATTGTTGTTTTGCTAAGACTCATTGTGGCAGCTTCTGCATTTACAGTTGGAATAATTGATGTAAATACAAGGGCTAACGCAAGGAGTAATGCAAAGTGTTTCGAAAACTTCTTCATTATTAATCCTCCGTTCCGAAGCAGTTATTGGCCTGCTTCTCGCCATTATTTTTACTGCTTAATAACTTACGCTAAACATTATATAAACTATTTATGTCAAAAGTGGCACAGAAATCTTACAATTTTCTTTCATTTTAAAGATTCCTATGCCACATTTTTGACACATTCATCATTTTTTAATAATTTCTGATGAATGATTATTTAGTTATTGATTGAGAATAAATGTCCTATCTAATGGATAGTCCGTAACTATAATTCCCTTAGTCGTCTTTTCCTTAATAATTACGTGCTTTACCTCGACTTCTTTTCCATTTACCTTTGGATCTACCGGCACAACGGATACTAAGTTACTTGTAACATCTACTGGTCCTCTGTATGCATAGAAGATATCCTTTAATTCTGCATATGAATTTATATGATATCCATTCTTAACTTCTATGCTTATTTCTTCGCCCTTATTTACTGAAACTTCATTATAAGCCACAGGTGCATAGCTTGTTCCATCACCTCTGTATATATTTATGGTATAAAGGCCTGGGGTTATCTTTCTGATAGTTCCATCACCATTTCCTATAATACAACTGAAGTTTATGGTAGTGCTGCCTGAGCCGCTAAGACCTTCAGTAAATACATTTCCATCAGGTCCTGTAACTAATATGCTAAAGCTATTATCAGCAGTTGAAATTGCTGACTTTGATGATACTACATTAATAGGAACTGTGCTTCCATAATTTGCTCCATTCGGATCTAATGGCTGGAGCTGGATGGTCGCATTAGTTATCTGAGTCTTTGAAGTAAGATCTGCATTAAGACCAGTTGAACTAAGCAGCATCTTATAATGTGAAAGTCCTGGATCTACAGTATTTCTCATTACAAGAGTATAGGTCTGTGAGAAGCTCTTTCCATTCGATGAGAAGTCGAATCTTATCTTAAAGGTTCTATTGTCATCAAACTTTTCTCCATTATAGGTTCCCTTTGAGATTACTGTAATTCCCTTATAATCTGAATCGAACTTAATTGTAAAGTCATCGTTTCTGCCCTGGATTACAGCATAGGAAGCATTATCTATATTCATTGACTTTCCGAACTGATCCACTGCATTAACCGAAATACGCTTTGTAAATGAATCCTTGCTCATGACAATTGTATCATTTAATGGACTTATGCTTATTCCCTTTATCTGCGAAGCATCTGTTACTTCGATAGGAATGTAGGATATTGCATCTCCTGTCACAATGTCTCTGATTACAATGCTTGTCTTGCCCGGTGCTACTGGTACAAGTACGCCTTCCTTGGTTACTACTACAATATCATTTCCATTTGATGTAAGGTAATACTCACCATATTCTGGAATGTAATAGTTAGTAGTATACTTTCCTATTGATCTGCTATACTTAACGAAAAGCTGCTTGGTTGTATTTACTTCCGTTGAAATCTTAAGCGTTCCGCCCGAATATGCCTGACTTGCAGCCGGTGCTCCTACCTCTCCTATTGCATAGGTGAAGCCTGACTGTGATGAGGTAATCGTTGTAGATGAGCAGATTATCTTATCTGTATAAGCTATTTCATCACCCTTTGAATCATAGCCTACTATCGCCTTTATGGTTGCTTCTACATTCTTATTTCCTTCGTAGAAATAAAGCTTTATCTTATATGGATTCTTTCCCTTGTAGTCTGGTTCAACAGAAATGGTGTATCCATTTCCATTATCCTCCGTGAGGCACTCTAATGCAAGAAGCGGCGGTGCATCTCCGGTTGACTGCCAGGTCTGATCTATGCTGGTCTGAGTAATATCCACTCCGTTCTTATTGTAGAGGGTATATGGAATTTCTACCTCGGTTTCCGGCTTTACTGTAAGATATGGGTTTGTTCTTACGCTTGCTACCTCATTTCCTACACCGGTAAATTTTACTGAAGATTTCCTATAGGTATATTCATAAGTAATTCCCTTGTAAAGGTTATCATATACACCGAGTATAATAGCACATGGATCATTGGTTGCTTTTATGCTCTTAAATACATTACTCTGATATACCTGGGTCACTCCTGCATTTTCACCGTCTGAATTCGTTCTTGTAACCTGGAGCAATGATGGATTATCAAGTACTGCCTTTGCATCCTTTTCTGTGCTGAAGGTAAGTCTTATTAATGAGAAATCAGAAATACCTGTCTGGTCTGCAAGAACTATCTTTCCCCATTCCGGTGTTGGTGTAGGAGTCGGAGTTGATGTTGCTGTTGGCTCTGGTGTCGCCGTTGGAAGAGGTGTAGGTGTAGAGGTTGCCTTTGGCGCTGGCGTTGCTGTAGCCTTTGGTTCCTGCTTTGAAACCACCTTCACCGTATACTTCTTTTCTCCAAGCTTTGTAACTTTTTTCTTTCCTGAGTAATCTACTGCATAAATGATAAGAGTAGCGTCGCCCTCGCCTACTGCAGTTATTTTTCCGCTCTTTGCATCTACCTTAAATACTGAAGTATTTGAAGATTTATAGCGAAGAGTATCTGTAATGTATGTCACATCACTCTTCCAGGCTGTCTTTCCACTTGCCTTTCTATAGCCTATCTTGCCTGATTTTGTCGTTCCTACGGTAATTCCCTTTTTTAAGGTCTTTGCAAGTGATGCATCAAGTGCAATGCTGCTTGCATGACGATATACATAAACCGTTGCCTTTAAGGTCTTTACTGTCTTAGTCCCATTTTTTACGGTTGCAGTAATTGTCGCCTTTCCTGCTCCCTTTGCCGTAATTTTTCCCGTTGTTTTACCTACTGTCGCTACAGAGGTCTTACTCGACTTATAAGAAACGCTATAAGCTGAATTCTTATTCTTTACTGAAAGAGTATACGTCTTTCCATAATTTGTAAGTGAGTCGCCACCGACATAAAGACGTATGGTAGTCTTACTGAGCGACATTGTTGCTGCCTGAACATTTACACCTGGAAATATTGCCGAAACAATAAGTGCAAGTGCAAGTATCAGAGAAATTCTCCTAAATTTTTTTGGCATCTGCCCCCTCCTTTTCCTTCTGTTGTTTTTTGATTGAAGCATTTATTGCTATGCCCATTCCCAGTATTACCCAGAAAACAGGGCTTACTGCAATCGTTGAATCATTTGCAAGTGCTGCTACCATATAGCCTACACTTCCGATAAACGCAATAACTCCGACTACCGATCTAAAATCCTCATATTTTTCAAAGAAATATATCTTTACGCTTGTAAAGAAATACCATAAATAAAATACCATAAATGCTATGAGTGAAAGAAGTCCTGTCTGCGCCCAGATCTGTAAATACATGCAGTGAGGCTTCATGGTAAGCATTGATATTTCCTTTGAGAAGTCAACTCCCACTTTGCTATAATTATAGTTTTCAACATAATTATACATAGGGAATATATGTACGAAGGAATCCGGCCCATTTCCTAATACAATATAATCCTTTAAAAGAGGAATTGTATGTCCCCATATAAAGCCTCTGTTTGTCATGAACAATGGATAATCCTTGAAAAGAACAAATGGTGCCTGTCCTATAGGTGCAAATTTGCCAATGCTCTCAACATTAAAGCTTGTAGGATCTATATTATAAACAGAGAAATCAGGAGTATGCAGATAATGATATACATAATCATTTCTTCCTACTGCAAACCACCAGTCTTCATCTTCAATGTGAATAACAAATGAATAATACTCGCTGTCCATTATCTTTGGCTGAACATATATTTCACTAAATTCAGCTTCTTCAAGGACAAAATAGTTTTTCTCCGGTAATAAAATCATGCTCTTGCTGCCATTATTTGATTCATCAACCTGATAATTGAAGAAACAGGTTCCCATTGAATCATCAGGAAGCAGCCAGAATCTTATGTCATGCTCCTTATATCTTATCTTTATGTCATTTTCTTCTACAGTAATGTCCTGCAGAGGGAACTGACTATAATCGATATAGCCTTTAGAGTCTCCTTCGTAAAAATGCTTTACTATTGTTGAAAACTTTCCTGATACAATAAGTGCTATTGCTGCAACTGCCACTACTGTGATAAGCGAAAAGGTTATGCCCTTACGCTTTGCAAATAATCTCCAGGTGAAGAAAAGTGAAAATACCATTTCCGCACCTACTGCTATAAATGCACTTGCTGAAGCACTTCCATACATACATATTGCGCAAAGTGCAAAATCAACAAGGTAAAGAAGTCTTCTGATTATATTTTTATCAAACAAAAAAAGATAAAATAATAATGGAATTATAAGTGCAAGATAAAAGCAAAAATAATTCGGATTATACAAGGTGCTATATACAGGCATTTTTATGCTGAGTTTAATTCCATCAACTCCGATCAGTTTCTGGAACCAGCTTTTAGTATATACATCCTTGCCAAGTACCTGAAGTGCTCCGATGAGCATTATTATGATGCTGCTTCCTAAAAAGGAATAGATTATCATTTTAAGTGCCGAATCCCTATTTATAAAGAAATAACAGTAAAAAATGATAAGGGCATATCCCATAAGTATCCAAACAGTCTCAAATAATTCAGCCGCGCCATTAAAGCCCCAGTAGCTGTATTTTGAAAATACTGTTGATAAAAATGCAAACAGAGCATATATTGCTATCGCCCACATAAAAACAGGTGGCTTTTTTATCGCTTTAATGTTCGTAATCAACGTGATGATAAGTGCTACCGCCATTACTGCAAGACACGCCGTAATGAAAATGTGTCTCCAGTACAGAAAAACGTCTGTCTGATTTTCATTTGCCAGGTACCAGTAATTTCCGCCGTAATGAGTATTGAACTCCTTATATCTGACAATGAGCGGAGCTACTGCTATCAGCAGGCATAACGGAATAATGAATATATTCGAGGATGAACCCTGTCCATCTGATTTTTTATTATCACTTCCTTTCTTTGCTTCTGCCGTTTTGACTATTACTTTCTTTGTTGCTGTGTCTTTATCCATATAAATCCTTTCCTTGCAGGTATGCCCTACCCACCATAAAATCCGCTTTGACCTGGCTGAATTTCCAGGTCTTGCATCAGAGCTATAGCATATATTAATTTACAGATTTATTATATTTTAATAAAAAGCATACCCCCTTTACTTTATCACAATTTTAAAATTATATCAAGGTAAATATGTTTTTTGTGCAATTTGCAAAAAAAGCATTGATTTTTCAATACTTATGTTGTATAATGTGAATAACTTGTGGATATGTCAAATGTTTCATTATTCCTAAGGAGACATTTTTTATGAAGAAAGGTTATTTAGCCGCAAGCCTCGTGCTTGCAGCAGCCGTTGCCAGCGGCGGTGCATCCATAAGCGCAAATGCAGCAATTTCCACAAAAATTGAAAACGTTACAATTGACAATGGCGCTTTCTATAACGATCTTGCAGCAACTGACTACGACGAGAGCATCACAAATGTAGTTACAAAGAAGGCTACTAAGGTATATAAGAAGGCTGCAAAGGTTACAATAAGTGCAGCAAATGCTAAGAAGGCTGATGCAAATGGTGATTTTGTAGTTATTTTCACAAATTCAGCAAAAGAAACTATCGCTGCAGTTACAGCTAATGCTGCTGATCTTTCAGTAGATTCTAAGGTAAAGGTATTTGCAGTTAATAATAAAACTGGCGCTGTTTCTCTTGTAAATTCTAAGACATATACAGTTACAGCTAAGGGAAATCTTGTAATGGTTCTCCCTCAGTCAAGTGACGTAACATACACGGTCGTTAACACTGATGATGCAGCTACAATCGCTGCTGATATCGAGGCTACTGTTGTTCTTACTAATTCTAAGAAGACTCTTTCAGTTGGTGATACCTATGGGGTAGCATTCAAGAAGGCAGTTGATAAGACAAACTTCAAGTTAGTTACCTATGGTACTTCAAAGAAGTCTGTTGCTACTGTTGATAAGAATGGCAAGATTACAGCTGTTAAGGCCGGAACAGCAAACATCAAGGTTACAGTTACTCTTAAGAACGGTACAAAGGTTGTTAAGCGTATCGCAGTTACTGTTAAGTAATTTGCCTTGATTCATTAAAAAAGACTATCATATATCATTTGTTTTTCCTTTCTTTTTCCTGTCTGCAGGGTTTCCTGCAGGCAGGTTTTTTTATGCTTCACTACTTTAGTACGCTTTTTTCCGATTCTTTTTCGTTTCTTTTTGACAAATATAGGATAATGCATTATAATTTTCGCAGGAGGATTTTAAAATGCCAGCATTCATTACTCATTATATTTTTGGAAATGATGTCGTAATTCATTTAAGACCTTGTGAAACGCGCAGAATCATATTTGCAGAGCATGCTGCTTTCAATACCGGTCTTCAGGGTCCTGATTTTTTCTTCTACAATTTCCCTCTTGGAGGATTCGGAAGAACTAATCCAGGTAGTACGATTCATAATATAGATGGCGGCAAGTTCATCATGAATATGGTGAAGCTCTGTCAGAAAATGTCTAATTCGCCTAAGCGTGACCTTTGCCTAGCTTACACTCTTGGCTTCATAGGCCATTACGTGCTAGACGTAAAAGTACATCCTTACGTTTATTTCAGGGCAGGGCATAGCAATAGCCCTAAGCTTGATTTATCAAGACATTTTTTCATCGAGCATGATATAGACCTTTATTATAAAAGCGATCCTCAGACCTTTGAGATGAACAAGGTTATCAATATGACCTTCCGTCAGTCTGAGGTAATATCCAATTTTATATACAGTGCGCTAAGGCTTACTTATCCTGACATGAAGTGCAGTTATTTAGATGTGCATATGTCCATGGAGCTTCAAAAGCTAGGTTCCGCCTTTCTTTCAGATAGATTTGGTGTAAAAGAGCCTTTAGTTAACCTTTTTGAGAGGGCTACAGATGGCATTCCGCTTATTTCTGCTCTTTTCACCTCTTCAAAGGCCACCAACATACCAAAATCCATGAATTTCTATCATGATAAGTGGCTGCTTGCTCCTGCAGATGAAGCAAAGGGAATTAAAAAGCCAAAATACTCTTCAAAATCTGTCAATGAGCTCTTTGATGAGGCTAGAAAGAACTATTATGTAGATCTTCTTGAATGTGAGAGGCTCATTTCTTCTAATAAGCGTACAAGTCCTGCTCTTAAGAGACTTCGCAAATTAATAGGCAATAAATCCCTTCATTCAGGGCTTGATACTTAAAAAAATCAGCAGTAGGTGCTCCTACTGCTGATTTATTTTACATACCTTAAAACCTAATTTCTCTTCTTTTTCCTGCTTTATTACAGCTACGCTTGCATTATAAACAGGCGTCTTTCCGCTTCCTATTTCTCCAGCTGTTAAAAGAGAAAGTATGGCATTTATTGCTGCTCCATGTGATACAAATAGACAGCATGGCTCTTTAAGTTCTTCTTCTGTAAGCTCAGTTTCTTCAAGGACATATTCTCTTGAAAGGTCTCTTACTACTCCGAACTGCAGGGTATCAAGGCTCCTCGCCTTTTCATCCTCATGCCTGCTATTTACTATGCCGCTTTTTCCTGGAACATAGCCTGCGCAGAGGCCTTCAATATCTATTCCTCTTTTTTCTGCCTCATGTCTTACTTCTAGCTTCATGCCTCTATATACGGATTTATTCTCTACTGCGCCTCTTCCCTTGCGCTCGCCTTCGCCTATTACGCCTTCATTTTCGACGGCTTTAATGCTGCTGTCAGTGCTTGCTCCAGTTCCTATAACAGTCTTCATTCCGCTGTCAGTACTTGCTTCTGCGTCTAAAACAGCCTTTGCCACGCCGCCTTCCACTACGTCCACCAGGCATTCGTACATTCTCTCCATTACTTCACCGAGCGGCTCCATATTCTGAATCGGGCCCTTTTCTCTAAGTGCATGTCTCTCCTGCTGCGTCAGACCGCTCATATCCCCAAGATCTCTCTCAATCAGACGGTTATCCACAATCACTGGAATTTTTCCCGGGGTTAATGCACTTTTACTACAGGCCTTTGATATTTCTTCACCTGTCATTACAGCTCTTTTTAGCGGACTTGTGAATATTGCTAATATCTTCTTATCCTTAAAATAGCTCTCTCCAAGCTCTCTTGCCTGCCTTACTCCACTTTCATTTAAAGGGATATCTTCCCTTCCCTGGAATCTTTTCTGCTTATTCCAGTCAGTCTCGCCGTGTCTTACAAAATATGCTATCATATCAGATAAGGTCACTAGCCTTAACGAATTCTACGCCTTGTGCCTCTAAGAGCTTTCCTGCTGCATCTGCATCCTTTGTCTTTATGACAACTGATACTGATTCTCCCTTGAGAGATAATACATACATATAGTCAATATTTATGTTGCTCTCATCAAACTTTGAGAGAAGCTGCTTAAGGGAACCTACTGTATTTGAAAGCTTTATTGCAAGCACCTTAGTAATGCTAGCTGTATAGCCTGCTTCCTTAAGTATTGCCTTTGCATTTTCAGGATCTTCAACTACAAGGCGGAGCAGTCCGTAATCTGCTGAATCCGCAAGTGTGAGTGAGAGAAGGTTAATCCCCTTATTTGCAAGCACCTCAAGTATGTCTGCTACATGTCCTTCTCTGTTTTCTACAAAAACCGTAAGCTGTTCAATAAACATATCCTTCTCCTTTCTAGTGCCCTAACGCACATAAACCAAATTAGACAAGCTTTCTGTTATCTATTACATGCTTTGACTTACCCATTGAACGCTCAAGTGATCTTGGCTCAACAAGTGTGATCTTTGCTGCAAGACCTACTGCTGTCTTGATCTTATGAGAAATTATGTTACGAAGTCCTTCAAGCTGACCGATTTCGTCTGCGAAGTACTTCTCATCTACCTCGATCTTGATCTCAAATGTATCAAGAACGCCCTGTCTGTCAACTATGATCATGTAATGTGGCTTTACTCCATTGATTGAAAGAAGTGCCTCTTCAACCTGTGATGGGAATACGTTAACACCTCTGATGATAAGCATGTCATCTGAACGTCCCTTGAACTTGCTGATACGAGCGATAGTTCTTCCACATTCACACTTCTCATGAGTGATGCTTGTGATATCCTTTGTACGATATCTGATAAGTGGAAGTCCTTCCTTAGTAAGTGTTGTAATTACAAGCTCACCGTCAACACCGTCTGGTACTGGCATAAGTGTATCCCTGTCAACGATTTCCGGATAGAAATGATCCTCAAAGATATGCATTCCCTTATGATGGATACAGTCGCAGGCTACACCTGGTCCCATTACCTCTGAAAGGCCGTAGATATCATGAGCGTGGATGTTAAGTCTTCTCTCAATGTCCTCTCTCATCTCTACTGTCCATGGCTCTGCACCATTTACTGATGCCTTGAGCTTTATCTTGTCAAGAAGTCCTCTTTCTTCTATTACTTCAGCGATGTGAAGAAGGTAAGATGGTGTACATGCAATGGCTGTTACACCAAAATCTACCATCATATTTACAAGCTTATCTGTATTACCGGTTGACATAGGAACTACGGTTGCTCCAAGGTTCTGTGCGCCGTCATGAGCTCCAAGTCCTCCTGTAAAGAGTCCATAGCCATAGGCTACCTGAATTATGTCATCTCCTGTGATTCCAGCCATTGTCATAGCACGTGATACACACTCTGACCATACTGCAAGGTCATGTCTTGTGTAACCTACTACAGTTGCTTTTCCTGTAGTTCCACTCGAAGCATGAATTCTTACAATTTCACTCATTGGAACTGCAAAAAGTCCAAATGGATAATTAATTCTTAAATCATCCTTTGTTGTAAATGGCATTCTTACCAAATCCTCAATTCCCTTTACATCTCCTGGTTCAATTCCGACTTCCTGCATTTTCTGACGGTAATAAGGAACCGAATGATAAACTCTCTCTACAAGCTTTACAAATCTTTTGTTCTGCATGTTCGTAAGTTCATCACGGCTCATGCATTCGCGTGGTACATTCCAAATCATAACCTGCCTCCATTTTATTTTTAATATTCTATAGAATAGCCTGTCTCAAAGGCTTTCTTATTAATATCTACTGTCTTTGGCGGAACAGTGTTCTCGATTACCTCAAGCCACTCCTCCTTCTTGAAATCCATGTGCTGAGCTGCTGCTCCAAGCACAATTACATTAAAGGTCTTTGGATTTCCGATCTTCTTTGCTTCATCCATTGCCTTTACTACATGAACATTATGGGTTTCTTTAAGAGTTTCAATTATTCCATCTGGATACTCTGCAGCGCCCATAACTACAGGCATTGGATCGATTCTCCAGTCATTTACGATTATAACTCCATCCTTCTTAAGGAAGTGTGCATAACGCATTGCTTCAAGTCTTTCAAATGCTATAAGCACATCTGCCTGTCCTTCTTCTACGATAGGCTCTGCCACCTTCTCTCCATAGCGGACAAAGGTAACTACTGAGCCACCTCTCTGAGCCATTCCATGAACCTCAGAAAGCTTTACATCATAACCTGCACGTGTCATAATACCACCAAGAACACGGCTTGTAAGAAGTGTTCCCTGGCCACCAACACCAACGATCATTATATTCTTAGTTTCCATATCAAATCCTCCAATTTCAATCAATAATAAACAATAATCCTGCTGATTACTTTACACGTGGATGCTTATCAAGTGCACCGAAATGACACTGAGTTACACAAAGTCCACATCCGTTACACATTGTTTCATCAATAGAAATTGTTCCATCTGGATTCTTTGTAAGAGCAGGACAGCCTGGCTTTAAGCAAAGTCCGCACTTCTTACACTTTTCTGGAATAGGTGTTACTACATCCGGGAACTTGATTCCCTTAAGAAGTGCACAAGGAGCCTTGCAGATTACAACTGAAACTGCTTCTCTATTTACCTCTTCCTTAACTCTTGCCTTTACAGCCTCGATATCATAGGAATCAACTGTATAAACATGCTCTACGCCAACTGCCTTACAAAGTGTTGTAAAATCAACCTCGTAGGCCGGATCTCCCTGAAGTGTCTTTCCTGTTGCAGGGTTGTCCTGATGTCCTGTCATGCCTGTTGTTCTGTTATCAAGGATAAGAACTGTACCTGTGCTATGGTTGTATACCATATTTATAAGACCATTTATACCTGTATGAAGGAAGGTAGAGTCTCCGATAACTGCTACCCAGTTCTTTATATAATCATGTCCCTTAGCCTTTTCCATTCCGTGAAGGGCTGAAATTGAGGTTCCCATGCAGACAGTTGTATCGATTACTGAAAGAGGTGCAACTGCTCCAAGAGTATAACAGCCGATATCTCCAGATGCATGGATCTTAAGCTGCTTTAATGCTGTAAATACGCTTCTATGTGGGCAGCCCGGACAAAGAATTGGAGGACGTGCTGGTACATCAAATGGCTTTGCCGCAATATTTTCTTCTCCAAGGATAACCTTTCTTAAAAGATTTGCTGAGTACTCGCCCTGACGGGTAAATACATCCTTACCATGACACTTAATTCCCCAGCTCTTTATCTGCTCTTCAAATACTGGCTCAAGCTCTTCGAAAATGTAGAGTTCATCTACCTTTGATGCAAAATCTTCAATTAACTTCTTTGGAAGTGGGTTTGTCATACCAAGCTTAAGAACACTGGCATTTGGACATACTTCCTTTACGTACTCATAGGCAATACCTGCAGTAATGAAGCCTATCTTTGTATCGCCCATTTCTACACGGTTAAGTCTACCTGCTGGATCTGCTGCATCTCCTGCTACGCCGTTTAAATCAAGAGTGCAGGCATCTTCCATAAGCTTATATTCTCTGCTCTCAACTACTAAGTGACGCTTTTTAGCCATTCCCGGCATCATTACGTTCTTAGCCATGTTACGCTCATATGGCTTATCCTTTATTTCTACTCTAGGGGCAAGCTCAACTGAGCACTGTGAATGTGCAAGTCTTGTAGTTGTTCTGTAAATAACAGGAGTATCATATCTCTCACTGATTTCGAAAGCAGTCTTCATGAAATCCTTTGCTTCCTGAGAATCAGATGGCTCAAGTACAGGCACCTGTGCTGCTCTTGCTACCATTCTTGTATCCTGCTCGTTCTGAGAAGAATAAAGACCCGGATCATCTGCAACGATAAATACAAGTCCACCGTTTGAACCGATATAAGAAATTGAATAAAGCGCATCTGCTGCTACATTAAGTCCTACATGCTTCATGCAGCACATTGCACGTACACCTGAAATTGATGCACCGATAGCAACCTCTGCTGCTACAGCTTCATTTGGTGCCCATTCTGAATATAGTACGTCCTTATACTGAACAAGATTTTCTGAAATTTCTGTACTAGGTGTTCCCGGGTAAGCTGATGAAACCTTTACGCCTGCCTCGTAAGCACCGCGCGCAATGGCCTGGTTACCCAACATAAGCTTCTTCTCTGCCATAAATCAAATCCTCCAATAGACCTTTCTATGATATATTATTAGTATAATACAGCGCTTAGCGTACAAACCTGGACGCTGCAACAAATAAATTAAGTACATTTTTAACTGCTAATAAGCCACGATGAATTATCATCTATTAGCAGATTGTTGAGCCTGATGGCATATCCTTTTCAGGTGTCATGAGAACTACCTTTCCATCTGAACTTTCAGCACAAAGGAGCATTCCCTGACTTTCCATTCCTGCAATCTTTGCTGGCTTTAGGTTTGCAACTACCATTACCTTCTTGCCTACCATCTCCTCTGCCTTGTAGAAAGCCTTGATTCCTGAAAGAATCTGAACTGTCTTATCACCGATCTGTACCTGAGAGCAAAGAAGCTTCTTTGACTTTGGGACCTCCTTACAGTCAATGATCTTTCCTACCTTGAACTGAAGCTTTGCAAAGTCATCATAGGTAACCTGCTCTGCCTGCTCAAACTTTTCTGTGCTCTCACTAGAGCCTTCTGCGGCGTTTCCTGAAATCGCTGCTACTGCAGCCTCTATCTTTGCAGCATCCTCAGTTCTTCCTGCAGCTCTAAGATTTTCTGCTGCCTTAGTCTGATGCTCAATATACTCAGCCTTCTGTTTTGAAACGATTTCAGCTGCCTTTACAGCAACCTCCTTCTGATCCATTCTTGCAAAAAGCATTTCTGGCTGCTCTGCTACCTTTGTTCCTGATGGATAAAGTCCGAACTCACCAAGCTTTTCAAAATCACGTGCTGTAGTATTCAGCTCCTTAAAAATCTTCTCTGCTGTGTTAGGCATGAAGGCATCAAGGAGTGTTGCTCCGATTGTAATAGCCTCTGTAAGATTGTAAAGAACTGTCTTTAATCTTCCAAGTAAAGCCTCATCCTTTGCAAGCTTCCATGGCTCTGTCTCATCGATATACTTATTGCATCTCTTGAATAAATCAAAGATAAGAGTAATTGAATCAGCAACCTTAAGGTCTGCCATCTTGGCTTCTACCTTATCATAGGTTCCTGTAACTACACTTATGAGATCATCATCTACTGCTTCCTTAACTCCGCCGTTTTCAACTACACCGTCAAAATACTTATTGGTCATTGAAATTGTACGCTGTACAAGGTTTCCGAGTGTATTTGCAAGATCTGAATTAAATCTGTCTGTCATTAATTCCCAGGTAATAACACCATCATTGTCAAATGGCATTTCATGAAGTACAAAGTAACGAACGGCATCTACACCATATACACTTACAAGGTCATCTGCATAGAGCACATTTCCCTTTGACTTACTCATCTTCTCTCCGCCCTGAAGGAGCCATGGATGTCCAAAGATCTGCTTTGGAAGTGGCTCACCAAGTGCCATGAGGAAAATCGGCCAATAAATTGTATGGAAGCGGATGATATCCTTTCCTACAAGGTGAAGGTCTGCTGGCCAGTACTTCTTATATAAATCTCCATGATTTCCATCAGCATCATAGCCAATACCTGTAATATAGTTGCAAAGTGCATCAAGCCATACATATACTACATGCTTTGGATCAAAGTCTACAGGAATGCCCCACTTAAATGAAGTTCTAGATACACAAAGATCCTGAAGGCCTGGCTTTAAGAAATTATTTATCATCTCATTTTTTCTTGCTACAGGCTGGATGAATTCCGGATGCTCTTCAATGTGCTTCATGAGTCTGTCTGCGTACTTGCTCATCTTGAAGAAATAAGCCTCTTCCTTTGCTGGATGAACATCGCCGTGACATTCCGGACATTTTCCATCTACGAGCTGGCTGTTAGTATAGAAGGCTTCACACTCTGTACAATACATTCCCTCGTAAGCACCCTTATATATATCGCCCTGATCATAGAGCTTTTTGAATATCTTCTTTATCTGAGTTTCATGATCCTCATCTGTTGTACGGATGAATCTATCATAGGATGTATCAAGAAGATTCCAAAGTCCCTTGATAACATCTGAAGTCTTATCTACAAATTCCTTAGGAGTTGCGCAGCCATCTTCAATTGCTCTTGTTTCAATCTTCTGTCCGTGCTCATCACTTCCTGTAAGGAAATGAACATCATAGCCATCCTTTCTCTTATATCTTGCAATGGAATCTGCAAGAACTATCTCATAGCAGTTTCCAATGTGTGGCTTACCTGATGTGTAAGCAATAGCTGTTGTAATATAATACTTTCCCTTGTTTTTCATATATCCTCCTAAAAACTTATAGATTTCTTTTTCCTTTATTTCTTATCTGATGAATTTTCAGCCACTTCATCTACTATTACTATAGGCTGCTCTGCGGCAGGCTCCTTTTTTTCTGAATTTTCAAGAGGAGCTTCCTCGCTCGCCGGCTCTATATTCTCATTTGGTGCTTCCATTACTGAATGCTCTGTCATGCTTTCCGGTTTTACTTCTTCTGTTACTGAAGGCTCTGTCATGCTTTCCGGCACTTCTTCTATTACTGAAGGCTCTGTCATGCTTTCCGGTTTTACTTCTTCTGTTACTGAAGGCTCTGCTGAAGCGTCTTCTGAAACATCTGCAGCTTCCTCCTCTGAATTTTCTTCAGTGGTTCCTTCGACATTTTCTTCGGTCATATTGTCTGTATTGTCACCTGCCGATACATGCTGCATACCTGATTCTGCTTTTTCTTCGTCGTCATATACAGGCACTCTTCTCTTAGAAATATGGAGCGATACTCCCTGGATTATGATTCCGATTAAGGTCAGGGCTCCAATTCCTATATAGGTAAGATAGTTGTATACTCTAAGTGCAAATATGAACATGGCTAGTGAAGCGCCAACACCTATTGCTCCGGATGCTGCGGTATAGATAATTCCCATTGCCCTCGGCATTATTGCTGTAACTATTGCTACAATAAACCCTACTGCAAGTCCTAGTATAATGCTGAGCGTATCAAGCTTTAAAGATAGGAATATTGCCGTAAATAAAAATCCCGAGTAAACACCTGCCCTCACTGCCATCTCGAATCTAACAATTATATATCCAAGTATTGCACAGATAACTGCTGCTGTGCAGGCGATAAGCACGGTATATAGATATTTGCTCATAGGCCAGAATTCATCAACAACATAAAGAGCGGTAATTCCTCCTGCGAGTGCACATTCCATAGTCGACCATGCCCTCTTGAGCTTATAACCGAACAGACAGTTTATAAACGATAATATCATGAAAATAATCACAGCTATATCAACATATAGCGAGTTGTTTCCGAAAAAAGCCTTGAAATCAACACCATTAACGAACTCATATAGAGCATCAAGCAGATCGTTTCCCCTTACAAGTCTGTCTAACTCAACCCAGAACTCCTGCATTTACGCCTCCTTTTTTTCAAAATAGCATCATACATGCAAAGTCTTTTTACCAGTAAAGATCAATTTCTGTCTAAAACAAGCACTGCTGACGAATTGCCGGCAAGCCTTACTGCGATACCTCCATCTGTGCAGTCGATGAGATTTCCAGTTGCTGTATCTATATACTTTCCAGCACAAGGCATTGCAAAGCGCATCTCTGCTGCATTATCATCATTATTCATAAGTATTACCGCTACATCTCCATTATCGCATACCCTAGCAAAGGAGAACTGACGGTTCGTTAGTGCCAGCTGACGGTACTTACCTGTCGTAAGAGCTGCCACCCCGTTACGGAGCTTTCCTAAATATTCAATAAAGGACTCTTCTTCATGATTTTCCTTGGCAAGTCTTTCATAATCAGAAGCTAAAAGCTGAGGCCTTAGGGCATAATCCTGATTATTTTCCTTTTTGCCGCGGATTGCAAATTCTCCGCCGTAATATACTGACGGAACTCCTGGAAGAGTATATACCAGAGTATAGCAGTTCTTCCAATGTTCCCTGTTTTTAAGCTTTTCAACCAATCTATCTACATCATGATTTTCGATGAAATTGTAAAGTCTGACACCTCTTGCTATTCCGCCGTTCGGATCAAAAAGCCTTCTTGCACTATGGGCAATTTCAAAATAGTTATGGTCGTTATGACCCGAGAATATGCCCTTGTGCATTTCATAATCCGTTACTGAATGAAGAGTATCATTATTTGCCCAGCGTGAATAATCGCCGTGGATTACCTCGCCCATGAGCCAGAATTCTGGTCCGAATTCATTTGCAAGTCTTCTTAATTCCTTCATGAAATTAAAGTCAAGCACATCCGCACAGTCAAGTCTTATGCCGTCGATATGGAATTCATTTCTCCAGAAGCGGATTACATCCTTTAAATAATCCTTTACTGCAGGATTTAATACATTAAGTCTTGGGAGTTCCTGGAAGCAGTGCCAGGCCTCATAAGAAAATCCGTCATTAAAGGCGCTGTTTCCGCCAAAATCCACTCTGCAGTACCAATCCTTGTACGCAGAATTTCCCTTTTTTTCGCGAAGGTCCTTAAAAGCAAAGAAGCCTCTGCCCGAATGATTGAATACTCCGTCAACTACTACCTTTATTCCTGCATCGTGAAGCCTGTCTACTAAATGGATGAAATCCTCATTAGTACCAAGTCTTCTGTCAACTAATTTATAATCATATGTCTCATAGCCATGCGCTGCCGATTCAAATAGCGGTCCTATGTACATTGCATTTACGCCCATTGCCTGAAGATGAGGGATTATCTTCTCGATTTCAAGTATGTTCGTAGCGCTTTTTCTCTTCTCACTATCTTCTGAATTTTCTCTCGGGCATCCACACATTCCTAATGGATAAATATGATAGAACACTGCACTTTCATACCATGGTACTCCGGCCTTCCAGCTTGTATCAATGTCTTTCGCTGTAAGAGGCTGATTTTCCTTCAAATATAAATATGACATTTTATCCTTACCTTCCTCCATTGCTATGTATTTTTTCTGCTACAGCTTTTATATCACCTATTTATAAATGGCCCCCAGGCAAAAAAAGCCCGCCTTGCCATAATGCCGTACAATGTACGGTTGTGCGTATCCTTATACTGTTACCAGTACAATGTACGGTTGTGCGTATCCTTATACTGTTACCATATAAGGAATTCGACATCACCTCGACAATGATATAAAGGCTTTTTACATATAACTCACTGCCTTTAGGCGGTGGGTAGTTCACAGTTTTATATCACCTATTTATGTAAATTCTGTTAAAGCTTTTGCCGCAAATTTATAAATGACCCACCCTTACGCCTTTGGACTAGGATACTTTGTAAAGAGCGATTTTAATATCATCGGCGTTGCTATTGATGATACTATGATAAGCATGATTACCGCCATAAAATAAACCGGCTCTATCATTCCTGCCGCAAGGCCTTTTTGTGAAACTATGAGCGCCACCTCTCCTCTTGTCATCATTCCTACACCCATCTTTAAGGAATCAGGCCAGTTGAAGCCGGCTATTTTTCCAACGAGCGAGCAGCCGATGATTTTTGAAAGAAGCGCAACTATTACGAATACCACTGAGAATAAAAGAATATCAAGTGTAAATTCTCTGATATTTGTCTTTATTCCGATTGATGCAAAGAAAACAGGGCCGAAAAGCATGTATGAATTTATGTCCATCTTTTCAGCTATATATTCTGAATCACGCATATTACAGAGAATTACACCTGCAACATAAGCTCCAGTGATATCTGCAATTCCAAAATACTTTTCTGCTACATATGAAAGCACAAGACAGAACGCAAGTCCCATGATAGGAATACGTCTTGTATGTGGATATTTTTTATCGTATGCCTTAAAAAGCCTGTAGACAATAACACCTGCACCAACTGCAAGTACGAAGAATAAAAGAGTCTTTATGAGAGTTTCAAGTATGCTTGAGCCTCCATTCTTCATTCCAAGTACTATTGTAAGAACTATGATGCCCATTACGTCATCGATGATTGCTGCACTTACAATTGTCGTTCCAAGCTTTCCCTTAAGATAGCCGAGCTCTCTTAAGGCCTGCACTGTAATGGAAACTGAGGTTGCAGTCATAATTGTTCCGATGAACAAGGCTTCAAGGAATTTCTCTGTTCCAAAGCCATCAAAGCCATAAAAGCAAAGATACATGACCGTTCCGAATACCAGAGGGGTTAAAACGCCCATAAGTGCTACAAAAAAGGCCGTTACTCCTGTCTCCTTAAGATCCTTTAAGTCTGTTTCAAGACCTGCTGTGAACATTAACAGAACTACACCTATTGCTGCCATTTCTGATAGAAAATCTGTCGTCTCTACCCAGCCTAAAAGACTAGGTCCGATTATAAGTCCTGCTATTATTTCTCCAACTACCTGCGGAGTCTTGAATTTTCTTGCAATAAGTCCGAACAGCTTTGCAGCTACTAGGATTATCGCCAGATCCTTGAACACTTCGTACGCTTCCATTTTTATTTTTTCTCCTCCTGTGCCATCACGAGCACATCAATTCATTATAACACATCTATCGCAAAAACAAAACTTTTTTTTTCTAAATAATTTTTCCATAAACAAAAGGAAACGCGTCAATATTTACTGACGCGTTCCGCTAATTACCATTTTTCTCAATAACCTACTTCAAAACAACGTATCAGATTCCAAGAACAGAAAGAACTGTCTTTTGCATCTCTGTTTTGTCGCATACGATCTTATGACGTACTTCTGCTGTCTTAAGATCGATGATTGCCTGAGGTATCTTCATGCCTGAAAGCTTCTCAAGCTCATCTGCAAGTGCAAAATCATCCATTCCTTCATACTTCTTATCAATAGCTGTGAGAACACTTCCCATGAACTTGTATGGGCTTGCTGTTGATGCAATTACTACAGGCTTATTGTCACCTGTCTCCTTCTTGTATTCATCACATACCTTTGATGCTACTGCTGTATGTGTATCAAGAACATACTTGTCGTTCTCATAGAGCTTCTTTATCTGAGCTGATACCTCTTCAACTGTAGCAAAGCCGCCTCTGAAATCTTCAAGGTCCTTCTTCATCTCATCTGAGATCTCATACTTTCCTGTCTGCTTGAGACTTTCCATAAGTGCTGCATTCTTTTCAGCGTTTCTTCCTGTAAGCTCATAGATAAGTCTTTCAAGGTTGCTTGAAATGAGGATATCCATTGATGGGCTTGTTGTAAGGATAAAATCACGGTTTCTATCATAAACGCCGCTCTTGAAGAAATCAAAGAGCACCTTATTGTCATTTGATGCGCAGATAAGCTTGTCTATTGGAAGTCCTGCACGCTTAGCATAGTAAGCTGCAAGGATATTTCCGAAGTTACCTGTTGGAACTACTACATTTATCTTATCGCCTGCCTTGATGGCATTCTTTGCAACAAGTCTTGAATAGCTGAATACATAATAAACGATCTGTGGTACTAAACGGCCGATATTGATTGAATTTGCTGATGAGAATACAATGCCATTTTCCTTAAGCTTTGCATTTAATTCCTTGTCACCGAACATCTTCTTAACGCCGCTCTGAGCATCGTCGAAGTTTCCTTCGATACCGATTACGCAGGTGTTGTCACCCTTCTGGGTAACCATCTGTCTCTCCTGTACCTTACTTACACCATGCTTTGGATAAAATACTATGATCCTTGTGCCTGGAACATCTGCAAAGCCTGCAAGTGCAGCCTTTCCTGTATCACCTGAGGTTGCTGTAAGGATGCAGATCTCATCTGTAATATTATTCTTCTTTGCTGAAGTTGTTAATAGGTGTGGAAGAATTGAAAGTGCCATATCCTTGAAGGCAAGAGTTCTTCCATGGTAGAGTTCGAGGAAATATGAATCATCTGCCTTTACAAGTGGAGCAATCTCCGGAGTATCGAACTTCTCATCATATGCTGAATTGATGCAGTGCTTTAACTCTTCCTCTGTGAAATCTGTAAGGAAAAGCTTCATCACTTCATATGCGCACTCTCTATAATCCATCTTTGCAAACTCATCAAGAGTCTTATCAAATGATGGTATCTTTTCTGGTACGTAAAGACCTCCATCTGGAGCAAGGCCTCGTAAAATAGCCTGTGATGCTGTTACTCTGTCATTAGAATTTCTTGTGCTTTCGTAAATGATGTTCATATTCATTTCCCCTTTATTTTTAGTGCATTGCACATTTTTTTCTTTTAAAGTAGTACCATAAGCCGGGTTCTGTTTTAGATGATCATCCTTCTTGACTTTTCATTACTGAAAAGCTCCCCATACGGGTCACCCCGCTGGACGCGATCTACCCAAAAGCACGACGGGCCGCCGTATAGCTTTTGCCGAATAAGGTCGCCCTTATTCCTTTGATCTTGCTTTGGATAAGGCTTGCCGTGCCATGCATGTCACCATGCACGCGGTGGTCTCTTAAACCGCCATTTCGCCCTTACCGCTTTCGCGGCGGTATATTTTCTGTTGCGCTATCTCCAGGATTTCTCCCGCTGGCCGTTAACCAGTATCCTGCCCTGTAAAGCCCGGACTTTCCTCACCTTGCGGCGCGATCATCCGTACTACTTCATTCTACATTCTAGCACTTAAGTTTCAAAATGTAAAGTAAAAAAAAATACATCATTTTCTGATTTTTTTAGCGGATATCACGAGCAGTATAAAGGATATGAGCATTAAAAGGCTTCCGCTGATGAGTACCCAGTGCTCTTCAATGTTAGAAAACATGCCTCCTGCATCTCTAATCTCCTTGAACATTTCCTTTGCTGTATCTCCGCCAAAGAATTTAACCACTATGTAAATCGGATTTAATAAAAGCAGGTACGCCCCTGCTCCTTTAGGAGCATAGGTCATTATAGAAAATAACGTTCCCGCAATGCCATATCTGTTCCTAAATGATTCTGCTATAGCATTTATATTACCGACTATAAGCGTTGTTAAAAAAATCAGTATCATAGTTACATAAGTACTGACTATGGCCACCATAGTCGTGTTGCATATCGTTGAAAAGAATATGCCTATTGAGCCGAACAATATTGCCGCTGCTATCATAAGTAATACTACACCGATTATCTGATCGATTCCGACTCCGCCCACCGAATAAACGATTGCTAAAATCGGAAGTGAAGCATAGCCCATGATTGCAACAAGTGCCACAGTAGATAAGAGCTTTTCCACTATCAGCTTGAAGGGACTTACTCCTGTAGATATGAGTACATCGAGAGTCTGTCTTTCCCTTTCCATGCTTATTGCCCCAGCTGTAAATACAGGCACCACCAAAAAGACCATCACCAGCTCTGCAAGCGTAAGTATGTCAAATATATAGAATACCATTCTGTAGTTGATTGATTCATTCATGTGATAATCAAATGCTACATAATAAAAGAACAATCCAAAGCCTGCAAGAAGGGCCTCAAAGGTAACAATAAGCATAAGCGTCCTTTTCATTCTTGCATTCTGCTTCATGCTTCTTTCAAATAACGGATTTAAAAAGTGACTCAAGGCTTCCTCCTTCCCTTCCAAAGAAGCTGACAGTTGTTCCTGCTGAGATGAGCCTCTTTAACAGCTCTGCTTCTTCTTTTCTCTCTCCTTTAAATTCGAAGTATATCTCATTATTGTCAAAGGATATTTTTGAAACTAACGGTGAATCATGGATTATCTTCATTCCATCCTCAAAGCCGTCCACAAAAGCAACCCTCACTAAGTTGTTCAGTCTAGATTTTTCAAGCACCTCTGCTACGCTCCCCTCAAAGGTAAGTCTTCCTCCTTCAAGCATTCCAACGTTAGTACACAGCCTTGTCAGCTCTGAAAGCACATGAGAGCTTATTATTATGGTCTTTCCCTCTGAGCAAAGGCCAATAAGCATATCTCTAAGGCTCACCTGTCCTTCCGGCTCTACTCCGCTTGATGGCTCATCTAGTATGAGCAGGTCCGGGTCATTTATCATCGTCCTTGCAAGACCCAGTTTTTGCTTCATTCCTCTTGACATGCCGCTTACTAACTTTTCTGAGAGCTCTGATATATTCATCATTTCCAGAATTTCTGCTATTCGCTTTTCCTTCTTTTTTCCCGTAAGACCGTACTCTTCAGCGTAAAAATCAAGGTATTCAAGCGCACTGAGATTATTATAAACACCAAAGTTGTCTGGCATATAGCCTATTTTTTTATATTCCGAATGTCCAACAAATATGTCCCTTAGGTGAGTTCTCCTTGGGAAATCAACTCCGTTAAGAGTCACCCTTCCAGAGTCTGCATCTATTATGCCTGAAAGTATCTTCATGGTCGTTGTCTTTCCTGCGCCGTTCCTGCCTACAAGGCCATATAGCTGCCCCTTTTCAACGTGCATGCACAGATCCTTTAATACCTTATGGGAACCATAGGAATAATTAAGATTTTCTACTGTAAGCATTAGTTCCCCCTTAATCTTTTTTTCTCAGTACTGCGCTTATTACCGGCGCAAAGGCATAAGTGTCCGACTTATCATTTAGCCTTATTCTTATTATTCCGTCTTCTGAAACATACCTGCTTAGATCGAACACCAAACAATCTTCACCGAATTTCTTACCATTTATGTCATAAATTTTTCTGTATGTGGCATTATCCTGTATTTCAATTGTGTTGAACATAACCTCAAACCTTTGTTCATTGTAATTATATAGCATTATCTCCCCCTTGAAGCCGCCTATTGCAGAACTTTCATAGTAAGGATTATATGTTACCTCAGGATTTCTAAATTCTGTATATACAAGCTCTGAAAGCTCCATACCTTCTGGAAGTGTATATACTATGTTGCTTGCTAGTGTGTATTCAAGATTTTCAGTATCATCGCTCAATACACCGCCATAATTTGTGATAAACTCTCTGATATTTGAAACAAATACTCCTCCATCAACGCTTCTATCCACCTCTATAGGATAGATATAAGTAGTTATTCCGTTACTGGTCACGTTCTTACCTGGTATTTCTTTGCTCCAGGCACATATATAGCAGCCGGTGCTATTATCCGCGATTTCTCTAAGAATGCTCCTGAACGAGCTTATGTTGCTCTCTCCCTCATACGACCAGGCACTTTTTTCATAATCATCGCCAAGAAAATCCATCCAGTTTTCTTCGCTGTATAAAATGGAATCATCTCCTCTAAATAGCTGAGTGCATTCCTCCAGATTTATTTCCTTTGGAACTCCTTTTTCCAGACCATTTATAAGTACCATTATTCCTTCAGCTACTATTACCACATTTTTTAAATCTTCCTCGACATCACCATTAAACCTTAAAACACCGCTTAGGCCTGTAGGTCCAAGATGCATATCTCCTTCAAAACACTTTTTTACCATGCACTTATATTCCGCTTCAAAGTTTTCCTTTACAAACGGCCTTACATCACGGAAAATAATGCCATCTCCCTCTTTATCCTCTACTATCTGAGCCGCAAGGTTTAACTTTTCAAATACTTTTTCCTGAGCTCTAGGATTTGCCAAATAAGAGCCGTTGGTATACATTTCACTTCCATACCCACCATAATACCAGTTTTCGTAAAAGTCCGGATAATGAGTCTGCCCATAATTAAACTTTATGTCTTTTGCAGTCTCAAAGTTCCTTCCTAAGAAGGCTTTAAGGTAAATCTTTTTATCATTATTATCTACAAAGCGGATGCCGCTCTTTAATAATCCCTTTGCTTCAAGCTCTGCAGAATCTTTATCACCCTCATCTTCTGCTATCAGTATGTTCATTGAATCATTGAAGGGCTGCTTGACCCTGCTCTTATCTCCTACTGCGCACATAATTATTGCTGTAATAACAGAAGATATTCCAAGCCCCTTCCAGAACATTTTTGGACGCTTCATTTTTTTTGCCAATATAAAAACAAGCGGAATCAGTACCAAAATATAAGTAGCAAGAATCGCTGCAAAAGGCATGATTGAATATTTTCCCCTGTAGCTGTAGGTTTCTACCGAGAACATGGCATTATCATAGTTTCCATTGCTATAGCACTCACTTTCTAAGAGATTATACCTTTGCCTGGACTTTGAATTCACTATATTCATCGCTATGGCATCATAAAAAAGCGGGTATACAGGGTACGGATCTTCTTTGAAATTAGCCATATCATACTCTTCCATTCTTATGTCGAAGGGAAAATACAATATGTTACCTTCTCCGTATTGGGCGGTATAAAGCTCACAGTATCCGTTGTTATCTACTACCGACCTCTTTATCAAAGTATCTTCAGGTACCCCAAGAGCAGTCATTATGGTTCTTGCTGAATAATGCTCATTATCATATTCTACAAAATTATTCTTTACTCTTGATGCGTTATCTGCAGATCCAATAAAGGCTCCCCACAGCATGTAATCTCTTTGAAGTGAAACTGTGTAATAGCCATCTGGAAGTGAACCTTCATAACTATTTATTGCATTATTTAGATTGGCATAGGCTTCAGAGGTAGTATCTTCCACATTCATCGTGAAAAACTCATATGAATTTCCTTCGCCGTAATCAATATCTGTAACAACTTCACCTATGTCATTGCTATTTATGAAACCATAGTTTTTATCCTTTATGTATATTACCAGGGAGCCTCCGTTTTTTACGAAGTGCTCTATCATCTCTTTTTTATCTTCTACAATCGTAGAATATCTTTCATAGTCGGCTGCTATCACGTCACCGATTTCGAGTACTTCTTCACTGAAAATATCAGTTTCTGATATGCTCCTTAGCTCAGAACCAAAGCCCTTAAGATACATAAGTGACTGCATTTCGCCCTCACTTGCTAAGACTGAAATAAAGCTATAGTTTCCGTAATTTGCAAAATCCTCTGCTGTAAGGTAATAATCAGAAATCAATCTTCCATATTCATCTGAAACGGTGATATATAGCGCTTCATTTAGATATGTGCTAGGAATAGTAACTACTGCATCCTCATTTTTATTTACTGTATTAACGAACTGCACATCCCTATCATCAATTCCATAGGCAGTTGCAGTTATGATTACATTCTCGCCCTCAAACCCATCCGTTAGTTTTCCGGTTTCCTCCGGGTTATAATATATGACCAGATCTCTTCCATATCTGAAGTTATAGTCTATGAGCTCGCCTTCATTTTTCCCCTGAAACACCCTAATATAAGAGTCCTTGAACTGACTGCTATCTATCAACTGGACTATCTGGTTCTGGTAATTATTATTTTCCAGGGCACCATTATAGCCTTCATATTCTCTAGACCCATTAAGGATTTCGTTCCTTCTTACTTTCATAAATCCACCTTTTCTTACTACAGTAATTTATTCTTCCTGTGTTTGACCTAATGGAAGGCTTACCTCAAAGGCAGTTCCTCCATAGCTGCTCTTAGCAGATATCATTCCTTCATGCTTTTCTACTATGTTCTTTGCAATGGCTAATCCTAATCCGCTTCCTTCCACCACATTTCTAGATTCATCTACGCGGTAGAACTTTTCAAAAATAAGTCCGATTTTTTCTTTTGGTATAAGTCCGCCAAAATTCACTATATCTACGGTCACATATTTGCTGCTATGCTTGATATGTACTTCAAGGTTCTTTCCATCTACTCCATATTTTATCGCATTGCTTATGAGATTTGCGAACATTCTTGCTATCTCGTCACCGTCTGCATTTACTATTATGCTCTCTGAATCAGTTTTTAACTCTGTATCAAAGCCCACTCTCTTAAATTCCGGATAGAATTCCTCCATGAGCTGCTCTATCAGCTTTACAATATCAAAATCCGTTTTATTCAGCTTTATTACATCAGTCTCATGTTTTGCATACTCGAACAGCTCATCTGTCAGTACCTTCATTCGTGAGGCTTTTTCATAGGCTATTTTTATGTACTTCTTTTCAGTTTCAGCATCACTAGTGCCTCCCCTTACAAGGTCGAGATACCCTATGACTGAAGTTAACGGAGTTCTAAGGTCATGAGCTATGTTCGTTATGAGCTCATCCTTATATTTATCGCTCTCCTTTTCCTTTTTATCATTTATGTTCTTTCTTCCTGCTATTTCATTTATGTCATCAGAAATATCAGTCAGCTCGTTATTGAATTTATGAGGTATTCTGTCTGAAATGTCACCTTTTACCACTCTCTCCGCTCCGTCCCTTATCTCTTCAATGTAGTTGAAGAATCTGGCCGTAAGCATTTCAAAATAGCCGACAAAAAAAGAGACAAAAACCACTATCATAATCAATGATAGGATAATTGCCGGCACCTTCCCTATTTTGAATATGCGTCCTAGGCCTATGTCGTAATAAACATTCTGATAAGGTAACATCATTACATTCGGATATGAATCTACCCCGAACTGATCAGAGGACATTGCCACCCTTCTAAATATTGACAATAAAACGTAACCTGCCAATAAAATAAGTATCACTGTTAACAATGATAATATCATTGCTAACAGTGCTGAAATTACAACGCTATCTCTTAATCTTTTCTTTTCCATCTGTTTTTTCCTTATTATGCATTTTCATCGACCTTATAGCCAACTCCCCAGACTGTCTTTATGAGCTTTACATCGCTCTCTGGTTCCTCTATTTTTTCCCTGATACGTCTTATGTGTACCATGATGGTATTGCCTATTTCAAAATTACGTTCTTCCCACACCTTGCCAAATATCTGATCCATTGTAAATACTTCCCCCGGATGCGAGGCTAGAAGATAAAGTATGTCAAACTCTATCGGGGTAAGCTTTCGCTCTTTTCCAAAGGTCGATACAAGCTTCTTTGAAAATTCGATGTCTATATGCTTAAGATGGACGTCCTTTCCATCTCCATTCTCGCTATTATTAAGAACCGTATATCTTCTTAATTGAGATTCTACTCTTGCTTCTAGTTCTAGAGGATTAAAAGGCTTTGGCAGATAATCATCTGCTCCCATTCCAAGTCCTACGATCTTATCGTCCGTGCTTCCCTTTGCACTTAGCATGATAACCGGGATATTGCTCTTTTCGCGGATCCTTGTACACATTTCATAGCCGTTCATTCCTGGCATCATTATGTCTAATATGCAAAGATCTATTTTTTGCTCCTTCAGTATTTCTAGTCCCTTTTGAGCATCATTTGCCGTTTCTACCTTATAGCCCTTGCTTCCTAGCTGTATAGCTACAAGATTTGCTATATCCACATCATCATCCACTACCAGGATCGTAAATTCCTTCTTTTCCTTCATGGGATATCCCCTTTTCCTTTTTTTCTTATACCGCCTGATCTTCCGCTCTTACAAGCTTTTCATTTTTGTAAGTGATCTTGATCATGCCTATTCCATATATTATTGCCGCTATTATCAGTGCCTTGTGCTGAAGTAATAAGCCGCTTATAAGGAATATTCCCATCGCTAAAATAGCAATGGCCATTTTCCATACAAAGCTCTCTTCCTTTATGTAATGCTTCCAGGATATAAGGTATGCTGTCAATAGCGATGCATTTATTACCATATAGGCTATGAAGGCAGCTGTGCTTACAAAGCCGAACTCTTCCATAAATAGCGGAAGCCACATCAGAACTATGCAGCTTATTCTTCCAAAATGCTTTAAAAATGCAAGGAAATTGTCCTTGTATTTATACTCTGTACTCCCATGCATAATTAAGTAAATCACCTTAGGCAGCATCATCATTGCTACTATTGATGCTCCAAATATGCTTATCCACCCGAACTCCATATTATTATCCTTTCACAAAAACAAACTATTAGTTATCCCGCCCACATTGTAACATATTATTTTTTTTTAGTCCTTAAGAAAATCTTACAATTTTAGACTTTTTTCACTGTTTTTTGACACAATTAAGAGGCCATCTCCTTTTTGAGAGATAAGCCTCTTTTTTCATCTTTTAATTTTCACTTTTTTGTGCCTTTTCTCATATTCCTCATATTCATCGAGGAAGGAGTGCACCTGACCGTCCTTTTCGTAGGAAATAATGGTCGCTGTCTTTACATTTTCAGCGCTTCTAAAGATATTCATGTCTATTACACTGCTTTTTTTTCTCATTTCAGTTAAAAGAGCCTTTATTTCCTGTCTCTTTGATTTACCTATTCCGTCAGCGCTATGAGTGTAGTTGTCTGTAAATCTGCAGGCACACTGTATGAATTCAAGCTTATTATAGTCTCTCCAGGCAATTATGTCCTCTTCCCTTACCATATAAAGCGGGCGTATAAGGGACATTCCTTCAAAATTCGTGCTGTGAAGCTTTGGCATCATGGTCTGGAACTGTCCTCCGTAGAACATTCCCATTACTATGGTCTCTATTACATCATCAAAGTGATGGCCTAGAGCTATCTTATTGCAGCCCAGCTCCTGTGCATTTTTATATAGATGCCCTCTTCTCATTCTTGCGCATAGATAGCAGGGACTATTATCTACAGTTTCTACTGCTTCAAAAATGTCACTTTCAAATATTTTTATCGGAATATTTAATAAGGCAGCATTTTCCTCGATTTTCTTTCGGTTTACCGTATTATAGCCAGGATCCATTACCAGATACTCCACCGAAAACGGTACGTCTGAATACCTCTGAAGCCTCTGCATGCACTTTGCCATAAGCATGGAGTCCTTGCCCCCTGATATGCATACTGCTATCTTGTCATTCTCTTCTATCAGCTTATAGTTCCTGACTCCCTTTATGAATTTGCTCCAGATTTCCTTGCCGAACTTTTTATAAAGCGAAATCTCATACTTATCCGTTTCCATACATTTCCTCACGATTCATGCCTAATTGGTACAACAGAAATAGATTATAGCATCCCGCTTTCCTAAAATCAATTAGTTTTATCCTATCACACTTTAAAGGCACTTCCTCCGATAAATTCACGAAGGAGCGAATTCATAGGCACTCTGGTCGAGTCGATTCCTACAAAGTAGCCAAGGAGCTTTAATATTCTCTTTGCCTCTACATATTCCGGTTCTGTTTCTGGTATTCCAAATAAAATAGGCTCTACATACTGCTTTAATACTGAAAGCTCGTAAATAAGAGCTGAATTGAACATTACGTCTGCATCCTCCTGGAATGGGAAAATATTCCTTTCCTCTCCCCTCTTTACTGACGGCCAGCGCGCTATTGTATCCTTTCCGCTGGTTCCTCTTGTTCTTGCATCTCTAACTATTCTTCTTATGAGTCTTCCGTCTGTTGAGGATATTCTATTATGCTCATCCATGTTCAGCTGTGTAAGTGCTGAAATATAAATCTTGAACTTGCTCTCACGAGGCAGTGTATAAGATAGTTTATCATTTAAGCAGTGGATTCCCTCTATAACAAGAATGTCATCCTTTCCCATTGTAATGAAATCGCCCTTATATTCTCTCTCTCCTGTCTCGAAGTTAAAGCTCGGTATCTGCACCGTCTTGCCTGCTAAGAGATCGTTCATGTCCTGATTAAATTTCTCTATGTCGATTGCCTCTAAGACCTCGAAGTCGTAATTACCATCCTCATCCCTCGGGGTATGCTTTCTATCTACAAAATAATTATCTACACTGATAGGATGCGGCATTAGACCTATTGTACGCAGCTGAATTGAAAGCCTTCTTGAGAAGGTCGTCTTTCCTGAGCTTGATGGACCTGCTATCATGATGAATTTTGCATCAGGGCGATGCTTTATCATTTCTGCCATTTCTGCAATTCTCTTCTCCTGAAGAGCTTCCTGAAGAAGAATCATTTCATTGATTCCTCCCTCTGAAATTACATCATTGAGCTCTGCTACATTCTCAATGTCCATGGCTGCGCACCAGTCATTGGTCCTTACAAGGGTAGAGAAGAATTTCTGCATTGGTTTAAATTCCTCTACCTTCTCCGGATTCTTCTTTTCAGGCAGCACTATTACAAAGCCCTTTTCATAATTTATGATGTCAAAGTACTTAAGGCTTCCTGTTGAATATGGCATGTAGCCAAAGAAATAGTCGGTAAAGCCGTTCAGGGTATATACGCTCGACTGTGATTCTCTTCTGTACTTAAAGAGATGCTCCTTGTCGTAAAGTCTCTCCTGATGGAAGATCTTTATCGCCTCTGATCTGCTGACTACTCTTTTTACAATCGGAAGATCAAGGCTTACTAATTCCTTCATCCTCTTTTTAACTTCTTCTAGCTCTTTCTCAGTAAACTGCCTAAGTCCGCCTTCTGCTGAGTCTATCTCACAGTATATTCCATTTCCGATGCTATATTCTACCCTTATCTTTTCTACGAGCTCCTTGCCGATCGTTTCATATACGGCGCAGAGCATAAGGAAGATAACACCTCTTGTATAGGTCCTTCTTCCTGTCTCATCTCCTGCCGTGAGCGGTATAAGCTCGCAGTCTCCGTCTATCTTTTTATAAAGCTCTTTGAGAGTTCCCCCTTCGATCATAAGAAGAATTTCATGCTCGAATTCTCCCTGTACGTCCTTTGCTACGTCCCTATAGGTCGCTCCCTCTTCATATTCTTTGGTTACTCCATTTATTCTTACTCGGATATTCCCCATATTTTTCCTACTCCTTTTCTTACATATTTCTCTTAAAGCTTTTGTAATTCTTCTAGAATATTTTTCCTTTCTCTAAGGAACTTCATGTACTCATTCATTGCGACAAGCTTTTCCTGCTTCTCTGAATCCATTCTATTTTTCAGCTTTTTTTCATATACTAAAGTGACGGACTGTGCAAATTCAGCGTATTTTTTAGCTTTATACTTTGCCTCATCCTCCATATCGCCTTCCTCATATGGAACTGTATATGCAAGTATCTCAGCATACTGATCACTGTCTACTGCATCCTCAAAGTGATTCAGTATCAAAGAGCTGGTCAGTCTTTCTCCCTTTGATAAGATCTCATACATAAACGAAGCAAGATTTCTTATCGCTCCCTCTTCATAATCAGCTTCCTGTATATATTCCTTAAGCCTTGGATAGAGCTCCGGGAATTCCGCCACAATAGATAATATAATTCTCTGCGCTTCCTCAGTCCCGCTCTTTTTCATCCTGACCTTTTCCCTGTCCTGTCTGCTTATTTCCTGGCTTATCTCTGCAACTTCCTTATTCTGGTAGTTCTGTCCGATTTCATTTACCTTCTTTTCTATCACAGATTCCTTTATTCCGGTATTTGCCGCTAAAGACTGTATGTATGTACCTCTGTTTATTGGATCATCTAATTCTACGATTTTTCTTATGAGTCCATTTACGTAATTTGCTTTCTCGTCAGGATTACTTAAATTAAAACCATCCTTATAATCCTCTCTAAGAAAATCAAAGGCTGAAAGAGCTTTTTCTATTCTATTTTCATACTCCTTGACGCCTAGATTCTTTATGAACTCATCCGGATCCTTATAAGGCTTCATATCTATGATATAGGTCGAAAGCCCTTCCTTCTTGCACTTTTCTATGGCCTTCTTGGTTGCTGCAACTCCTGCCGTGTCACTATCATAGGATAAGTAGATCTTATCCACATGCTTTTTTATTTCATGCACCTGCTCCTCGGTAAGAGCTGTTCCAAGCGATGCCACTGCACTATTAAAGCCTGCCTGATGAAGAGAAATTACATCCATATATCCCTCGCAGGAAATAATATATTTTTCTCTTGTCTTAACGGCTATATTTAAGCCGAACATATTAGTCCTCTTTTTAAACACAGGCGTTTCCGGTGAGTTGAGGTACTTAGGCTTTGAATCATCTAGCACTCTTCCTCCAAAACCTATTATTCTTCCTTGTATGTCAAATATCGGGAACATAAGTCTGTTCCTGAATCTGTCACGGTATTTTCCCTTTTCCTGATCATAGACTACAAGTCCCGAAGTTACCATCAGCTTATTAGAATACTTTTTTTCTTTTAAAAAATTATATAGAGCATCCGGTGCTTTTAAAGAAAATCCAAGACCGCATTTCATCACGGTCTCCTTTTTGAGCCTTCTTTCATTTATATAGGCAACTGCCTTTTTTCCCTCTTCTGTAAAGAGATTCTTATAAAAGTATTTTCCCGCTTCATTATTTATGTCATATATATCCCTGTTTGAAATATAATTGCCGCTTCTTTCTACCATTGTCGGAAGCTGCATTCCATTTCTTTCTGCTAGATATTCTATGCATTCAGAATAATCTAGTTTCAGATAATTTTTCAAAAAGGTAATTACATTTCCACTTGCCTGACATCCAAAGCAATGATACATTCCCTTTACTCTGTTTACTCCGAATGAGGGATTTTTATCTGCATGAAACGGACAGACTCCCTGGTATTCTCCTGAACCGGGTTTCAATTCCACATACTGCCCTATTACATCTACTATATCTGAGTTTGCGACCACCTGGTCACAGAACTCTCTTGGATAACCTTTAGCCAAAGCTACACGCTCCTTTAATACATATTCCAATATTTAGGCACGCATATTTCATTAAATGTATTTACCGCATAATTATCCGTCATTCCTGCTACATAATCACAGGCCATGCGCTCTACGGATTCCTTTCCCTCTGCTACAAGACGGGTATATTCCTCAGGCATTTTCTCAGGATACCTTACATAATACTCATAAAGCCTTAGTACAAGCTTCTGCGCCTTCCCTTCCTCTCCCTTGGCAATAGGATTGGTATATACATTTTCAAACATGAATTTTCGAAGGGCCATAAATTTTTCGTATGTCTCCTCCGGCATGCTTATTTTCTTTGTTTTATAGCTGTTACTTATTACTGCATGGATGAGGGTATTCAGTCTTTCTCTAAGGGAATGGCCTAAAGCATCTGTAAGCTCCCTTGGAATATCCTCCTCCTTTATTATTTCTGCTCTTATGGCATCATCTATGTCTGCTGCCGTATATGCGATCTTATCCGAAAAACGCACTACCTGCCCCTCAAAGGTCGCTGGCATTAAATTCATCTCATGATTTAATATGCCATCTCTAACCTCAAAGGTCAGATTAAGGCCCCTTCCGTCCTTTTCTAGCTTCTCTACCACTCTCAGACTCTGCTCATTGTGCCTAAATCCCCCTTCGATCACCGTGTTAAGAGCCCTCTCTCCGGCATGTCCGAAAGGTGTATGTCCAAGGTCATGGCCTAGAGCTATGGCCTCTGCCAGGTCTTCATTCAGACGGAGCGCCTTTGCTATTGTCCTTGCATTCTGCGCCACCTCTAGCGTATGCGTAAGGCGTGTACGGTAATGGTCGCCCTTTGGCGCAAGGAATACCTGCGTCTTTCCCTTAAGTCTTCTAAAGGATTTTGAGTGCAGTATCCTGTCTCTGTCTCTTTGAAATACCGGTCTTATGTCGCAGGGAGCCTCGCTTCTTTCTCTTCCCTTAGACTGATCTGAAAATGTTGCGTACTCTGATAATGTTTCATGTTCAAGCTTTTCTAATTCTTCTCTGATTGATCCGTTTGAATAATTCGGATTATAATTCATTCTTCTTCCTTTCTGCTTTTTCCCTCTCTCTTTCAGCCTTAGAGAAAGGACATCCGCAATAATCCTGCCTGTAGAGATCATACTCCTTAGATAGCTCTATTGAGCGCTGATAACCGCCTTTTTTCTTGAAATCTGTCTCTAGGTACTTTACTCCATACTTTTCACTCATCTCATTTCCTATGGAGTTCAATAGATCTGCACTTTTCATCGGGCTTATCGTAAGTGTCGTCGCAAAATATTCAAAACCCTTTTCTTTTGCAAGCTTTGCAGCCTCCTCCAGCCTGTACCTGAAGCATATTTCACATCGCCTTCCGCCCTCCGGCTCTTTTTCAAGGCCTTTTATCGTCTCTAAATATTCCTTGGCATCGTGCTTTCCGTGGATGAAGTCTATCTCATATACATGAGGCTGCTCTGATATGAGCCTTTTTACCTCATTTTCCCTCTTTATGAACTCAGCCTCTGAGGTAATGTTCGGATTATAATAAAAATCCGTTATTTTAAAATACCGGGATAAATATTCAAATACATAGCTCGAACACGGCCCGCAGCAGGAATGTAAAAGGAGCGTCGGCACCTTTTTCTCGCTGACAAATTTTGCTATAAGATCCTCAAGCTTTTTCGAATAATTTTCCTTTGATTTCATATTTTTGAACTGCATATCTATTCACTTCTCCCGTTTAAAACAAAATACCATTTTTCCATCTAAGAAGGTTGTTTACGAAACAAATCACATACAAATATTATATTACAAAGCACTTCCATAGTCAAACTAAATGAAACGAAGCAAATCAAAAAGCCCTACCAGCTTTTTACTGATACGGCTCTTGATTTCCCTTTCTTTTTCCTAACAAATATCTTAAAAATTACACCCTACTTAAAAACAATCTATAAAAAAATATAACATTACCCTTTTTGCTTGAATTTTTTTGATATTTTTATTATAATATATGTGGTTTAAAAAATATATGCTGTTTTTAGAAAGTTAACAATGGTTAATTTTTAAAATCGGTCAAAAACAGAGGTGTAATATGGGAAGAAGATCCAGTAAAAATGAGAGTGAAAAGAGCGTATATCAGAAGGCACGTGAAGCCTTAGACCTTACCCGTGACCAGGCCAGCGATCTCATGGTAAGTGTTTCTCCTGCCCAGATTGAAAAAATCGAAAGCGGCAAGCAGCTTCCTCAGGCCTATGATATCCTTCAGATGGCAGCTGCCTATAAGAGACCTGAGCTGTGCAATTATTTCTGCACCCACGAGTGCGAAATCGGTAAAAAGAGTGTGCCAGAAATCCAGTTAAATGAGCTCCCTAGCATCATTCTCGAGACTATTGCAAGCCTTAATGATACAATGCCGCTCACTAATAGATTAATTGAAATTACAAGAGATGGCAAAATATCCAATAACGAGATTCCAGATTTTGTAAAGATAAAGTATTATCTTGACAAGGTCTCTCTTGCCGTTGATGAATTAAATCTTTGGATTGAAAAAACAATAGGCGATGAAGAAATCGACGCTAAGATGCTTGCCCTTGAAGAAGAAAAGATCAAGATGCTCGACAAAAAAGATAATAAATAAGGTTAATAATAAAATTTAAAATATCAATGGCTGCAGCTATTTCTAGCTGCAGCCATTTTCTTATGTATATCACTTATCCAATTCGCATGCCCGTCTTACGCTTAACCTGAACACTTACCATATTCTTTCCTATACATTTATATAATTCTCTATAAACTTTATAAAGGTCTCCATCTGCTCAGGAGTTCCTATGGTTATTCTAAGAAATTCATTTATGCGAGGCTTATTAAAGTATCTTACAAAAATATTTTCCTTCTTCAGTGCCTCAAAGAGCTTCCTTGTCTCTTCAGCTCTATTTGAATCGAACTTAGCCCCTCTCGGACTTGCAAAAAGGAAGTTAGTCTTTGAATCAAGCACGTAAAAGCCTAATTTTTTAAGCTTTTCCTTATATTCCTCTCTTGTAGCAATAATCTTCCTGCAGGTCTTTTCAAAATACTCCTCATCAAGTGCAGAAGCAGCACCTGTTGCGATTGCTGTCATATTCAGGGTGTATGAGTTGAAGGAATACTTTACATCATTTAAAGCCTTGATGAGCTCTGCATTTCCGAAAGCATAGCCTATTCTCATACCTGCCATGCTTCTTGACTTTGAGAAGGTGCGTACTACAAGAAGATTGTCATATTTCTTTATAAGAGGAAGTACACTTTCCCCGCCAAAATCAACATAGGCCTCATCTACAATTACTACGCTGTCCTGATTGTGCTTTATGATATCCTCTATGAAATCTGCGGATTCCGCAATACTTGTCGGTGCATTTGGATTTGCTATTACCACGCCTCCATTTGGGTTCTTCTCACTATAATAGTCTTCCTTAACAAGTCTGAAATCTTCATCTAAAGGAAGCGCCTTAAATGGAATCTTATAAAGTCCTGCCCATACATCATAAAAGGAATAGGTGATATCCGGGAAAAGTATAGGCTTTCCGGTGTTAAAGAAGGTAAGGAAGGCCATTGAAAGCACATCATCACTTCCTATTCCAAAGAAAATGCACTCCTTTGGAACATCATATACCTTCGAAAGTGCCTCTATAAGCTCAGTTCCGGCAAAATCAGGATAAAGACGCTGCTTATCCACATCTATGTTTCTTAACGCCTCTCCTACCTTTGGTGATGGTGGATAAGGATTCTCATTAGTATTAAGCTTTATCATCTTATCAAATCTTGGCTGCTCACCTGGTGTATATGGTATTACCTCTCTTATGCCCTTCTGCCATTCCTTCATATTTTCTCCTCCTGATAATCCGTATCATTTAATAATAAGAACCATCCATACCAGACTTTTGCCTTGTATGGATGGTCTGAATTTTAATCTTTATGCATTTTCAATAAGTCTCTTAAAGCCTAGAAGTGAACGCTCTATCATATCATAATCTACGCAGTATGCAAGTCTAAGATAACCCGGACATGCAAAGAAGGTTCCTCCAACTAAAAGAATATGCTCTGATTTAGCCTTCTGAACAAAGGCCTGATCATCTCCGCCTGGTGCCTTTATGAACATATAGAAGGCGCCCTGAGGCTTAATGCATTCATAACCGAATTCTGTAAGCTTTCTGTATAATAATTCACGGTTCTTGTTGTAGATTTCAACATCTACCTTGCTATCAAGTACCTTTGCGATTGTAAGCTGCTGAAGTGCTGGTGCATTAACAAAGCCGAGAATTCTATTTGCTATTGCTGCACCTGCAATTATACTTTCTGCATCATCAAGCTCATCCGGCATTACAAGATATCCGATACGCTCTCCTGGAAGTGAAAGTGACTTTGAGAATGAATATCCTACAACAGTATTCTTATAATACTTTGTAAGATAAGGAACTTCCTCGCCGTCATAAGCGAGTTCTCTATATGGCTCATCTGAGATGAGATAAATGCTTGTTCCAAACTCAGCCTGCTTCCTCTCAAGGATTTCTGCAAGCTTCTTTATTGTCTCCTCGCTGTAAATAACACCTGATGGGTTATTTGGATTATTTATGATTACAGCCTTGGTATTCTTATTGATTTTCTGCTCGAACTCATCAAGCTTTAGCTGGAAGTTAGGAATATCTGCTGATACAATTACAATCTTTCCACCAAAATTTGCAATATAGTTCTTATATTCACCAAAGAAAGGTGCAAATACGATAACTTCATCTCCTGGATTAAGAAGTGTCTTAAGAATAACATTAAGTCCGCCTGCTGCGCCTACTGTCATGAGGATGTTATTTCCGCTGAAGTTTGTGGCAAATCTCTTATTAAGAGACTTTGCAACTGCTTCCCTTACCTCAGGGTAGCCTGCATTTGACATGTAGCCATGGAGATAATTAGGATCTGTGTCATTTATGACATTGATCATTTCCTTATTGATCTCCTCTGGAGGATAAACGCTAGGATTTCCGAGTGAGAAATCATATACATTTTCCTTTCCGAACTGCGCTGCCATCTTCTTTCCTTCTTCGAACATGGCTCTAACAGCTGAACCATTCTTTATAAGACCTTCTATCATTGTTGAAATCATTTTACTTTACCTTCCTTCGCTTTGCTTTGTTTCACGCCTGGCTCTATATTTCGGCGCGGATCTTAATGTAGTTCATTATAAGCTCGCAGCATTCATCAAAGCTGAGCTTTCCTGTATTTATGCAGATATCATAATTTGCTGCACAGTCCCATTTATTTCCTGTGTAATACTCATAATATTCTGCGCGATGCTTATCAATTTCCTTTATCTGATTCTTTGCCTCATCCTCGCTTAAAGGTGAAAGGTCTAAGATCCTGTCGATCTTATCCTCTAGCGGTGCATGGACAAATACCTTTATGACATTCTTTCTATCCTTTAATACATAATCTGCGCATCTTCCTACAATAACACAGTTTCCCTTAGTTGCTAGCTGCTCGATTATCTTGGACTGAAATTTGAAAAGATTGTCATTTGAGGTAAACTTGCTGCTCTCCGGGGATGCCCACTTATCTTTAAATTTCTTATTTGCGAGCTTATCAAAGATGCTGCGCTTTACCGTTTCATCGGCCTTTGCAAAAAGAGCCTCATTAATTCCGCTTTCATCTGATGCAAGACGAAGTATCTCGCTGTCATAGTAATGAAAACCGAGCTTATCAGCAATCATTCTTGCTACCGTTCTACCGCCACTTCCATATTCTCTTGCTACCGTAATAACAATATTATCTGCCATAACCTATCTCCTTTCCGCATTTTATGCGAATTACTTTGATAGCTTAATTTTACTCCAAATAGAAAACAAAATCAACCACCAAGATAGGCTTTTTGTACCTTTTCGTTATTAAGGAGGTCTTCTCCCTTTCCTTCAAGGGTAATGCTTCCTGTTTCAAGAACATATGCGCGATTTGAAATGCTAAGTGCCATCTTTGCGTTCTGCTCTACTAAAAGTACAGTAGTTCCCTTTTCATTAATGGACTTTATGATATCAAATACTTCCTTAACGTAAAGAGGTGAAAGGCCCATGGATGGCTCATCCATTACTATCATGTCAGGATGAGACATAAGTGCTCTTCCCATTGCCAGCATCTGCTGCTCACCGCCTGATAAGGTCCCTGCCTTCTGGACTCTTCTTTCCTTAAGTCTTGGAAAACGCTCATAAACCTCCTCGAGGGTCTTCTCGACTTCTGCCTTGTCACTTCTTGTATAGGCTCCAAGCTTTAAATTCTGCAGAACTGTAAGCTCCGCAAATACTCTTCTGCCCTCCGGAACATGTGCTAAGCCCATTCTTACTATTTTATCTCCCGATACCTTAGTAAGCTCTGCCTGCTGCTCCTTGCCCTCCTTACCATAATGATAAGAAACGCTTCCGCTTTCTGCATCAAGAAGTCCTGTTATAGTATGCAGGGTAGTTGTCTTTCCTGCTCCATTAGCACCTATGAGAGAAACTATCTCTCCCCTATTTACCTTAAATGAAATTCCCTTGAGTGCGTTGATCACACCATAATTAACCTTAAGGTCCTTTACTTCAAGCATTACGCCCATAAGCTGCTCCTATCTTTAGCTGCACTTTTGTGCATATTGATCTGCATAAACTACAGCCTTACTTTAAATATAATTAGTCACCAATATAAGCCTTAACAACCTCAGGATCCTTAAGGACCTTTGCTGTTTCGCCCTGCGCGAGGACACGTCCGAAGTTGAGTACTGTAACTGCCTCGCAGATTCCTGCAACGAGCTTCATATCATGCTCGATAAGAAGAATGGTGACTCCAAATTTTTCTCTGATGAGGCTTATGGTCTCCATAAGCTCTGCCGTTTCATTAGGATTCATTCCTGCTGCCGGCTCATCGAGAAGAAGAAGCTTTGGATCAGTTGCAAGAGCTCTTGCAATCTCAAGCTTTCTCTGCTGTCCATAAGGAAGGTTGCTAGCTTTAAAATCCTTTGCATCCTCAAGTCCAAAAACCTTAAGCAGTTCTTCACTTCTCTCTTTCATCTGCTTTTCTACCTTGTAGAAGGATGGAAGACGGAATATTCCTGAAAAGGTCGAATATTTATACTTATTATGAAGTGCCACCTCAACATTTTCAAGTACTGTAAGTTCCTTGAAAAGACGAATGTTCTGGAAGGTTCTTGCTACTCCAGCCTTATTTATGTCAATGGTCTTCATTCCTGTTATGTCACGTCCATCAAGTACGATGGAGCCGGTATTCGGTTTATATACACCTGTAAGCATGTTAAATACTGTTGTTTTTCCGGCACCGTTAGGTCCGATGAGACCATACAGCTCGCCTTTTTTGATTTCAAGATTAAAATCATCAACAGCCTTAAGTCCACCGAACGTAATACCCAGGTGTTTTATATCAATATATGCCATAATTTCCTCCAGTCAGCTTTAGCTTTTCTATGATTAAACTGCTGCTTTTTCCTTTACAAATATTCCTTTTATCTTTGCGCCTAGCCTCTGAACCACCACTCTTGACTTAGGGCTCCAGTTGATGAGCATAATTACGATAAGAAGAATTGAGTAAATGAGCATACGATAATTGCCGATTCCGCGAAGGAGCTCCGGTAATAGGGTAAGGATTATCGCTGATACGATAGAACCCTTAATATTTCCGATTCCTCCAAGTACTACAAATACAAGTATGAGAATCGACTTGTTATAATCGAACTTAACTGCCTGAAGTGTTGCATAGTTATGTGCATAAAGACAGCCTGCTGCTCCTGCCATGGCTGATGAGAGCACGAATGCAATCATCTTATACTTTGTAATGTTAATACCAACTGACTCTGCTGCTATTCTATTATCTCTGATAGCCATTACCGCACGTCCATCTCTTGAATGGATAAAATGTGAGCAGATAATGTATACAAGAACAACCATTACTACTGCTATTTCAAAGGTTGCATACTTTGGAATCTTTGTAAGTCCAAGAGGACCTGATACAAACTTACCGGCTGAGTCAGTAACGTTCTTAAAACCTGACATATTCATTTCAATGCTTCCATCAGCGGTTTTACCAACGTAGAGATTATTAAGAAGTGCCTTTATGATTTCACCAAAGGCAAGAGTTACTATTGCAAGATAGTCTCCGTTAAGTCTAAGTACCGGTATTCCGATGATTATTCCAAATACTGCTCCTACTACGGTTGCAACTAATATTGAAAGGATGAACTTAAGCAGCTCTGGCATTGCTGCACTCTGAATAAGTCTTGAAAAAATAACACCTGTAAAGGCTCCTACGCACATGAAGCCTGCATGTCCAAGGCTGAGCTCGCCCAAAATGCCTACTGTAAGATTCAGTGACATTGCCATTATGATATAAACGCATACAGGAACCAAAAGACCCGTCATAAGTGAAGAGAGCTTTAAGTTACTGATAATGAAATACGCTATGACAAGCACAGCTATTGTAATGATGTCTCCCTTAAAATTCCTACTAGAAAATATTCCGCCTTTTGCCGGCGCTTTTACTGCAGCCTTTTTATTATCTGCTGCTTTATTTCCAACTGCTTTCTTTTCTGCCATATCCGTCACCTCTTTATACCTTTTCCTGAATCTTCTTGCCTAAGATACCTGTTGGCTTTACAAGAAGTACAACGATAAGTACTCCAAATACAATCGCATCAGAGAGCTGAGCTGAAATGTAGTACTTAGCAAGAATTTCAATTATACCAAGAAGGAGGCCTCCGATAAAGGCACCCGGAATTGAACCGATACCACCGAATACCGCCGCAACGAATGCCTTGATACCTGGCATTGCGCCTGTGTATGGTGAAAGAATAGGGTAAGTTGAGCAGTAAAGTGCACCTGCTACTGCTGCAAGACCTGAACCGATTGCAAAGGTAAGAGAAATAGTCTTATTTACATTGATGCCCATAAGAGTTGCTGCACCCTTGTCCTCTGCCACTGCAAGCATTGCCTGGCCCGGCTTTGTCTTATTGATAAAGGTAGTAAGTGCTATCATTATTACTATACAGGTAATGATTGTCACTAATGAAATTGCTGTTATTGTGATTTTTCCTCCAGCAAGCTTGATAGATGGAAGATTTATAATAGATGAGAAAGTCTTTGAATTCGATCCAAAAATCAAAAGAGCTGAGTTCTGAAGAAAATAGCTGACACCGATTGCAGTAATAAGAACGGCAAGTGGTGATGCTGCCTTACGAAGAGGCTTATAAGCAATTTTTTCTATTAAAATACCCATCACCGTACATGCTGCAATTGAAATGACAAGTGCAAGAAGTGGATTAAAGCCCTGTCCAACGAAGAGAAGGAACACCACATAAGCGCCCACCATAATAATATCTCCGTGAGCAAAGTTGAGCATTTTTGCAATACCGTATACCATAGTATAGCCCAATGCGATAATAGCATATACACTGCCCAGCTGCAAGCCATTTACAAGGTTTGAGAGCAGCGTCAATATTTTATCCATATGATTTCCTCCAATTGATGCATTTTAAACTATAATTACATACGTTTCACATTATAGCAAAATACATTTTTTTATTCAAGTAAAACTTTATAAGCTTAAACTAATATCTACTATGAAAAACGACCTATGTCAGCATATTAAATATACTAACATAGGTCATGATCTCATTATTAATTCGTTTAAATTTTTACTCTTTGGCACTTATTCCTCTTCATTAAAGAAAGCAAACACCTTTTCATATGCATTTACTCCTGCCTTTAAAGAGAAACCATGTCCTTCATTAAGCATCTTCATTAGCTCACAGTGCTCATAAGTTTTTTCAGCTATTTCACTGTAAATTATTCAGCTAACTCGTAAACACCTGACTTAATAACTACAGCCTTAGGAGCCTTATTGGGCTCGCCGTCTGCTCCCCATGTGATTGCATCACCTGTAAGACCAGCATATGTAACTGAAGTGATACCTTTCTTAAGAGCTTCACAGATATCTGATGTGCTCATATCTGGTGTGATATTCTGAGCCTCAGCTGCCTGCTTGATTGCATAAACTGCATCATAAGCATCTGCTGCAAACTGGTTTGGAACCTCTCCATTAGCTGCTGCCTTGTATGCCTCTACAAACTTAACTGTAAGATCATCTGTAGCTGTTGCTGAGAATGGTGTAAGAAGATATACGCCCTCTGCAAGTGATGTATCAAAGTTCTCAACTGAAAGAATTCCGTCAAGACCATCGCAGCCAAAAATTACACCTGGCTCATAACCACTTGTCTTTGCCTGTGCAAGGATGAGTGATGCCTCCTGATAGTAGATAGGAAGGAAAAGAAGATCTGCTCCTGCATCCTTTGCAGCCTGAATCTGAACTGAGAAATCTGTCTTTGAATCTGATGTAAATGCCTGATCAGCAACTACCTCAAATGACTGATTTGCACTCTCTGCAACGAAAGTATCATGAATACCTGTTGAATATGTATCTGAGCTATCATAGATGATTGCTACCTTTGTAGCAAGGCTCTTTGAACCGATGTACTGAGCTGAAGCCTTACCCTGGTTAGGATCTGAGAAGCATACTCTGAATGCATTGTCATATGCGATACAATCTACAGCTGTTCCTGATGGTGTGAGCTGGAACATATTGTCATTGTGTGTTTCCTCAACTACTGCTACGCAAGGTGCTGATGTAACTGTACCAACGAGCATCTGCATTCCCCAGTCCTTAAGTGTATTGTAAGCATTAACAGCCTTCTCAGCGTCATGCTCATCATCCTGGAACTGATATTCTACCTGATAACCATTGATTCCGCCTGCTGCATTGATTTCATCAACTGCAATCTGGATAGCTGTCTTAACAGCGTTACCATAGATAGCTGCACCACCGGTAACAGGGCCGATTCCACCAAGTTTGAACTTAGCATCGCTTGATGCTGCTGCATTATCTGAACCTGAATTTGCTGCTGTTGTTGCCTTTGCTGTTGTTGATCCCTGATCTGATGCTCCGCAACCTGCTAATGCTGTTGTTGTCATTGCAAGTGCTGCACCAAGTGCTAATGTACGCTTAAAATTCTTCATAAATATTTCCTCCTCGATACAAAAAATCTTTTTTCTATTTTAAAAGGCCTCAGAGTAGCATTTCTACTACCTGACGCCTTTGTCATTGTATACAATGATACTATTGATTATTTTTAAAGTCAATTATCACTTTGCACAAATTTTACGTAGTCTTAACAAGGTTTATCTATAAACTTGCATAATTATTCACAAATTTCTGTATTAATTTTAATATACTCATTGCCCCCAATATTAAAATTGTAGTGTATTTATCAATAGTATATATTTATAAAAATAATACAATCAATTACATTCTTGCTTCAATTATAGGGCCGCCCTTTTTCTCGATGAAATCCCTTGTGATGGTTACCTTTCCGATATTCTCATCCTTGGGAATCTCATACATTATATCAAGCATGAAATCCTCTATTATGGCTCTGAGCGCTCTAGCCCCTGTCTTCTTCTCCATTGCAAGCTCTGATATCTTCTCTAGTGCACTGTCATCGAATTCAAGCTCCACATCATCATAGGAAAGAAGCTTTTTATACTGCTTTGTGATGGCGTTCTTCGGCTCTACAAGTATTCTCTTTAAGGCATCCTTATTCAGCGACTGGAGAGTGCATACAACAGGAAGTCTTCCGAGGAATTCAGGAATCATTCCGAACTCTCTAAGGTCATCTGTCGTTACTTTCTCAAGTATATTTACATCCTCGTCATATCTATCCTTTAATTCTCCGCCAAAGCCCATTAGTGAAGTCTTTGTAAGTCTTTCCTTTATTGTCTTTTCAAGGCCCGGGAAGGCTCCACCGCAGATAAATAAGATGTTGTTGGTATTTATGGTAGCCATTGGCACCATCGCATTTTTATTGGTTGCTCCAACCGGCACCTCAATATTTGCTCCTTCAAGAAGCTTAAGGAGGCCCTGCTGAACAGATTCACCCGATACATCACGGCTATTGGTATTGCGCTTTTTAGCTATCTTATCAATTTCATCTATGAATACGATTCCTGTCTCTGCCTTATTTACATCATTTCCTGCTGATGCAAGAAGCTTTGATAATACGCTTTCTACGTCATCACCGATGTAGCCGGCTTCTGTAAGAGTTGTTGCATCTGCTATTGCAAGAGGCACATCGAGCATCTGCGCCAAGGTCTGGACCATGTAGGTTTTTCCGCAGCCAGTAGGACCGAGCATAAGAATATTAGACTTCTGAAGCTCTATTTCTCCTGGATTTTCATCATGAACTCTCTTATAATGGTTGTAAACTGCTACACTCATTATCTTTTTTGCTCTATCTTGTCCAATTATGTACTGATCCAGGATTGCCTTCATCTTGTGAGGAGGGTCTATGGCTATGCTTCCATCCTTTAGCATATGAACTGCCTTTGGTACAAGTGACTTATGAGGATTTATTTCCTTTAATTCCTTCTTATCCTGCTTTTTGCTCTTTTTATCATCTTTATCAGAAACAATTTTACTGCCATCCACCACCTGAGTGGTTCCGGTTTTTGAATCGTAATTTAAAATTACATCACCTGCATTAATAGAAGGCTCCTCTTCCTTTAGATTACTCTTTGGATTTTCCTTTGAATCCTCTTTTTTATTCTCTTCATCCGCCTCTTCTCTAGCTTCCTGCTCTTCTCTTACCTTTGCCTCACGTCCAAATACTGCCTTTACAGGCTCGCTCTTTTCTTCCTTTTTGATTTTCTGATTATCCGGAAAAGGAGTTGTAGGGCCGCTGAATATGAACATGCTGTTTGGATCAAAGCCTGGAATTGAGCTAGGATCTATGCCCGGAAAGCTGTTGCTATTTAGCATGTCAAAGGACTTCTGCATACAGTCCTTACAAATATTTATATTATTAGGCAGATGGATCATCTTTCCTGCCTTGCTCTCTGAGCGATGGCAGAGATGGCAGATTTCCTCAAACTTCTTGTCGTCCTTCTTATCATCCTTATTATCTGATCCGTTGTTATCTGAATTGCCGTTTCCGTTTAAAACCATTTGTTCTCCCTTCTATTCATTCTTTCATATTTTTTGCACACACTTATCTATTTTTTCGCCCCGCAGGGCTCTAACACTTTTCTTAGTCATAAAATTTTATAACCCCCCTCCCAAGGAGCTTTCACGCTTTTCTTAGTAGGCATTTGGATCTCTAAAGCCTTTAAATATCGTTATAAAAAGTATTTTTATGTCAAGGCTCAGCTTCCAGTTCTCTATGTAATAAAGGTCATATTCAATTCTCTTCTTAATTGATGTATCACCCCTATAGCCATTTATCTGCGCCCAGCCTGTAAGACCTGGTCTTACCTGGTGCTTTATCATGTATCTTGGTATTTCTTCCTTAAATTTTTCAACCCAGAAAGGACGCTCTGGCCTTGGTCCTACTATGCTCATGTCACCTACTATGATGTTAAAGATCTGAGGCAGCTCATCAAGGCTTGTCCTTCTGATTATTTTTCCAATTTTTGTAACTCTGGCATCATTTGCAGTTGTCCAGGCATGTATTTCATCAGCCTCTTTCTGCTGGGTCATTGAGCGGAATTTATACATTTTAAACGGTCTTCCATGAAGGCCTATTCTCACCTGCTCAAATAGTACCGGTCCCTCAGAGGAGCACTTTACTGCAATTGCTATTATTATCATAGGGATACCGAATATAATGAGCATCATCAGTCCGCCAATTATGTCACATGCCCTCTTTAACAGTCTGTTGAAGGTATTTGAGAGAGGTACGTTTCTGATATTAATTACCGGAAGTCCGTCAAGATCCTCCATATACGGAACTGTCGGTATTATGTTATGATAATCCGGTATGAACTTGGTATGAATGCCTGTCTTTTCACAGATTGCAACAAGTCTCTCAAGCTTTCCATACTCATTTATTGAAAGTGTAATCGCAATTTCATCATAATCATTTTCTGCAATAAATCGCTCAAGGTCGCTGAATCTGCCGATTACCTTTGTCTTTTTATATATAGTTCCAGGTGCCATCGTATCATCTAAAATTCCATGGATGTGATAGCCCCACTCACGGTTTGCCCGGATTCTATCTATATAAGCCTCTGCTGTGCGGCTATAGCCCACTATGAGGATATGCTTCTGATTTATATTCTTCTTTCTCATAAAGCGAAGCACTTTTACTACCGCTACTCGGAAGGTAAGGTCTACCACATAATTAAGAAAGGCAAATATAGGGAATACCCATCTTGATACGTTATTTTCCTTTACCGCATAGAGCACTGCAGTAAATACAAGTATTCCAATGATATTCGCTTCTATAAGCTTCCAGGCATCACCTCTAAGGCTTGTTCTATACGGTCTGTACAGACCCAGCCTATAATATACTATCATATATGTAGGAAGAATGTAGAAAAGATTTCTTACATATATATAGTATGGCACATAGCCATCATGAGCATTTCTCTTAAACGGCTCAAAATTAGTTAGTATTCCAAATCTCAGTTTATAGGCAAGCATAAATGTCCCTACTACAATAAGCGCATCTATTACTATTCTTAGCCTATTTAAATATTTCTGATTATCCTTTATCAAGCTTTATTCCTCACTATACAAACTTACTAACTCAGTCAGTTCAGCTTTTGCCTCACTTAACACCCCTAATATCATCCAAACAATTCCTAAATAATCTCCAAACGCTTCTTTAGTAAAGCGTCTTTATAAAATGTCCTTATAAAAATGTATAACTTAAATTTGTATTTTACTATAAAATCTTTCAATATTCAAGTAAACATTTTCTTAACATATTTTAACAAGAGCAGCACCATGTACATTTCGCGCATGGTGCTGCCCTAAAATATAGCTATTTTTATTTATTATGGAAACATAAAATAATCAAATGGATTCATTTCACTGCCATCCTCGTTTGGATAAGAGTAGTAGTAATTTCCATCAGAGCCATTCTCCTGGCGTTTTTGTCTATCATCCCCTGAATTATTCTCTATTGAGGGAGTTTCTTCGCTTTCCTTTGAATCCTTCTTTCCGTCTTCTGTTTTCTCAGTAGCAGACGCACTATCAAATACTGCCTTGCCTCCTAAGGTCACCTCGATGTCCTTTGATTTCCACTCGCCGTCTTCATAGCGCTTAACAGTAACGGTTATTACTGAGCCTGCCCTGTAAGAGTTTACCTTGCTCTGAAGTCCTGAGTTAGAGGTAATAGTATAACCATCAACTGCTGTAATTATATCATTTGCCTTAATTCCTGCAGCCTCTGCAGCTCCTCCTTCTACTACTTCCTTTACAAATACGCCCTCTGGCCATCCATATAGTTCTGATATCTCAGGGGTAATTTCTGTAGAGGACATATATATTCCAAGGTATCCCTTTTCCTCATCTGTAAGAGTTTCTCTTGTCATGAGCTCCTGAAGAATATCATAAGCATAAGAAATAGGTATTGCATAGCCCATTCCTTCAACCTGTGTATCCTGAAGCTTTGCGCTGTTTATTCCAATTACTTCGCCCTTTGCATTTAAAAGAGCTCCGCCTGAATTACCAGGGTTTATTGCTGCATCTACCTGAAGCACTGTTAAAGTGATTGCTTCTCCTGTAGAGCTGTCACTTACGGTAATCTGCCTATCCTTTGCACTTAAATAGCCTACAGTTGTAGACTGACCGTAACCTAATGCATTACCTATGGCTATTACCATTTCTCCGATTTTTGTATCGTCCTCTGTATGAAGAGTTGCTACCTTTATGGCATTTCTTGTCTCTTCTGAAAGATCCGAGAGCTTTACTGATACAACTGCAAGGTCATTTGATGGATCTGTTCCCTTTATTGTTATCTCTGCTGAGGTTCCATCTATGAAGGTGGCCTTAAGCACATCACCGTCTTCAACTACGTGATTATTGGTTGCTATAAAGAGCTCCTCATCATTTTCTCCAATGATGATTCCTGAACCTGCGCCCTCTGTTGTATTTTCATAAAGATATCCGAACCAGTTTGTGGTTGTCTTGTAAGTTCCGCTGATTGATACAAGCGATGGCATTGCTCCCTCTACAACACTTGAAAGATCTGTTGCTGATTCAGTTACTCCAGATGAAAGCACCGCTGTACTTGCTATCTTTGGAGTACTTGTAGGTTCTGCTGTTGATACCGAGCTTCCATCCTGCTCTGCTGTAGTTTTAGGTCTTATTACATTATATGCCTCATTAAAGCCAATAAAGCTTACTGAAGCTATAAGTCCAAATGCTACGGCACTTGCACAAAAACCAACTACCTTTCTTCCGGTATGCTTCTTTTCCTTCTTAGGCTTTTCCTCTTCAGTTTTTTCATAAAGACCCTGAGCCTGATTTGAATCTCCAGAAAAGCTATAGGTTACATTTGCATCTTCATTTGATTTATAGCCATTTGCATCACTTGGTGTATAACCATTTGCATCATTTGGTGTATAGCCATTTGCGTCATTTGGTGTATAGCCATTTACATCACTTGGTGTATAGCCATTTGCCTCATTTGGTGTATAACCATTTACATCATTTCTATTCTCATCTTCAAACATAGTATATACCTCCTTCTGCCCTTTTGTAGCAGTCTCTATATTTATTCCTGCTACTTAGTAGCAGTTATTATTTTTCCTTTCTGCTAAGTATGATACTATTAGTTTGTGTATTTGTTGTGAACAGTTTCTTTCGATTTTGTGTTTTTTATACTTCTTTTCCTCAGAGGCCTTTACCCGCTTCACCTTCGCATTGCTAAGCCAATAGCTTTAGGCCACTTGCTTCACCTTTGCTTGCTAAGCCAATATCCTTATGCCACTTGCTTCACCTTTTGCATTGCTATGCCAATATCCTTATGCCACTTACCTCAACCTCTGCACTTCTCAAGTACAAGCTCTGCAGTAGCTTTCGCTGCATGTCCGCTCTCCTTTAGCCCGCATTTTTCTAAGAAATCCTTCTGCTCTTTTATATATCTAGCTGCCTTTTTTTCATCATATTCATCAATGCACCTTAAAAGTTCATCACTTCTTTGCGCTTTAGGGAAAGGAAGCTCCTTAAATTCAAAATACATTCCCCTTGAGTTTTCATATTCTGATAAATCCGGAACATAAAGAAATACCGGAAGATTTGCCATCGAAAACTCAAAGCAGGTATTTGAATAGTCTGTAATAAGAACATCTGAAAATCTAAGGAAATGATAAAGATCTCCGCTTTCATCGCCGTTTATTACTATGCCCGGATATTTATTGCAGATATTTCTTACCTCATCTGCCCTTCCTTCACTGACTAACGGATGAAGCCTGAGCGCTATTACAAAGCTTCCACCAAAGCGCCTTTCAAGACTCTCCTTTAGTCCTTCAAAATCCAGATTTAAATAGTCATAGCTATCATTTCCTCTATAGGTGGGTGCATATACGCATATTTTAACTGCACTTTTTACAATGGCCTCAGCTTTTTCAAGGCTCTGCTTTGATAAAAGACCTTTTGAAGCAAGGAACTTCAGCCTCTTTTTTTCATAGGACTTTGATGCTCTATCATCCTTAATAAAGAAGTCATTTCTAGGACTTCCTGCTTCTATTATCGGGCACTTTGCTCCAAAGGCCCTCTTATACATCTGTGTACAGAAGGTGCTGTTGGATATGTAGGCATCTACCATTTCATTGTCCTTAGCTGAGGCTTTTAGATATTTTTCGCCAAGCCCTGGGACATCCTTTTCTATCTTCTTTAGGGCGATTCCTCCATGCCAGAGCTGGATATAGAACTGGCCCCTTCTTTTATTTATGTAGCTCTCCTTATGATTACATTCGACCCACACTCTAGCTGTAGCTAGTGCAAAAACCGCACTTAGGGAATTGTCCTTTAATGCCCTTATGCCTTTTATCTTCCTACCCGCATAATTTCTTACAGTTTCAGGTCTTTTGGTCGTATAGCATATTTCAAGCTTCTCATCCTCAGAAAAAGTCTTATTTATTCTAACTAGCTCCTCGGCTACAGCTGCCGTATTATCTCCGTAGCCCCAAACTCCAGATAACACCACTTTCTTCTTATTTATCTTAAATAGTCTAAATAGAGCAAATAGCATTGTTATGATAAAAAAGCGCGCCTTTTTATACGCCTCTATGAGGGGCTTTGGCGTAAGACGCTTAATTTTTTCTCTCATTGGCCGCCCCCCTCTAGTGCTTTCTTGAACTGCTTTGCCGTCTTTTCCCAGGAAAGTCCTCTCATTTCTTCTCTGGCATTTTCCATAAGAAGAGAGATTTCTCCCTCGGTAGAAATGGCCTTTTTCATTCTAAGATAGAGCTCCTTTGAAGAGAGCCCCATCATTATTGCAGTTTTCTTTTTAAAGAAATAATTAAAGGTTCCATCCTCTGCCTCTATGACAGGAAGCCCTGCAGAGAGCATTTCATAAGGAACAAGCGAAATATTGCTCATTGAGGCTACAACTCCAAAATCAGCCTTTTTATAGAGTTCATTTAATTCATCCTTATTTAGCATGCCAAGATTTTTTCCATACGGGGCCTTAAAGCTCTTTGCCTCTCCAAAATACAAGATCTCAACCTGAACACCTCTTTTTTCAAAGCGCTTTTTAACGCCGTTTAATACCTCTGGTATAATGCAAGGAAGCCTCTTTCCGTAGAACTTAAGATAAACTGCAAGTGTGAGTTTTTTCTTATTTCTATAATCATAGCTTCTTGAGCACTCAGGATAATCCTTTGATTCATAAGGAAAATCTACAACATCTATTTCAGAAACTGTATTGCAGTTTCTATTTATCATTTCCTTATTCCAGCTTCCAAGACTTATCATGTGAAGTCCCTGCTCATAGGTCTTCTGTGATAAAAGAAAGAGCTCCCCGAAGTTATAAAAATACGGCTCATAATCCTGGATAAAATAAGCTTTATATCCACTGAGCTTTTTTACATAAGAGACCGTATCCCATGATGAGGCGCAGATCACCTGATATTCCTTTTCTTTATCAGCCCCTTCTGATAGAAGCTTTGAGAAACCTTCACTATCAATAAGCTCTCCCTTATAACCAGAAAGATTACTGGCGGCGCAGATTTCCATTTCCTCATGGGACTGCGGCTTATAGACAGCATAGCCCACTCTGACACCAAGCTCTGAAAGCTTGGTTCCAAGCCTTAATATTGAGGTCTGTCCGCCATGAAAGCGCACCATCCTGGTTATGACAAACAAAATTGAAGTAAGCTCTCCTGATAAGGGCTCATTTTTAATTACAGATGCATCATACCTTTTTAGCGCATCCTTTACCCTTATTCTTTCAGCCGTTGCTGCTGCATTATGCATTGTACTAAGAGTTACCCTCTTAGCCTCTCTTACTACTGCCTGTTTCGTGAGCATATTTGCCTCCTACCAACTATATCTAATTAAAATGGGCCATATGAAAATGGCCCATTAAGCATTATTTATTAGTCATTTCAGTGTAAGCCTCACATACCGAAGCTGAATCACCATTCATTATGAGCTTTCCATGTTCAAGAATGATTGCCTTATCACACAGATTCTTCACCTGCTGAGTTGAATGAGATACGAATAGCACCGTAATCCCCTTATCAAACATTGATTTGATCTTTGCTTCACTCTTACGCTTGAACTTTACATCTCCGACCGAGAGCACCTCATCAAGAATGAGGATCTCAGGCTCTACAATCGTTGCAATTGAAAAGCCAAGTCTGCTCTTCATACCAGAAGAATAATTCTTTACAGGAACATTTATGAAATCTCCTAGTTCGGAAAAATCTATGATTTCCTTATACTTTTCCTTAAGAAAGCTTCTCTGATATCCAAGCATCGCTCCGTATAGGAAAATATTCTCTGCTCCGGTATACTGCTGGTCAAAGCCTGCACCGAGTTCAAGAAGCGGAACTACATTCCCTTTTCTTATCACTTCGCCCTCAGTAGGCTTTAATACGCCTGCAATGGTCTTAAGAAGCGTACTTTTTCCTGCTCCGTTAAGTCCCATGATTCCAAGCCTTGTGCCCTTTTCAACACTGAAGCTTACATCCTTTAGCGCCCAGAATTCATTATATTTAATTTCTTTTTTTAATGTCTTAACAAAAAACTCTTTCAGGGTATCCGTCTTTTCCTTCTGCATTCTAAAGCGGACACCGAGATTTTTGACCTCTATCGCTGTTTTATTTGCCATGGCTTCCTCCAGATTCCTTATACATACAATATGAACTCATCCTGCTTCTTATAGAAGAAGATCATTCCGATAACACCAAAGACTACTGCTACTGCAAGAGGATACCAGGTGCTAAAGAATTCAAGTGACTGTCCATACATTATTGTACGTCTGAAATTGTTGATTACAGCATATAAAGGATTGTACTTAAGTAAAAATGCATACTCAGATACAAGCACCTTTTCAGGATAATAGAAAATAGCTGAAGCATACATTATAAGCATTGTAACTACATTCCAGATATATTCAAGATCTCTGAAGAATACATCTAAAACTGAAAGGAATATTCCAAGTGAAAAAACCAAAAGAAATAGTGTTAATAACGGTACTATTGCTTCAAGTACATGGATTGTTGGCCATATATGCTGCACTAAGGATACTCCTACTAATACTACTAACGAAATTGCAAAGGTAACAAAGGCTGAAAGTGCTGATGATAAAGGATACATATACTTTGGAACATACACCTTTCTCAGCATTCTTCCATTCCTTCTTATCGATTTCAGAGCTAACTTTGTTCCATTTGAAAAATAAGAGAACATCAATCTACCGCAAAGGATATATACTGAAAAATTCTTCCCTCTTCCAAAGAGCGTTCCAAAAATGATGGTAAGAACTATCATTGTAAGTAATGGCTCTATTAAAGTCCAAAGAAAGCCTAACATCGAACTCCTATACTTGAGTTTGACATCTCTTTTGACAAGCTCAAATAACAGGAACTTATATTTTTTAAAATTCGCTATAAAACGTTTCATTAAATTTCTTAAACTCCATATTCTAAAAGACTAATTTATGGCAGCTTCTATTGTAACCTCATTCATCGTAAGATCAATTGCCGGATCACATTTTATTGTCATCTCGTAGCTACCTTCCCCAAGTCCATCCGCATCAACATAAAGGTTCAGATCACTGGCCTTTATTGTATCAATTACATCCTTAATTGCATAAACCATTACATTTACTGTCGCTTCCTTGAAATTAAGTGAATAGCCCTCTTCTAGATTTCTCTTATCAATAGTAGAGGTAAGCACTGTAATTCTCCTAGACTCTAGCTTTTCAAGCGTTGCCTGCGCTGATACTGTCTGATTTTCATCAATACAGATATACTTTGCAGCAATTATATTTCCCTCACTGTCCTTATCTGCATATTGCTTATTCAGATAATCCTGAATATTAAAGGTCTGCTCAACTACCGTCTGGTTGGTATTACTTATATCAAACGGAATGGTGAGTGCAATTATATCATCAAGATCCTCCTTAGTCCCGGCTATGGTTACCTCTGTCGGCAGGTGCTGCTCATCAACACACTCATAGCCTGTTGCCGGACTTCCCTGTACAGAAACCAAGATAAATATCTGCTTGGTTGCAAGCACATTCACATCTACCTTAGCAGAGCTGATTTCCTTTTCTGCATCATTAGAATCAACTATTTTCATATAAGAGGAGGTATTCTTTATTTCTCCATATTCATTATAGAGCTTTGGCACATAGTCTCCGCTGAAGGATTCTGATGCACCACTTACATTTACGTCAACTGCGACCTTCTTGATCTGGTCTATGTCTGCCTGAGAGCCCATTACCGTAATAATATTAGGGCTTACAATTGTTTCTGAAACATAGCTTCCACTTGCTGCTTCACCGCTTGTATTTACATTAATTGTAAATTTCTTAGAAACCATATCTTCAAGACTGATTTTCATTACAGACGGAGTCTGCTTTTTTATTGTAACATTTGCAGCTGTCGCCTGAGAGCTTGCTGCAATGGCTACATTTATGGGTACCGCATTTGTATCTGCGTTCAGATCTCTGAAATTTGCTGTAACCGTAAAATCCGTGCTGTTAAGCGAGGATACCTCAGAACGAGGTCCATGCACTACTATAGTTACCCTGTCACCTGACTCTACGCTTCCGATTTTCATGGACTGCTGGAAATAATCCTCATTGATGATATTAACTGAAACATTCTTAATCGTCTTATCTACATAAGGATCATTTTCGACCATCACAAGAAGCCATGCAAGTATTGCAATCACCAGTGCTATAAGCTTTAGTCCGACATTTGTTGTAAATACCCTGACCAGCTTTTTACAAAGTATTTTTATTTGCTTCATTCTTTATTTCCTCATCATCCTCAAGAAGCCTTTTAGTAATTCTCTTAACTATGCTATCCTGCTTCTTTTCACCGCTTATCTGGATCTTCTTAAGCACCTGGCGCAGCTTTGTGCTACTTAGAGCTCTATCGAGCTTGCCCTGGTAAGCAACCGAAACCTGGCCGGTTTCTTCTGAAACTATCATAACGAAGCTGTCAGTTGCCTCGCTCATTCCGACTCCTGCTCTATGACGGGTTCCAAGATCCTTTGAAAGCTTCATATTATCAGAGAGCGGCAGATAACAGGTTGCAGCAATTATCTTATCTCCCCTGATGATGACTGCACCATCATGAAGCGGTGTATTATGCTCAAATATATTTATTAAAAGCTGTCTTGTAATATCAGCATTCAGCGTTATTCCTGACTTTATATATTCATCGACATTTTCTGTCATCTCAATGACCATGAGAGCGCCTGTCTTATCTCTCGCAAGATCTGTACATGCTCCGACAAGCTCGTCGATTGTCTCGTCAGAAAATCTCTCATCCCCCTGCTTTTTCTTACTGTAATTGAACGTTGAAAAAGAACCTGTAGATATCTGACCTAGCTTCTCAAGTGCCTTTCTGAGCTCAGGCTGGAATATTACTATAAGTGCCGTAAGTATAAAGGTAAGGGCATTTCCGAATATGGCAAGTATTACGTTAAAATCAAATACCTTTGCCGCTACCCAGAACAAAACTATCATAAGAAGTCCCCAGATAAGAGTCCAGGCTCTTGTAGTCTTTACCCACTTGATAAACATGTATATGACTATCCAAAGAATGATAATCTCTATGATGTCAGTAATCTTTATTTTCCCAAAACGCGTAAGATATTCATTGTACAGAGTGTTGAAAAAATTACTCATTATGCTCATCAGCATCCTCTTCCTTCTTACCGTATACAGAAACTACTTTCCTAGACTGAAGCTTTTCTCTAACTTCTTCTACTTCCTTTGCCTCAGCCTCCTCTTCTTCCTCATCATCAGAGTCCTTTGTACTCTTTTGATTAATATGCTTTACCTTCTTTTCCCTAGGCGCGATCTTCATCTTAGGAACCGCCTTTACATAGTAGTAATAATCATCATCCTCGAACTGAACGTTCTCAACTCCGCTATAATCGAGGATTCTCTTAAAGAACAGAAGAATAAAGCAGATAATAACTGAAAATGCAGTGCCAAGCATCATCTTTCCAAGATCTGCTGACTGGGCAAGCTTTAATTCCATTACAAGGAAACCAAAGATATTAACTACTGCGCCAGCAATGATTGCTATCTCGTAAGAATAGCTCATCTTAATTCTTCTTACTGTATAAACAGCTATAATTACAAATGCAAAAACGAGACTTATTCCTACTATCTGCTTCTGTGCAAGCACGCTGTCAACAAGTGACTGGAAGATAGGAAGAATGTCATTCATTGATTCAATATTGGTATTATCAGCTCTTTCCTTGATAAGCTCGAATATGTAGTAAACAACAACACCAGCTGTTGTTGGAAGCATCATGAGCGGATTTGCGATCATTCCAAGATACAATGGTACTGCATATTGCAGATTAAAATGGAATAATATCGGTATCGCTACAACTGCATATGAATAATTTGTAGCAAAACGAACTATCAGCGCATAAAGAATTATGTACACTAATAAAACAACTGCTGCAAGAAGCGGTGCCACAGAATACACATGAAGCACAGAGAGAATAAGTGCTATAAAAACTAATATTACCTGCGGTGTAAAAGCACATAGCAGTGATAAAACAAGTAAAATAGACTTTGATGTAAGTCTTTCATCATATCCGATCTGTGAATTAATTGCAAATAATGTCATATATGCAAATACAAATTTAAACGCAGGTTTGAGCACAACCTGGAACTTTTGATAAAATTTAATTAATAATGCTCTTATTTCTAATATAATAGACATGCCCTTTACAGTCCCTTCCTTTAGTGTTTTTTGCCGTGCCCGGCTTTCTTATCGCCTGCTAAAGGCTCTTCACTATCCTCAAATTCACTTGCATCCGCTGCAAGCATCGATTCAAGATCCTTGAAATCATCATCAGCTCTCTCATTTTCCTCTGAGGCTTCCCTCGTCTCCTCTAGACTCTCTGCACTAGAATCCCCTTCCAAAGACTCTTCTTCTAAAGACTCTAAAGATTCATCACCGTCAGACTCTTCGCCTTCATCCTCATCTTCCTCATCATCATCTTCATCTTCGTCTTCGTCTTCATCATCTTCTTCAGACTGATCCTCTAGCTCTCCATAATATCTCTGAAGAATCTTAAGGAGCTTGTAATACTTAGCCAGTCTTTTTCTAGACCAGTCGTAGTATATTGAATACCCCACTAAGGCTGCAACTGCATAAAAAATCAGCACACTGCCAAATATTGCAAGTATGACCTTTCCTATATGTAACCAGTCGAGCTCAATTGCCTGCTCGATCAAATATTCCGATTTATATAAAACGACAATAACCAAAATACAGACTATTCCGATTGCTGCCTGAAGGATTGTCTTTAATACATTAAGCCTTACATAGTCGCTTTTATAATACTTTGCAAGCTTTATGTCCTCTTTTCCTTCAGTATCCTCATATATGGCAAGCTTTGCCATCATACGGGTCTTTCGCTCATCTATCATAACGCCTCTTTCACAGCGGCCCTAGCTCATAACCGCTCATATTTTTCTGATGACTCCATTATTAAACACGTAAAGGCCGGTCACTTTTTAAAGGCAACCAGCTCATTGTGCAAACACTTTTACATTTTATTGTATCATTTAAACAATTTCATGTCAAGCGAACACGAAAAAGCATCATTCTATTATGCTCGCCTGATATCTATCTGCCTCATAAGAGGCCTCAAGTCCCTTGGTAATATACAGTTCATCCTCACAGGTAAGAAGCATCACATCAATTTCTCCTTGATGCTCTCTGGAAAACTCTACCGCTTTTTCTTCCCCCATTACATAAAGCGCCGTAGAAAGTGCATCTGCAAGCGCTCCATCTTCGCATACTACAGTAACGGATTTTAAGCCATTTTCAGCTGGTGCCCCTGTAGCAGGGTCTAATATGTGATGATATTTAACTCCAGCTTCCTCAAAATATCTTTCATATCCGCCTGAGGTAATTACCGTTTTATTGCGTATGCTTAATATTCCTATATTTTTAGAAGTATCCTCCGGCACCTCAACGGCCACCCTAAAAGCACTTCCGTCCGGCTTTTCTCCAAGCACCTGAACATTTCCCCCAAGATTCACGATTCCGCTTGTGACACCGCATTCCTCAAAAATTTCAAGAACTCTTTCAGATGCATAGCCCTTGGCTATTCCTCCAAAATCGACCTCCATGCCGGGCTTTCCAAAGCCTACCTCTTTATTTTCTTCATCTAAAATTATTTCAGAGGATGAAACTAGAGGCAAAAGAGCCTCAATTTCCGCCTCATCAGGCTTATAAAAGCTTCTCTCCTCATTATTTTCAGCCGCAAAGCCCCATAATTTCATAAGTGGATAAATGCTTATGTCAAAGGCTCCCTCTGTCATCTTATTTATCTCAAGCGCTCTTTTAAATAAATAAAAAGTATCCTCTGATACCAAAAAGCGCGCCTTCCCCTCTTTATCTTGCGTAAGGCTCCACTTATTCAGCTGATATATTTCACTTTCAGCCCTTCCTGCAGAGAGCAAGGAATCTAGTCTTTCAATTTCCTCTGCCGCCTTTTCCACCGCATTTTCCGAATTTTCACCATAAGCCTTAAGTGTCATTATGGTATCCATGGCAAAAAGAGTTCTTTCACTATACTCATCTTTTACCTTTTTATTAGAGCAGCCGCACATAAAGACTCCTATGACGGCTGCTAATATAAAAAACGACCTGCACTTCAATTTTTAATCTTCTCTCTTCTTTCCCCAGAAGAATAATGCTACTGTGCCCGGACCTGTATGACTTCCTATGGTTGCACCTATAGGGAATATCTCAACCTTCCCGCTAAGCTTTGGGAAGTTCGCCTCTATCAAATCTGCTACCTCTCTTGCATCATCCATGCATGCTGATTGGCTTATAAAGCACTTACCGCTGTAATTTGTGCCATCTTCAGCAAATTCTTCCATTTTTTCAACTATTCTCTTTATGACCTTTTTCTTGCCGTGTATCTTTTCGCGAGGAATTAAACGTCCCTGAAAATCAACATTGAGCAAAGGGCAGATATTAAGTGCAGTTCCGAAGAACCCTGCTACTTTTGATACTCTTCCTCCCCTAATATAATAGGTAAGATCTGTTGAAAAGAACCAATGATGAAGCCTTAGCTTATTATCTTCTGCCCAGGCATGAAGCTCATCAATTCCAACGCCTGCATCTCTCATGTCAGCAAGCTTATCAACTAAAAGACCAAAGCCGCTTGAGGCTGCAAGTGAATCCACGATATACAGCTTTCTATCAGGATATTTTTCTTTAAGCTCATTAGCTGCAATGCAAGCAGCATTGTAAGTTCCTGATATTCCCGTAGAAAGAGTCAGATGAAGAACATCCTTTCCCTCTTTTAAGAACTGTTCAAAATGAGCACTGTACTCACCAACACTCACCTGAGATGTCTTTGTATCTTCTCCGGCATCCATTCTTTTAAACATTTCCTCAGGAGTTACACTTTTTCCACAATCATCTAAATAATCAATACCTCCGAGCTCAAAATGAAAACAAACATAAGGAATATTTCTTTTCTTAAAATATTCATCAGATAAGTCAGCTGTTGAACAGCAGCTAAGTACATAATCAGCCATATAAAACCTCCAAAGATAAACCTTACTCGGTCATCCCTAAAAATATGTGACATAAATAATGTCTGCTACTTTTAACCCACTAAACACGCCATATCCGCAAAAGTCTAGTAAAAGGGGTGCCACTAAAATGATACCATAAGCCCCATAAAAAATCAACAAGAACCTAGGTATTAGATTATTACCTAATCAGATTATTACCTAAAACGAAAGCTTTTGTGTTTATAAAGTTGTTCATAAAGTAAATTATAAATAAAATATTACTATTTTAAGTCTTTAGAATAAAGAAGGTATTGACTTTTCATTCAATTAATGCGATAATAGAATAAATAACCAGAAAAGGAGGCGGTTTTATGAATAAGAAAGATAGAAAGGCTGCTTTTATGACCGCAGCAATTCTGACCACTGCATTATGTGTAAATGCAACTGGCAGCTTAGACCTAAAAGCAGATGTCACCTCCAAGGAGGTAACCGTTGATGTCGGAGCCTTTGGTTATACTGATGCTGGAATAAACAAGGCACTTGCCACAATATATAGCGATGTATCAATTTCAAACCCAGATGAATACCAGCTGACAGTTATCATACCTGAAGGCACCTACGAGCTAAGCCATACTTTATACGTATATCCAAATACGACCATCATTGCAAATGGCTCTACCTTTGTGCGTCAAGAATATTCAAGTGAATCTGCATACGGTGCAATGATTGAAAATATTCAGCTCTCTGAAAACAAAAACGGAGATACCGTAAATAACGGTGCTGACAATATTACCATTATAGGTGGAACCTGGACCTGTCCTGTAGAAATGATGAGCGCTAACTACGGTGTTGAGACCTTCAGATTCATCCATGCTGATAATGTAAACATAAAGGATGCTGTTTTCTCAAACGTACCAGAGAGCAGCCACCTTATTGTATTTGCAGGCGTTAAAAATTCAAGCATAGAAAACTGTGAATTCTTCGGCTACGGTGACAACGGAGATGACGTAATAAAGCCAAAGGAAGCTGTTCAACTTGATACAGTGCATTCCGTAATAGAGGTACCTACCCTCCAGAAGGATCTTGTAAACTGGAATGATGCAGCCTGCGATAACATTTCAATAACGGGTTGTAATTTCCATGATTTTTCAAGAGGCATAGGCAGTCATACAGCAGTAGATGGAAATCAGCATAAGAACGTGACTATAAGTAACTGCAGCTTCAAGAATATCACTGATTCTGCTGTACGTTTGTTCAACTATATGGATACCACTGTTTCAAAGTGCAGCTTCGAGGATGTGGGTGTTGCAGTTCTTGCATACACATATATCGAAGCAACAGATGTTTCCTATTTCAGCAGGAACGATGGAACAGATGCTGTATATCCTGAAAGCTACAACATAAACATCACCGATAATACAATAGCCTCCACTCATACAATAGGAAGCAGCCTTTTCGGTGACGGAATCCGTGTAATGGCAGATGAAAACAAGATAAACGGAAAGCTTCTTCCTATAACCGGAGTAACAATAAACGGAAACACGATCGGTACAGTCCCGGCCAAGGCATCTTCAGACCGTGCACTTGATAGATACGGAATATTTGCTTCAGATGCCCCTGGTATCTTAATTACTAATAATACAATTAATTATGCAGCTGATAACGCACTTATACTCATGGATAAGTGCGAAGGCGCAAGCATTTCAAATAACAGCATTGTAGATGCAGGAAAATTCGGTATCGACATAAATAGCTGCGACAGTGTTACAGTATCTAATAACACAATAAACGAAAGTGCAAATTCAGCATTAGCTGTACTTGATTCAAGTAAGGTAGTATTGAAAAAAAACACCATCACAAAATCAGGTAAGTACGGCATTTACACAACAAACGCCCCATTTACCAAGATAAACAGCAACACCATAAGTGATTCTGCTGACAACGGCATCATGATCTATGATGGCTCAAACAACACCTCTGCTACCTCAAACAAGGTAACAAATTCTCCAAAATACGGCATCAGCGTTAATAAGTCAGGCTCAGTTACTCTATCAAAGAATACAGTTACCTCATCAAAGGACACCTCAATCATAGTATTGCAGTCTCCTAGCTCAATAATAACCGGCAACACCATCAACAAGGCCGGCAAATATGCAATTTCCATTAATCAGAGTGAAAAATGCAAAGTAACCAGCAACAAAATCGATTCTTCAAAGGACAACTCCATTCTCATTTATGACGGCTCAGATAGCACAACAGTAGCATCAAACAAGATAACAAAGCCTAATAAATACGGCATAAGCGTAAATTTCTGCAGCGGCGTTACCCTTTCAAAGAATACAATTACCTCTTCAAAGGACACTTCGATAATGGTACTTAATTCTCCTAAGGCAAAGGTTTCAACAAACACCATTAACAGTGCCGGCAAATATGCAATTTCCATCAACGAAAGTGAAAAGTGCAACGTGCTCAGTAACAAAATAACCACCACAAAGGATCATGGAATATTCGTATACGGCGCTTCAGATTCAACAGTCGTTAAATCTAACAATGTGACCAGCGCAGGAAAGATCGGTATCGACGTAAACGGTGCCAGCTCTGTAACTGTTACCAATAATACCGTAACTAAGAGCAAGGGCGATGGCATACAGCTTTATTCAGCTAAAAAGGGAACCGTAACTTCAAATACAGTTAAGACCTCAGGCGGATACGGCATATGGATAGCTAAGGGTGCAGATGACTCTGCCATTTCAAAGAATAAGATCAGCGGCTCAGCAAAGAAGGATCTTATGGTAACTGCAAACAATTGCACCTACTAATCGTCCAGCTCCGGATTAATTGTCAGATTATTTCGTAATAAAATCTATATTTTCCGAAATATTTATATTTTTTACTAGCAATACAGAAAAAGATATGCTATAATGCGTACAGATATGCCAGTTAAAAGACTGTATATTTGTACGCATTTTCTATTTTTGTCAGTTGCCAATTTGCTAATAAACGTTTAAGCTAATAGGCTTTCATGCCAGAGGCCACTGCATCATCAGTAGGAATGACCTAAAATATCCAGTTCTCCTGGCACAAATAATAATTCCACGGAGGATATTATATGGAAAACTTCAAGAAGTACCTTGCCGAATTCATTGGTACCTTCATCCTTGTATTCCTTGGATGCGGAACAGCCATGACAGTCGGCGCCGACAAGCAGAATAACCTTGGCGGTTATGTCATCGTAGCTTTTGCTTTCGGTCTTGCAATCGTTGCTCTCGCTTATAGCGTAGGTAACATTTCCGGCGGACATGTAAACCCTGCTGTTTCTGTTGCGGTATTCATCAACGGCGGACTTACAGTCACTCAGCTTATTGGCTACATTGTTGCACAGTGCCTCGGCGCTTTTGCTGCTTCTGGCCTTCTTGCAGGCATCTTCAATCTCGGTCAGATTGCTGACAAGACAGGCGGATACGGTACAAACAGCTACGGACCGGTTAATAATGCCGGTGCAGGCTTCCTTATTGAAATGGTACTCACCTGCATCTTCGTTATGACAATCCTTGGTGTAACCTCATCAAAGCAGAAGCACGGCTCATTTGGTGGACTTGTTATCGGTTTCACGCTCGTTGCCATACACCTTATCTCAATCGGCCTTACAGGCTGTTCTGTAAATCCTGCAAGAAGCTTTGGTCCTGCACTCGTTGCAGCAATAAACGGTATGAGCGGTCCTATGGCTGAACTGTGGGTATTCATCTGTGGACCTTTAGTAGGTGCAATCATCGCAGCAGTCGTTTATAAGTTCCTTGAGTCAGATAGCGATTCAAAGAAGGCAAAGTCTTCAAAGTAATTTCATTTTTACTATTTAAAAATTTAAGAAGAAATATAAAGAGGTGTCACGGCAAGCGACACCTCTTTTTTTTGTATAAGTCAAACAAACTACCAATCAACCATACACTTTTACGATATATTCATCTGTAAATGTTTAATATTACAATTCCACTGCAAAGCTGCCATTAGACAAAGTGCAATAATCCAAATCACCGCCGAAACAATATATTCAAAAAATAAATCAGGCTCTTTTCCCTGCAGTAACACATTTATGGGTTCTGATATATAATATTTAAATGGCAAACATTCTACAATTCTCCTGACGTTATCCGGTAATAATTGAAACGGAATTAGATTTCCTGACGACAGTGATTTAAGAACCATAGTTACCATTATCACACCTTTTACCTTCTCTATTCTCATAGATGTAAAACCAGCATTAATCCAAATCAAAAATTCTATCATTAGTCCTATTAATAAACTGACACAAAAAAGTAAGACATTTAGTAATTTTATTTTTGCGTATATAATTACAAATAATACAGATGGAAAAAAAACAATTGAATAGCACAACATCCACGAAATATACTGTGCTGCATATGGAACAATATACGAAACAGGTCTTACTAAAAAATTAAATATTCTTCCCTCAAATATATCATTATGAATATAACTTGCAATATGCGCAAAAGGGAATGCATTAGTCAAAAGAATTACAAACAAGTAATAGCAGATTAAATATTTTAAATCTATTTCACTATATTTTGAAATGGCAATCCACAAAAACATATACATCAACAATTGTATAGGCAGATATATCATTTTCAAAAAAATACTCATTGGATATTTATGGTAATATTTGATATATGTTTTTATTAGAACAAAGTATTTAACCATTGATTCCTTCATATCTTTCAAGCCCTCTTCTCCAAATTACATTATTTATACATATCCAAAATAATAAGCAAATTACGAACATAGCTAACGAAGTCAATAAGATTTTAGTATCCATCATTCCTCTAACTAATTCTGCCTCAAAGGTGCTAAAAAAATAAAATGGTAATAGAATCTTGAAAATCAAAATTACAGGCCTGGGCATAATGACCAAAGGATATTTATTGAATGTGTTCAGCGAATCTGCGAATTCAGAAATCGCATCCATTCTTCCATGCCAAAAAGCTGTATAACTCATACATAATCTTATAAGCGATAAAACTATATTCGAACATAACACAAGAATCACTCCTGCTATAATACAAAGTACAGATTGATTTATATGACATATCAGCAATATTGTGACAAATTCAATAATGGTACATATCAAACCGACAAAATCTACATTCAGTAACAAAAACCTTATTCTTGTATCTACAGGTCTTACTAATCCACATTCAAGGTTACCACTATAAATATATCTCCAAAATCTAGACGACATTGAAAATACCGCATTTTCAAGGCCATAAAACAGCTCTGAAAAAGCTATAAATACAGTAATATCTTTATATTCCCAACCTTTTAGCTCGTATCCTATATTTGATAAAATACGCCAAAACAGAAGATTTGTTAAAAGAAACATAACTTTTCCAAATAGATTTATTACATAATCAATCTTGTAATATTTTATCCTCTTTAATTCAAATTTTCCGGCAATTTTCAACAAGCTAACGTATTTTCTTAATAACATCTTCCAAAACCTCCCGGATGCTTGTATCAACAACATTCAACTTTTTAATATCATAAGCGCTTGTAAGATCACTGATTATTTTATTTTTTTCTCTAGCATTGTAATATGTCAATTCTAGCCCATTCGGATTTTTTTTGCAAAAATCCTTGCCTTCTATTTCTCTTGCCAATTCTTCATCAATAACCTCGTCATATTCAACAGTAATTTTTTTTATATTTCCATTAATATCTAGTACCTTTTCAGGTTCGCCATAATATTTTATAACACCATCAGATAAAATGACAACCTCGTCACAAATCCCTTCTATATACTCGGTTTCATGTGTTGTTACTACAATGGTGTGCCCTTCTTTTTTTAATTCATCCAAAAGATTGTACAGCCTTTTTTTCACACCATAATCAAGCCCTATCGTTGGTTCATCCAGAATAATATACTTAGGATTATGAAGTAGGACAGATGCGATTTCACACTTCACTCTTTCTCCGAAACTCAGTTTTCTGTATGGTCTATCCAACAGTTCTGAAAAATCAAGATATTTATTTAATCGTTCGAAATTTTTGGCATATTCTTCCTTTTTAATTCCGTATATTGCCTTAAAATATTGCAAATTATCATTTACTGATAGGTCAACAATAAAGGATGGTTTTTGATTAAATACAACTCCCATGCCTGATATTATCTTTTTTCGACATATAAATGAATTCTTCCCATCTATAAACACTCCACCTTCATCAGGTTTTATTACACCGCATATGCATTTTATCAATGTCGATTTTCCTGAGCCATTTGGTCCTAAAAGGGCAATTACTTTATTATCACCAATAGTAAAAGATATATCCTTTAGAATTATTTCCTTCTTTTTACCCTTTTCATAATATTTGCAGACATTTTTTAATTCTATCATTTCTTAATCCTCCCACTAATTTTCCATCCATTTAAATGTAGACAAAATCAGATTAGATATTTGCATCAAAACTACGAAAAAACGGTGTAGAAATGATTCTGCACCGTAAATTCATAGATACCAGTCGTAATTTTCTCTAATCTTTATACTTTTATGCTATTTTCTTTTATGTTTTTTTCTTGCTTTTGAAGAACCCGGCTTTCTTGAAGTTCTTCCCTTCCCATTTGCATTTCTTATGGGCTTTTCATCAGAACTTCCTGATAAATCCTCTATCTGAGAACTTCCTTCCTGAAAAGTTCCTTCCTGCAGGCCGCTATTATTTTCATCCGCCACACTTCCTTCTTTATCAGCAGATTCACCGCTTAAAGACTGCTTCTTTACAGCCACGCCCTTTAGATTTTTATCTCCTTTAGCTTCGCGCATCAGCTGCTGCTTTCTTATCTGCTCTTTTTTAGCAAGCGCCTTTGCTTCCTTCTTTTTTGCTGTCTTTAGCTGCTCGATAATACTATCAATAATTGCTGCTACAGGAATAGCAAGAATAATGCCCCATACTCCGAACATTCTTCCGCCAAGGACAATAGAAACAAGGATCCATATTCCCGGAACGCCCATCGTATCACCAAAAAGCTTCGGCTTTAGGATATAACCATCAAATGTCTGAAGTGCAAGCGTAAAAATAATGAACCATAGCGAATACCATGGGTTCACCAGCAGCAAGAAAAACGCACCTATTGCTCCGCCCACAAAAGGTCCAAATGTAGGTACAAGATTTGTAACACCTACTACTACTGAAATAAGTACATGATATGGCATGCCTGTCAATAACATGAATAATTCATTTACCAATCCAACAATAAGTGCATCGATAAGATCTACTACCATGAAATTAACAAGGATACCATTGCAGTCAGCTATGAACTTAGCAGTCCTATCATATTTATTTCCCTTAGCTAAAAATCTCATAAGAGAATTAAATCCATTTTTAATATATTCCTTATTTGCAAGAAAATAAATCGCAAGAATAAACGAAATAAGGAAATTTACTGCGCTCTTTCCAACAGAGAAAGAAGTATTTACAATTTTCCCGGCATTGTCAGCGATTTTAGCAGTAAGGTTGCCTATGAGCTCATTTACCGCATCAGTGATCTTGGTCATATCAATCTTATTCTCAGAAAACTTCTGATTAAGAATTTCCATGTAATGCTGAAGAGTCTCTCCATAGGTTCCTATGTTATTAAAAAATACTGTCAGACTGCTTACAAGCTGAGGAATAACACTATATATCAGCACCGCAGCTAAGGCAACAACTACAATGGTCGTAAAGGCAACCCCGAGCACTCTGGCATTCTTTCTATTTTTCATTTTTTTAAGGACCCTATTCTCAAAGAACTTAACCAATGGATCCTCTACATACGCTATAATGGCACCGACCACTACAGGCTGAATTACGCTGAACGCCTTATTAAGTGCCGCCCCGAACATCGAAATATTGGATAGAACCATATATAAAACCACTGCCGAACATGTCGCAATGGTATAACTTACCCATTTTTTATCAAGCCATCCCTTGTCAAATTTCATTATCCAAACCTCTTTAAATAAATCTTTAAATAATTATAACATTTACTATAATTATAGTAAAGTAATATTATAATTTTCTTTTACTTTTCACTTAACATTTATCCGATCTACTAAAAACAGCGTTACTGAATTACAGATTCAATGGAAATATACTCATCATTTAAATTATTTGTCTTAAATACATTATCAAGGCCTTCCTGATTCAGCTTTTCCCCGATTACAATAAAGACCTCCTGGCCTTCATCAATTTTCTCGATGGTGGTCTTTTGCCTGGTCGCATTCACCTCTATCCATCCATTCTCAACCTTCATAAAGCCTTTTATTCTAAAAATATCTCCGCAGGCCTTCTCCGTAAACAGCCTAGGAATTATTTCCTTTAGCTTATCAAGCTCCATGCGGACATGCATGATGTAAAAAGTCGATGAGCCCTCCTTATCATCCTGCCAGTCCTTTTCATAACTGTAAAGATCATAGCCGCAGTTCATGATGCTTTCCATATCTGCATCCGTAAGCTCATTCCAGTCCTTTATCAGCACATTCTCCAGCCTTACTTTTCTAACACACTTAATTTCTCTTAGCGCCAAATTAATATGCTCTAAGGTATTATTGTAATTATCTTTATCCGCAAGCTGCGCTTTACTAAAAATAATTTTTCCGGTATTAGCCACCTGAGAACCTAAAAGAAATTCAAGCTGACGGGTAAGCTTATCCTCTAACATTGCATCAACAATTGTGATGATGCTGCCGATTTTGTACCATCTATCAACCGGAGATTCATTTAAAGTATCAAAAAACTCATCTACATCAAAAATACCCGAAGGCTCCATAACGATTCGATTAAAGCCCTGCATGGCAAGAGAAATAAGCTTCGTCTTAAATCTTCTTTGATGGCACTCAGCGTCACACCCTCCTGCAATGGTCTCAATATGGCAGTTTTCACCTATCATGTCCTTAAGGAGCATCATATCGACATTCACTGCTCCGTGATCATTTTCGATGATTGCGACCTTCATTCCCTTAGAAAGCATATATCCAACATACTTTTTAATGAAAGTCGTCTTACCAGAGCCTAAAATACCAGTTATTAAATCAATTTCTATCATCTTTTCGCCTTGTCCTTTTGCGCCAAATATGTTAAATCTGAGCCCACAACAAATATTATAATAATAATCAAACCTTTTTTCAATGGCATATTTTGCTAAAATTCATTCAATTTCCTTACGGTTTGACCTTGATTTTTTCAGTGTGATATCGTAAAATTAATCATTATCTAAAAGCGTATTGTCAAAAAGATAGATTATCAAAAGAGAATTAGCAAAAATATATATCATCAAAAGCAGATTGACATAAAAATAGAATTTCAAAAAACGAGGAAAAGAAATGATCAAGAAAAATAGAATAATTGCAGCATCTCTTGCTGCACTAACAGCATTTTCACTGTGCATAACACCGGTGAAGAACGCCTACGCACTTTCAAACGAAGCCTCTCTTGCAGCTTCTAGTATAGCTTCTTCATCAAACAAAAGCATTCCAAATTACAAGGCCGGAGCAAAGCTTACCGGGCAGAACCTCACCGCCTACACGCAGTTAAAGGCGCAGATAGAAAAGGTCGCAAGCGGCAATCTAAGTTCAACCGAATTCAATATTCCTGTATCAGCCTTTTTAGGCGATAAGCTCTATTACAAAAAATCAGAGCTCATATCACTTACAGGGTGTAACGCAGACATAGAATCCCTTAAAGCAGCAATGGTATCACTCTTTGATTTTGATTCGACCACCATCGCACACGCACTTATATACGATCTTCCATACGAACTTTACTGGTTCGATAAAACCATATCGGTGACCTTAATAACACCAGGCTTTAAATACGGTTCAGACGGAAGCTATTTCTACTTTCCAAATGACTCCGTAGTGACCTTTAAATTCTACGCATCTGCAGACTATAGTAAAAGCGGAAAAACAAACACCTGTACCATCGACACTACAAAGACTAAAAAATCTGCAAAGCTAGTAAAGAAAAAGGTGGCTCAAATTTTAAATGCTGCAAAGGATCTCTCGGATTATGAAGCACTTTGCTATTTCAAGGATCAGATAACTAACAGCACCTCCTATAACGAGAACACTGGCCTCATATATGGAGACAGCTCTCAGTTAGTTTACGTTTTTGACGATAACGAAAAAACAAGCGTAGTCTGTGAAGGCTATTCAAAGGCCATGCAGTATTTATGTGATCTTCACACCTTCAAGGGTGATGTACACTGCATATCTGTAGGCGGCTCACTTGATGAAATATCAAGATCCGGGGATCACATGTGGAATATAATTACAATAGATGGCAAAAACTACATGGCAGACCTCACCAATTCAGATACAGGAAAGGTGGGAGAAAATTCTTCGCTTTTCCTCCGTGGAGAGTATGGTCCTTTAGAGAATGGTTATCAGATTTATCTAAATTCAGCCATGTCGCTTAGCTACATTTACGATAAGCAGACAATGAACCTTTTTTCTAAAGATGAGCTTGCCATAACCGATAATGATTATAATTTTTCTACAACGGGTTATCTTCTAGGAAAAGTAACAACTACCGGAAAGCGCACCCTGAACATAAGCTGGCATCCGGTAGAGGGCGCCACAAAATATATAATCTATGGCTGCTACTGCGGCAGTAAAAATTCTACTAATACCCTTAAAAAGCTTGCTACCATTACTCCAGCCAGCCTTAAAACTACTCCAACAGCAGCACTCTCTAGCTTTCTTAAAAGCGGAGTGACTGCGAATAAAAAAGTAACTTACAGTAAGAACCTCTTCACCTACAAGATATCAAACCTTGTAAAGGGAGCAGGAACCGGCTTCAGATTTGAAATCAGAGCCTATAAGGGCAGCACTCTTCTCACAAAGAGCCTTGATTTCCACGTACTCTCAGGCGGAAGCGGCAAAACCTATGCAAATGCTACAGAAATAACTTCCCCTATGTCAAACTTTATGTACGCCGGAAAGAAATACAACATAAAATATGAGCTTACCATACCTTCAGGAAAGCAGCTATATAGCCATGTTGCTGATGTCCGCTACATCATAGAGGACACCTCAATACTTACTGTAAATGATAAGGGTGTATTTACTGCAAAGAAGGCCGGAAAGACCAAGGTCTACCTTATCGCACCAAACGGAATCTGGAGCCTTACAGAAATCACAGTCAAATAGTTACACAGTAAATAATTACACAATAAATAGTTACGCAGTAAATGATTGCACAGTAAAATAATTACACAATAAATAATTACACAAAAAACAGCGCATCAGAAAGATACGCTGTTTTTTTACGAAATCATCATAAAAAATTAAACGAAAAATCTAAAATCTACTGCTCCAGCTCCAAATAGTATTTCTTCATCCAAAGACCTGCTTCAGTAAGTTCATCATCGCTCCAGCCGCTTGTCTTGCTACAGCTCTCTTTAAACAAGCTGCTTGAATGAGCATTATTTTTTAGGCTCCAGACAAAAACACTGAGCCCATACTCATCCATTAAGCTCATCCACTTATCAGCCTGCTCATAATCACAAACACCATCACCACAGGCCATGGTGATATTACACTCACTTATCATAACAGGAAGCCCTTTTTCATGGGCGTAGACAAGCTTATTTCGTATATAGGTATGATGCTCTGCCGCATAAAAATGCATTGAATACATAATATTATCAAAGGCAAGCGGCTTATCTGCTGCCTCATCCACATTCTGCGACCATACCGGCGTGCCGACTACTATCACTGCCTCCGGAGCATTTTTTCTTATTACAGGAATAATTCTATTAGCATATTCTGTCACCTTATCCCAGGTACCAGAATTATTAGGCTCATTACAGATTTCATAAATGACATTTTCATGATCTGCATACTTTTTAGAAACAAAATCAAAAAATCTTTCAGCTTCATCCGCATAAACAAGCGGATCCTCCTCGTGGAGAACGTGCCAATCTATGATGACGTACATACCAAGCTCCGTGGCATACCTTACCCCATCATCTACAATTTGCCTGATTTTCTCCTTATCACCGTTAGAACAATAGCCGCCCCATTCAACGGTGTACATAGCAAGCCTTATGGCATTTGAATTAAAGTCATCACGCATATCCTTAAAACATTCAAAATTCACATATTCCGGCGCCCACATAAGTCCAAAGGTAGAAGGCCCATGAAGTCTAACTAAATTACCCTTAACATCAACAAGATCCGTTCCCTTAACACAAAGCCTTCCATGCTTCTCAAAAGGCGTAAGATCAGTCTTCATACTGACTCCTTCCCACAATTACAAAATAAAAAAAATGGCTATTTATAGATATTATACAATAGCCATTTTTCATATTCAAGAAAAAATTATAAATATATTAAATTAATTTCTTCTATTTGATAATGCAAGTAATCTGATGAGCTGAAGTACAGAAGTAGCTGCTGCTGCAACATAAGTAAGAGCTGCTGCTGTAAGCACAAGTCTTGCCCCCTTCATTTCTGTATTATCAAGAATATTACTATTTGATAAAATCTTGAGAGCTCTGTGTGAAGCATCAAACTCAACAGGTAATGTAATCAGCTGGAAAATAACAATAAAAGAAAAAAGTAAAATACCAATATTGATAAGAGGCTCAGTTCCTAAAATGATACCAAGTAAAATGATAGGATAATAAGCCTTTGATCCAAGACTCGCCATCGGTACTGATAAGGTCCTAAGCTCGAGAGGCTTATAGCCCTCATTCTTTTGAATAGCATGTCCGCACTCGTGAGCTGCTACAGCAACTGCACTAATAGATGAATTTCCATAGGTGCTTTCAGAAAGATTAAGAGTATTGTCAGCTGGGGAATAGTTATCTGTAAGATCTCCTGCTGCCCTTCTTATCGTAACATCATAAATACCATTTTCATTCAATATCTGCTCTGCTGCATCCTGTGCTAAAAGACAGCTAGAAACGCCTATCTTATCATACTTTTTAAAAACAATCCTAACAAAAAGCGATGCTAAAAGACTGACTATGATTGAAATAATCAGCAAAATATAGGTAAATTCAATCTCCATGTTCCCCTCCTTAAAAAATGTAATAAAGCATAAAAATATATTTCAAAGCTTATGTGATATATAATACAATATTTTATCAAAATATTCCATATCTTTCTAAACAAATATTGTAAAGATATTCTTCTTTTTTAGAAAAATATATCTACGACCTAAAGGCTATAAGCTCATCTAAAATCTCATAAGGTACCTTAAGATTTCCCTTTCCGCGCCCCATTTCAACACCTTTATTGTTCTTACCGTGAAAATCACTTCCACCAGTTATCAATAAATCGTATTTTTTAGCAAGGGCACGCATATTCTGCTCATCATACCCTCTATTATTAGAGTAAATTGCCTCAATACCGCAAAGCCCGGCCTCCTTTAGGGTGCCTACAAAGGCATCTATCTCAGGTAACTTCATCCTGTATAAAAGAGGATGTGCAAGAACAGCAATTCCGCCCGCTGAACGTATGATATCAATTCCCTCACCAGGCGTAAGGCTCTTTAGCTTAACATGACAGCTGCAGTTATCACCAATATACTTTTGAAAAACTGCCTTTCTATCAGAAACATAGCCCTTTTTGATAATAAGCTCTGCAAAATGCGCCCGGGTAATAATCGCGCCGGGAAATTCCTTTTTTAGCTCAGAAAGTTCAATTTCAACGCCTTCCTCCCGGAGCCTCTTACACATTTCCTCATTCCTTATATCTCTTTGGTCTCTTATCTCCTTAAGCCTGTTCACGAAGCCCTCATTTTCAGTATCAACAAAGTACCCTAAGATGTGAATATCCCTGTCAGTAGCTGTAGAAAGCTCTAGTGCCGGAATCACCTTTATTATTTCTCTTCCTGCCTCAGAATTGATTCTGAAAGCTTCCTCCTCTGCCTCCTTAAAGCCCTCAACCGTATCATGATCAGTTAGAGCAATAGCAGAGAGCCCAAGCTTTACCGCCATTTTCACATCCTCTGCTGGAGTAAAGGATCCGTCAGAAGCCGTAGAATGGATGTGAAGATCAATTAAACCTCTTTCCATTCCTCTTGGCTGAATCTTCTATCAAATACTCTCTTGGTCTTCTTTTCACTTCTTGGAAGACTTCCTGTAGGAACAGGATTTACCTTCATCTTAAGACCAACACGGCTCTTTAGCTTATCATTTATCTGCTCTGCAACGGCTCTATAATCAAGAGCATCCTCGACCTCAACAGAAAGGAAGCATTCATCTCTGCCATTAACGTGATCGATAATAAGCTGATATTCACTAGAAACGCCGTCAACTTCACTTAAGACATCGTCAATCTGCTTAGGGAACATATTAACACCCTTAACCTTGAACATGTCATCAGTACGGCCAACAATAGTATCAATTCTTGGATACTCACAGCCACACTTACACTTACCAGGAATAATGCGGCTGATATCATGAGTATTGTAACGGATAAGAGGTGCTCCTTCCTTAACAAGAGTAGTAATTACAATTTCTCCCTGCTCTCCATCAGGAACTGTCTTACCAGTCTCAGGATCTACAATTTCAATATATACAAAATCATCCCAGTAGTGCATTCCGCACTCATAATCACAGCTGATTCCTATTCCCGGACCGTAGATTTCAGTAAGACCATAGATATCATAGATCTGAATTCCAAGAGTATTCTTGATCTTCTGGCGCATCTTCTCGCCCCAGCGTTCAGAACCGATGACTCCCTTCTTTAAGCAAATCTTGTCCTTTAGTCCTCTCTTTTCAATTTCCTCAGCTAAAACCAGAGCATAGGAAGAGGTTGCAGTAATTACCGTACTCTTAAGGTCCTGCATCATGGAAAGTTGCTTTTCTGTATTGCCAGGTCCAAGTGGAATGGTCATAGCGCCAAGCTTTTCTGCACCAAGCTGAAAGCCGATTCCGGCAGTCCAAAGACCATAGCCAGGAGTAATCTGGATTCTATCCTTATTGGTAATTCCTGCTGTCTCATAACATCTAGCAAACTGAATTGCCCAGTCATCAACATCCTTAGCTGTATAAGGAATGATAACCGGAGTACCGGTAGTACCAGAAGAAGAATGAATTCTTACGACCTCTTCCTCACTGACAGCCTGAAGACCAAGTGGATAAGCATTTCTAAGATCAGCCTTAGTAGTAAAAGGAAGCTGCTCAAAATCCTCCTGACTAGTCACCTTATCAACATCAATGCCCTCATACTTCTTTTCATAAAAGCCGCCAGGAAGCTTAGCAAGTCTCTTTACCTCCTCAGTAATTAAAGCCAGCTGTCTTTCATTCATTTTCATAACGCTACTCTCCTTTTATCTTTTTAATGACTCGCACATTCAGAGCCTTTAATCACACTCTCTTATCGCAATATTTTAATACAATCATTTAACAAAAGCCCACTGCCTTTGGGCGGTGGGTAGTTCACTACACTCTTTCATAGGCAAGATCAAAGGCCTTCAGATTTAAATCTACGAATTTAGGCTTCACTCTCTCCTTGATTGTCTCCTTCATTTCCTCCGGAGAAATCCCGAGCACACCGCTCTTTACAGCAGCCCCTAGAAGAATTATATTCAGCACCTTGAAAGAACCTACCGCTTTGCAGATTTCATCCGCATCAACAACAATTACCCTAGCGTCAGTTTTCTTTAAATAATCTATCATCACCTCACCAGGATAGGTCTTTCCTGTAAGAGCACCGGTAACCGGCTCTACTGAACGCTTAGTAGTAATGACGGTTCCGCCCTTTTTAAGATAAGGCAGGACTCTTACCGCCTCATTAGGCTCAAAACCGATAATTATATCTGCCATTCCCTTTGGAATAAGTGAGGATGCAACTTCCTTACCGCATCTTACATGGCTTACAACGCAGCCACCTCTTTGAGCCATTCCGATGGTCTCAGCAGTCATTGCCATTTCTCCATTTGCCATTGCCGCCTGTGCAATAAGCCTTGAGGCAAGAACTGTACCCTGACCTCCTACACCAGATAACATACAATTAATCATAACAATCCATCCAATCCTTATATGAAAATCTAGACCAAATCTATCAAAATAAAAGCCTCAATTATTATACGAGCTTCTTAATGTCGATTGCACCGACAGGACATATCTGCGTGCAAAGACCGCAGCCATTGCACTGAGCCTCATCGATATGAGCTTTTCCGTCCTTGAAATAAAGACCAGGACAGCCGATTTCATTTATGCACTTACGGCATCCGATGCACTTATCCTCATCAATATAAGCCTGCTTATCGCTCCTAAATAAAGAAACACAAGGGGATTTAAAGATAAGAGCTGAAACTCCCTTAACCGCAGCTGCTTCCTTAACTGCCAATACAGCCTCCTTATGATTCATAGGATCCACTTTTTTAACAAAGCCTACACCAACGCCCTTAAGTACAGCCTCAATGTCCACCTTTTCAGTAATCTCACCCATCATGGTAACACCAGTTCCCGGGTGTGGCTGCTGACCGGTCATGGCAGTAGTTGAATTATCAAGAACGCAGATTACCTCATCAGCCTCATTATATACAGCATTTACAACGCCAGTAATACCAGAAGCAAAGAAGGTCGAATCGCCTATAAAAGCAAAGGTCTTTGTATCGGGAGAAACTCTCTGTATCCCCTGAGCTATGGTAATATCTGCGCCCATGCAAAGACAGGTATCAACCATGTCAAGCGGTTTTGCATTACCTAGCGTATAGCAGCCGATATCTCCGCAGAACACTGCCTTCTGTCCCTTCATGGCCTGCTTAACAGCATAGAAGGACGCTCTGTGAGGACAGCCTGCGCAAAGCACAGGAGGGCGAACCGGAAGGTCAGGTGCCTCTCCTCTATCAGGAAGATCATGCGCAAAAGAAGTCTTTCCGCTCTCTCCGCCGCCAAAATATTTATCTATGACCTCTGAAACAATTTCAGCTGAAAGCTCACCTGCATTAGGAACATCCCCCGTAAGCTTACCGCGAATCTTAACAGCAATACCGAACTTACCAGCAATGTAGGTAAGCTCTGTTTCTATAACAGGATCAAGCTCCTCAAAAACCATTACCTCATCAGCGCTCTTTAAAAGAGAAAGCGCAATATCCTCAGGGAAGGGATGCGGAGTACCCACCTTTAAATAAGAAACGTCTCCAAGCTCATAGCCGGCATCCTTTACCGCCTCAGAAAAATAAGCAAAGCTTACACCTCCTGCAGCAAAGGCAAGTCTTTTATTCTCAGCCTTTTCACTTATATTCAGGGTATTAAAGCGCGACTTACTATTTTCATGACGGAGCTGTTCATTTCTAGCCTCAATCAGAACATGATTTTTTCTTGTAAGTCCCGGGAAGATGACCCAATTAGGTCCCTTCTTAAAACCACTTATTTCATTACGGTATCTTTCATTATCAATTTCAATGGATTGACAGGCGTGATTTACTCTCGTAGAGGTACGAAGAAAAACAGGTGTCTTATACTTTTCAGAAAGCTCAAAAGCCTCCTGCACCATTTCATAAGCCTCAAGCGGAGTGGCAGGATCAAGAGCTGGAATTTTACTAAATTTAGCAAAATGTCTGGTGTCCTGCTCTGTCTGTGAAGAAATAGGCCCCGGATCATCGGCTACAAGGATTACAAAACCTCCATTAATGCCAACATATTCAAGACTCATAAGTGGATCTGAGGCAACATTTAAACCCACCTGCTTCATGGTAACAAGCACCCTTGCTCCAGAATAAGAAGCACCAGCTGCAGCCTCCATGGCAGCCTTTTCATTTACCGACCACTCAACGTAAAGATCCATATCACTAGTTCTATACTTTGCAACTGTTTCTAGAGTTTCAGTAGAAGGTGTACCCGGATAACCAGATACAAACTGGACTCCAGCTCTAATTGCACCAAGGGCAATCGCCTCATTGCCCATTAATAATTTATTCATTTCTCATTCCCCTTAAAAAAAATAAAAAATCAACCACATACAAAGTTATTATACTACAAAGCCTATCAAAATTAAACAACAAATTTTTCACAGGAAAAACGTAAAACACATGCAGAAACAAAAAAACAGCGAAAAAACAACGAAAAAACCGCAGAAGCAAAAAACAGTGAAAAATGGCGAAAAAAAAACGCAGAAGCAAAAACTTCTGCGGCAATTATATAAATTTTGATTTATTTACATATTAACTAAAGAAAAATCAATCCTTCTTCTTTCCGAAAAGACCCTTCTTTTCATCCTTTGAATCTTCCTTCTCAGAAGACTTTCCGTCATCAACAGCCTGACCTGGCTTTTCAACCTCAACTATATGATTACGCTTCATAGGGATTCTGCAGTTCTTGTTATTACCGAACTCAACAATTATAACCTTATCATCAGGAATATCAATAACTACACCATAAAAACCACCTGATGTAACAACTGCGTCTCCTACCTCGATAGCAGAAACGATTGCATCTAACTGCTTCTGTCTCTTCTGCTCAGGACGGATCATGATAAAATACATCAGAACTAAAATTCCTAATGGTAAAATTAAAGAAATAAGAGAACCGATAGCTCCTGCTCCCTCAGCTGCTGCTACATCTGTCGATGCTGTTAAAACCATGTGCATAATTACCTCCAAAAACTCTTTATCTTTATTAAGAAAAACTGCTTTATGCATTATCTTATTCACAAAAAGCAAAATCTGCTCATAAGTATAACATATATAATATTTAATTTCAACTAAAAATATTTTTAGTTTTCCTTCATGCCTCTAGTCATCTGATCAATAAGCTCAGTTTTAAAGCCGTGATACTCATGTCTTTCTATGGCTCCCCTTATTCTCTCCATAAGATGATTATAATAATAAAGATTATGAAGAACTAAAAGTCTCATGCCAAGCATTTCACCGGCCTTTAAAAGATGTCTGATATAGCTTCTTGAAAAGCCGTTCCTGCAAGCCGGACATCCGCACTTTTCATCAATAGGTCTCTCATCCTTTTCATACTTTTGATTATTAAGATTGAGCTTTCCATAATCAGTATAAGCATTTCCATGTCTTCCATTTCTAGATGGATAAACACAGTCAAAGAAATCAACACCCCTCTCAACAGCCTCTAAAATATTTACAGGAGTTCCTACGCCCATAAGATAGGTAGGCTTATTCTGTGGAAGATATGGAACGGTAGACTCAATAATCTGATACATCTGCTCGGCAGTTTCACCAACGGCAAGTCCGCCAAGTGCATAGCCATCAAGATCTAGCTCTGCAATCTTCTTTGCATGCTCAGCTCTTATATCAGGAAGAATGCCGCCCTGATTTATACCAAAAAGAAGCTGCTTAGGATTTACAGTATCAGGAAGAGCATTTAACCTATCATGCTCAGCCTTGCAGCGAAGAAGCCATCTATAAGTCCTGTCAACTGACTTTTGAATATAATCTCTATCAAGCGTGCTCCTCGGGCACTCATCAAAGGCCATTGCAATGGTAGATCCAAGATTAGACTGAATCTGCATGCTCTCCTCAGGGCCCATAAAAATCTTTCTACCATCGATATGGCAATTAAAGCTAACTCCCTCTTCCTTTATATGACGAAGCTTCGCCAAAGAAAACACCTGAAATCCACCTGAATCCGTAAGAATAGGACCATCCCAGTGCATATACTTATGAAGGCCTCCCATCTCCTTGATTGCCTTATCTCCAGGAGTAGAAACATGAAGATGGTACGTATTTGAAAGCTCGACCTGAGTATCAATATTTCTTAAATCAAAAGCATCCACTGCTCCCTTAATGGCACCATTAGTACCAACATTCATGAAAACAGGAGTCTCTATTGTCCCGTGGACTGTATGGAGTCTGGCTCTTTTTGCCTTTCCATCAGTAGTAATTATTTCATACATAAAAGTCAAATCCCTTCTATAAAAAACGGCTCAAAAATAATATAAAAGAGCCATCCTCAATTCTTGAAAGAAAAGTATAGCACAAAACAAAAATAAAGTCAAAAAAAAGCTTCATCCACCGTTTTTTGTGGACGAAGCTCTATTGGGTACACATAAAAAACTTTAAATTAAGCTGCAAACTTCTGACAAACGTTCATGAACTCATGATTCTCACCATAAGCCTTAACGAAAACAGGAAGTGAGATAAGGCTGAGTACACCAAGGAATGACTTTGCATCAACAATAACCTTGTTGTAAACAACATCGATATCAAAATCACACTTTTCAGCTGCTCTAACAAATTCCTTAACCTGTTCTGGCTGTCTAAAAACTAACTTTGTATTTGCGTTCTCCATTTTTAAATTCCTCCAGTTTAAATCCGCTCCTCAATGCGGGACCTAGCAGCCCAAGTATTCTGCAAGGTCAAATGCTCTCATCCTCTAGTATCTAACCATCTTAGATACCTGTTACATAATTGTCGTTCAAAAACAAATGTATGTAAAACTAAGAAGTAAAGCTCATATCACAGGATCTAAACATTTTAACCTAAATTCCAAATAAAAACATTATCCTGTAACATTTGTTACTGCAACGAAAGCACTTCCCATTTGTAAGTGTTTTCATCGAGAGTAGGGCTTCACTCTCAGTGTTTGCATTATTAAATCATAAAGGAGTTAAAATGTCAAGTAAACCGGTTGCGCTCTGAAAATTGTAAAAAAAAGTATTATCATCGTCATTTCTTACAATTTTAACACTATTTTCGTATGTATTTTCGTGCAACTATTACACCCGCCTGTAAAGCATTAACAGTCAAATAACCCAAATCTTGTACATATTTCACAATAAAAATTATATTGCAGCATTAAAATTTATACAAAAATTAATATGAAATCGTTTCCAGTTCCAAATGCAAGTGTTTTCAGTTTATTTTTAGCAAGTTTTTGTTAACAAACAAGTTGTTTTTTGCATATTCCCAAGATAAATTTATAAACATTTCACAAACAAAACAGGCGGTACGCTTTATTTTTTGCGTACCGCCCGCCTTTATATTCATCTCCTATTGTAATTAGCACTTCTAGAAATCGTTGCAAAGCGCTCAAAAATATCTACTTGAAAACTATATGAATTTTAAGTAATTTTAACTGGCTAATATTTTTGTACTATTTAAGTAATTTTCGTGAAAATTTGATCTCATACTTCAGATTTTCACATCTAAATTTGGTACTTATAAACTTCTATACTTCTAAAAGTCTGAACTTACAAATCTTACAAAAACAAAACCCACAAATAAATCACTCAGTAACTTCCTCTGTGCTGCTCTCTGTCTCAACCGGCTTTAAATATTCAGAAAAAGCATATACAATTTCTCCATTATACTCAATTTTATCCCAGCCATCAGGACCCTTAGATATTCTAAGGAAAACTTCATTTGTAGAAGCTGTATATATCTTATCTGCATCAGTAGAAGGACCGGAACGGAAATTGAGTGTAGTTGCATTTATATACACCTTATCCTTAGTATAAATATATCCGTCCTCATCTACAGTGCCAATAAGCTCATCTGTGACCTTATCTGATTCTGAAGCAGCTGTGGTCGTAGTTGGCTCAGGTGAAGGTGATGGCTCTGCATCATCAGCGTTTACAACATGCGCATATGCAGTAAGCTCTACTTCACTAAGAAGCGTTGCTGCTGTATCTGCCTTTTTACCTCCGCAGCCCGTCATGCAAAAAACAGTTCCTGCGGTCATAGCCATAAGTGCAAGCTTTTTTATCAGCCCTCTTTTATTCATAGACCTGCTACCTCCATTATCATATCAAATACATTTAAGCTCTAAAAATCCCGCTCTAATTACTTATCATCAAATTAAAAAAAGTAGATCCATATACATTATAACAGAGATTTCTAAAATTTCAACTCTGAAAAAAGCTGACCAGATCTCTAATATTACTAATGCCTATTAATTTCATTCCTCTTGACTTATTATTGGCTGCTTCACCCATCTTTCTTTCGCGGCTCTGCTCGACCTTTTCCTTAATATAGTTCTGCATCGAGCGTGAAGTCTTATCTGCCTCCGGCATGATGCACTGAGAATAACCCATCTTTAAAGCACCTTCAACACGGTCCTTAGCCTGAGTAACCGCACGTACCTCACCGGTAAGTCCTACCTCGCCAAAAACAACCACGCCCTTTTCTATAGGCTTGTTGTAATAGCTAGAAAGAATTGCAACCACTATTGCAAGATCTACTGCAGGCTCATTTATCCTAAGACCACCAGCAATATTTATGAACACATCGCAGAAGGAAAGCTTGATTCCAAGCCTCTTTTCTATGACCGCAATAAGAAGACCCACTCTGTTATAATCAGCACCAGTAGAGGTTCTTCTTGGTATATTCATATTTGTCTGTGCAACGAGCGACTGCACCTCAACAAGGATTGTCCTAGTACCCTCAAGGGTTGCAGCGACAATGGAACCCGGCTCATTATCCGGCATTCCTGCAAGCATATATTCCGAAGGATTCTTTACCTCAGCAAGACCAGCACCCTCCATCTCAAATACGCCTATTTCATTAGATCTTCCAAATCTGTTCTTTACGGCCCTTAAAATTCTATAGGAAGCAAAATCGCTTCCTTCAAAATACAGCACCGTATCCACCATATGCTCAAGCACCTTAGGACCAGCAACCGTACCTTCTTTTGTAACATGTCCGATAATGAAAATGGTAATCTCAAGGCTCTTAGCAATGCGCATGAGAGTAGCTGTCGTTTCCCTTACCTGACCTACCGAGCCCGGAGCAGAATCAAGTTCTCCTCTGTACATTGTCTGAATCGAATCCACAACAACGACATCCGGCTCTGAATTTTCTATGGCCGATTCGATGATATCAAGGTCTGTCTCTGAAATAATGGAGAGGGGCCCCTTGAACTCACCTAATCTATCAGCACGGAGCTTTACCTGCTTAAGAGATTCCTCTCCGGAAACATAAAGTACCTTTTTCCCATTGTCAGAAAGCTTACCGCTCATCTGAAGAAGCAAGGTGGACTTTCCTATTCCAGGGTCTCCGCCAACAAGGACCAGTGAGCCCTTGACGATTCCTCCGCCAAGGACTCTGTCTAGTTCCTCTATTCCAATTTTATCTCTATGCTCCTTAACGCTTACAATATCAGAGAGCTTAACAGGTACATTCCTGGTTAGACCTCCATTTATTGCACCTCGCGCAGAGCTTTTAAGGGATGCCGCACTGCTAACGCCTCTTTTTTTAGACTGAGCCGGAGCTTCAACAAATGAATCCCAGGCCTTACATGCCGGACATTGTCCTAACCATTTAGCAGATTCATAGCCGCATTCCTTACAAAAAAACACTGTCTTATCTTTTAGCATTTTACTACTTTCACATCAACTCCAGCATCAGGATTCTTCATCTCAATGCTAAGTACAAGCTTACCTGAAATATTAGTTGCCATCTTTCCAAGCTTCTCTCCTGAAACAGTAACTTCATACTCTGAGTCAGCTTCAACGCCGAGGGTTATCTGAACATCTTCTCCTGCCTTAACATTAAATTCAATAGTATCACCAATAGCCTTATAATTTTCTACTCTTGAGCCTGGTTCTGATTCATAAGCAAAAATCTCATTCTTTTCAAGTCTGGTAAGTTCATTATATGTCTTAACCTTATACTTTGCTCCATCAAATTCAAAATCAGAAACCTTTTTCTTTTCATTTAATGTAAAATCTCCAAAGGATAAAGTGTCATTTGCGTTCTTCTCAATTAATTCGTAGCTCATATAGCCCTCCATTAATTATTTTTTTTAGTAGTTTTTCTGCTTTTCGCAGTCTTTGTGGCAGTATTTCCTGCCTTAGCCTTAACGGCCTTCTTTGCTGCTTTAGGTGCAGCACCTTCCTCGCTCTTTCCCTTTACGGCACGCGCTGCCTTTTTCTTTTCAGCTTCAATTATTACCTTACCGTCCTTAACATCACACTTAACGGTATCTGATGCCTTTATCTTCTCTGCTAAAAGAGCCTCAGCAAGATTATCCTCAAGCTCTGTCTGAATGGCACGCTTAAGAGGTCTTGCGCCATATTTTTCATCATATCCCTTATCAGCAAGATAATCCTTCATTGCCTCTGTAATGTCGAGATTTAGATTCATCTGCTCATTGCAGCGCTTTGATAGCTGAAGAGTAAGTATCTCAACAATCTGACGGATGTCATCCTTATTAAGCTGCTTAAATACAATTATGTCATCGATTCTGTTCAGGAATTCAGGCTTGAACATTCTCTTCACCTCATCCATGACATCTGTCTTCATTTTTTCATAATTAGCCTTCTCATCATTTCCGGCACCAAAGCCTAAATGCTTAGGGGAAACAATATTAGAAGCGCCAGCATTAGAAGTCAAGATAATGATGGTATTCTTGAAATCCACCTTTCTTCCCTGTGAATCGGTAATATGTCCATCGTCAAGCACCTGAAGAAGAACATTAAATACATCCGGATGAGCCTTTTCAATTTCATCAAAGAGCACTACAGAATAAGGATTTCTCCTTACCTTTTCACTGAGCTGACCGCCCTCCTCATAGCCAACATAGCCAGGAGCAGAGCCTATCATCTTAGAAACGCTCTCCTTTTCCATGTACTCAGACATATCAACACGTATCATGGCATTTTCATTGCCGAACATTGCCTGAGCTAGAGCCTTTGAAAGCTCTGTCTTACCCACACCAGTAGGTCCAAGGAATAAGAAAGAACCGATAGGACGCTTAGGATCCTTAAGTCCTGTGCGGCCTCTTCTGATGGCCTTTGCAACAGCAGTTACTGCCTCGGCCTGACTTACAACTCTTTCATGAAGAGTCTCCTCAAGCTTTAACAATCTTGCCTTTTCATCCTCTTTAAGCTTCTTCACTGGAATCTTTGTCCACATTGCCACGACATCGGCAATTTCATTTTCAGTAACTAAAAGCTGAATCTCCTGCTGCTTTTTCTGCTTTTTCTCCACCAGCTCATCAAGTTTTTCCTGAAGTGCTGCAGCCTCTGTCTTGAGCTCAGAAGCTCTCTCGAAGGCCTCACTAGCTATAGCTGCTTCCTTCTGATTATTGACCTCATTGATTTTATCCTTAATTTCCTGCATTTCAGGTGAAGGAACATAAGTCTGAAGCCTTACCTTTGATGCAGCCTCATCCATTACGTCAATAGCCTTATCCGGAAGGAATCTATCATTTATATAACGCGCTGAAAGCTCAACAGCTGCTTTAAGCGCATCATCCGTGATAATAACACGGTGATGATTCTCATATGTCTCACGGAGCCCCTTAAGAATTTCAAAGGTCTCCTCCTTGCTAGGCTCTTCAACCGTAACCGGCTGAAACCGTCTTTCAAGGGCAGCATCCTTTTCAATATGCTTTCTATACTCATCAAGAGTTGTAGCACCGATAACCTGAAGCTCACCTCTAGCAAGGCTAGGCTTTAAGATACTTGAAGCATCAAGGCTTCCCTCGGCATTACCAGCTCCTATTATTGTATGAAGCTCATCAATGAAAAGAAGAATATTTCCATCCTGCATTACTTCACTGATACATCTCTTGATTCTCTCCTCAAACTCGCCTCTGTACTTAGAACCAGCAACCATGGCTGAAAGGTCTAAAGTAAGAAGAGTCTTTCCTGCAATTACATCAGGCACATCACCAGAAACAATTTTTTCTGCAAGCCCCTCTGCAACAGCAGTCTTACCAACACCAGGCTCTCCGACAAGACAAGGATTATTCTTAGTCCTTCTTGTAAGGATCTGGATCACTCTTTCAATTTCCTTTTCTCTGCCAATGACAGGATCAAGCTTTCCCTCACGAGCATATTCCGTAAGGTTTCTAGAATATTGAGCAAGCATACTGCTGCTTCCCATTCCGGTAGCATTCTTCATAAAAGAGCTGCCAGCCCCGGAATACATGCCGCCCATCCCCGGCTTTTTATTATTAAGCCTTGGATCCATGCCCATTGCTGCACGAAGATCCGTAAAGATCTTATTTACATTAGCATTTAAAGATGTAAGAAGACCATGTGCAGTTGAATCATTCTCCTTAAGCAGAGCTAAAAGAATATGCTCAGTTCCTGCAAGATCAGCTCCCATTTTATTAGCTTCCTTTACAGCATTATCAAGCACTCTTCTAGTCTTTGGAGTAAAGGATTCATCATCCATTACGCCTACATCGCTATCCTTATCCTTAATGAATAATTTAGCCATCTCGATAAGCTTATTGGCTGTAACTCCATTAGCATTCAGAACGCTCTGCGCTGTTCCTGAAGTTTCAGCAAGAGCCATCAAAATATGCTCTGTGCCAACAAAGCCGACTCCAAGCCTTGCAGCTACTGACTTTGAATCATTAATTGCCTGTCTTGCACTGGTCGTATATCTATCGTTATTCATGCTTTCCTTTCTATTTCTACTACTTTATATATTTTTAGGTCCTGCCCCTTTTTCATAAAGCACTCACGCCCCATGAATTTAGAGAAGCATAGCATATAATCTTATGTGTATATAAATCTAAACAACCTATACCGTTTATATTATACCAATAATTAAGCGATAATTCCACATAGATTTTGTTACTATTTTATGAACAGCACCGACTATTCTATAAGTTCCATTGCACTCATTCTCATATTGAGGTAATTAGCTCTGAAACGGTCTCTCTCGACCTTTCCAAGCTTTCTTCCTGCAATCTCCTGAATGCTTCCCTGTCTTATGGCTACCATCATGCCGTAAATATTCTCATCGTCCCTGAATTTAATAATGTCATTTTCCTGACCCAGCTTTAACTGTGAAAGCATCATGGTAGCATCCTGAGTAGAAAGGCTTTTAGCATATCTTAAAACACCGTAGGAACGGAATATCTTATCCGCTATTTCCTCCCTTGAATTACTGAGGATATATTTCCTGAGCTTATTCTCCTGATCTACTATCTGAAGCACGATCTGAGAAATATTATCCATGATCTCATGTTCAGAAACGCCAAGCGTCCTGGTACTGGTGAGCTGATAAATAAAGCCCTCGCTCTTAGTTCCCTCACCATAACTTCCTCTTATGGCAATGCCGAACTTACCTACCTCATCAGCAAGCTTTTGAATTCTATTTGCAAGACTGATGCCCGGAAGAAACAAAAGGAAGGAAGCCTTAAGCCCGGTTCCACAATCCGATAGGCTGCTTGTAAGATATCCATATTTATTATCGAAGGAATAATCCCACTTACTGCCAATATAATCATCTATCTTATCAGCAAGTATATATGCATTATCAATTGCACTTCCCGATTTCACGCACTGAATGCGAAGATGATCGTCCTCATTAATCATGATTGAAATACCATCATCCTCTGAAGCAATAAGCCCTGCCGGCATTTTCTTATCTGCAAGGGACTGACTTATGAGATGTCTCTCCATCAGCACCTGTTTTTTCTCATCAGAAAGCGTCTCTACTTCAGTAAAATTCAGCTTCTGCTTGACCTGCGCCGCAATATTATCCTTCTCATCTGCTATCTTTTCTATAAGGTCACCCGCATCTGCATCACCTATCCTGCCTTCAAAATTGAGGCCCGCAAGATTTCTCGCAAGACGAACGCGGCTGCTTATAACAACACTGTCATTTTCACCCGGAATGTCATACCATTTTTCCATACTACCTCCAATTTATTCAGCTTTATTTTTCTTAGCCGCTTTTACCCTGCTCGTACTTTTTTCACTCTTATCAGAGCTATTACCTGCACTCTTAGCCAGCTTTGCAGCGCCCTTTACGCTCTTTACGCTCTTTTCTGCCTTTTCAGCGCTATTGCCTGCACTCTTAGCCGTCTTTGCAGCGCCCTTTACGCCCTTTACGCTCTTTTCTGCCTTTTCAGCGCTATTACCTGCACTCTTAGCCGTCTTTGTAGCGCCCTTTACGCTCTTTTTACCAGCTGCCGGCTTTGAAGCCGCATTCTTATTCTTTGCGCTAGCCGCTTTTGAAGGCTTTTTCACAGCCTTTTCAGCTTTAATTTCATCTCTTATCCTGGCAGCTTCCTCAAAATCCTCTCTCTCAACGGCCTGCTGCAGTCTAATAGAGAGCATCTCAACATTAGAAAGTTCCTCTGCCTTACCTTCTGCCTTTTCCTTACCTGCCTTTTCAGCAATGTCCTTATAATTCTTAGGATATTTTCCGCAGTGCCTGTCTGTCGCCTGAATGATCTTAATATTCTTTGAAAAGAACGGCTCAAAGGTCTTATAGCAATTAGGGCAGCCAAATTTTCCGGTATCCCTGAATTCCTTAAGAGTCATACCGCATTCACTGCAGCATAGCTCCTCTTTATCTGCATCAACTTTACTTTCAATCTCTGTCTTTCTTTTATCGCCGTTAGAAGCCTTATTTAATTCCTTAGAAATAAGACCTGCCAAAAGGCCTCCTAAAGAAAAGCTTCCATCTGCAAAGGGATTCTTCATGATAGAAGTTCTCTTAGCTGCACATTCCTCGCATAAATACTGCTCTCTCTTTTGTCCATTTATGATTTCAGTATAACAGATCTTAGCATCTCTCATATTACAAACTTCACAAAGCATATCCCCTCCTCCTTTAAACCTACTCCACTTTCTTTTTCATTTTAGTTTCAAGCTCATCATAGAGACTATCCACGATATTCCTAAGATCACCTCTTGTAATACCTCTGCACGAAGCTCTAGCAACAACGTTTCTAAGCTCATTTTTCAGATTCTGGATTTCTGCGCTCTTGTTGCACTCAAGACTTACCACTGCACCATGACGTCTGTCTAACTTTACGTACCCTTCCTGACGCAATATTCCATATGCCTTATTTACCGTATGCATATTTATTCCTATAGCCTCAGCAAGATCTCTCACCGAAGGAAGACTATCGCCCTCCTTAAGATCATCATTTGCTATAAGGTATATTATCTGGTCACAAAGCTGTACATATATCGCTTCGCTGCTATTAAAATCTATCGATATAAGCATAGGCCACCTCCAAATAATACTAGACCAATAATTGTATTTGTTATATTTATTATATAACACACATCACTTTAAGTCAAGTTAATTATCTATCACGTCTCCTCTTGAATATAAGAACTACAAGTGCTGCTATACATATAATTAAAGCTATGATTAGTGCTGTGATGACCTTTGAAAGACGGCTCACCTTATCTTTTGCCTCAATATCCTCTTTAGTTTCAATATCAGGGTCTCTTACGGCCATGGTAGTAACCGGCGGTGTCTCCTCTGTACTTATTTGAACAGTAGTTTCAGGCACTTGCGTAGTATTTTTTGTAGTCACTTCCTCTACCGGTCTAGTCACTGTCTGCGTTCCACTCGTAGTAAACTCAACAGTAGTTGTGGTCACAGGCTCTACTTTTTCCTTTTTAACAACAAGCGTAATAGTCCTTCTGGCGCCGTTTTCAGCAACCACTGTCACATAAACATAATTTTCTTCCTCATCAAGCGTATCGCTTCCTTCAACGCTCACTCTAGCCGCAGGATCATTTGTAATAGCTGAAATAATAAGTCTTTTGGTATCACCTCCCACGCTTACATGATATTCATCTACCTCATCCGAGTACTCGGGCTCAAGACTGCCAGGACTTATTTTAAAAGATGAAAGAGTAGTATCGGCACTTCCCTCCGCATTCGGTAAAATATCAAAGGTAAGCACTACCGGCCCGCCAGCTAAAATACTCTCTCCATTATCAAAGGAATACGCGCGGGTGTCCTTTGAAAGCTCTATGGTAGCCTTACCGCTAGCTATGGCAGTAAAAGAAATAAGAAACCCCTTTTCTAAATAGCCCTGCTGCACCCCTATAAGAGAGAGCTTTAAAAAGCCATCTCCGCCATTGATTCCCTTATCTGCAGACACAAACTGAAGAAGTTCCTCATCATATAAAAGCATTCCCTCAATATCGCCCATTTCAATATCAGAAGACACCGTAAGCAGAATATCTACCTCTTCTCCTTCACGCACTGCCGCCTCCTGCGAATCCACGCTCATTTCGGCTCTCAGTTCTTCTGCCTGCCTCTCACTTTCCGTAGCAAAGGTCTGCTTTAGGTCTATATTTATAAACGAAGTGATAAAAAGCATCGCCATTACCACCAGCTTAATTTTCATATTCATTAATTTTTTCAATTTACAAAAACAACTCATCAATGCCCCTTTTCAAAAAAAGGGCAGCAAGTTCAAATTCCTGCCGCCCTCATATATTTAATTATTTATCATTAATCATTGACGTAAAATATCAATAATTACTGCTTAACAATAATCATTGACACAAAATATCAATAATTACTGCTTAACAATGTTGATTGTATAGAATCTCATATTACCATCCTCAGCCGTTACAACAACAGTTACGGTATTAATTCCGCCCTCAATCGTAAACACGCCTGTACCAGCAACCGAAGCCTTCTTAGAAACTGTCGCAGCCTCTACTGAAACTGACTCAACAGTAGAATCTACTATGAGATCAAAGGTCTCGCTTCCGCATACAGTAAAGGTAGGAGTAAGAATAAGCTCATTTCCATTATTATCCTTAACACTTAAAGCAGAAAGATAATTATTAGGATTGCTTACTGCAGCAGGTGCACTTACCTTTTCAGCCGGCATATTATTGTAAACCGGAATAGAGAATACTATAGGTGTCTCCTCCATGCTAAGATATGCTGCTGCAACTCTTCTTCCGTCAGAATAAGGAGCTTCAACATTTGACATATACTGATGTGCATAAGTAGACTTCTGGGTCATGTTGAACTTCTGAAGATAAATAGTATTCTGTCCACGTGCAATGTAAGAATAACCTATGATATAAGCTCCTCCGACAATAGAACGATATCTGTTATTCCAAGGAATAAGAGAATTCGTATTAAGAGTAGCACTTGTACTTCCGCTCTTAGCGTACTTAAGGCCATTAGCAATTGCACCACCGGCAACTGTACTGTTATAAGCACCTATATTATAAAAATTATATAAGCCCTCAAAACCAGCAAAGGTACCAGAAACGCTGTTACTTAAGGTTGTACTTCCAGTTGTGATTTCCTGCTTAGCACGAGAAGCAAGATGATATGGACTTACCTCTGAATAAGCTGCTGCTGCAAGGAAAGCCTTAGCGTAAGACGTAGTAACGGTATTTCCTGCATCATCAATATAATCAAAGGTAGTGTTATACATAGCAGTACCCTTTAAGATATTCTCGATTCCTGCAATATTCTGATATTTTGGATTATAATCAAGTATCTCGAACTGGAAAATATTATTTTCATCAAGGAAATTACGAGGATCCATATAGTAAGCAACTGCTGCCTTAGAAGCAGTTACCCAGGTACTTCCATCATAAACTATAAAGCTGTCTGTCTTGTAATTATAAGCCCCTGTCTCAAATGACTTCCAGGCATTAGTCCTGGTATTTGAAATGAGATTTCCTCCTGGAAGAGACTCATTATCAAGAGCTGTATTCCAGTCAAGTCCTGTATTAAAAGCCTTAAACACCCATTTAGGATGCTTCTCATGAAGGGCTGTAAGTGCTGCATGATAACTTTCAGGGAAGCCCTGCTCCTTCAGATACGCCTGAAAATCAGCAATACTCTCTGTATCTTCAACCCCAGTTGAAACTGTGCTATCATAATCAATTACATAATCAGCATTTAAATAACCAGTATATGTTGCCCCGCCTGTAATGTAAAGTATCTTCTGCCAGGTATAGGTACCATCTGAAGTTTTATCTAAAATTGCAAACTTGTCAGATGCATATAAAATAATAGGTGAGCCAGAACTATTCTTAAGAACTGAACTAGAATAAGAAGCTGTCTCCTTTATCGCAAGCATCTCGACACCGTTAAGTCTTCCATACTTAGAACCGCTTGGATACTCCGGGACGGCAGTAGGAGTAGGAGTTGCTGTAGGTGTAGCTGTAGCAACAGGTGTAGGCGTTGATGTAACTGATAATGCAGGTGTAGGTGTAGGTGTTGCTGTAGCTTCAATAGGAGTTGGCGTTGCTGTAGCTGCAGGAGTAGGAGTTGCTGTTGGAATAGGAGTAGGCTCCGTATCATCAACAATTTCCTTCTTAGCTAATCTAAGCATGTTTGCAAGAGCATAGCCCTCATACTCATTTCCATCAGCTGCCAGAGCCACTATTCCGAACCACTTCTGCTCGCCGTTTTCATCTGTATCAATATTTTCATCAACGGTAACTTCAACAGTTGAACCTGCTGCAATTACCACCTCATCACCATTAGAATCTAAAACAACTGAAGAAGTACTCTCCTCTTCATACATATTAATAGAGCTACTTGCAACGGCATTTACTGTATCTTCAATGTCTAGTGTAACGTAAAGTGCGTAAACATATCCGGTATCTTCGCCATCGTTGTAAGAAATATAATACCAGTCTGAACCATCAGTAGCTGAAACCTCTGAAAGAACTACAAGGGCATCTCCCTCTTTTAGAGAATCAAGCTTGTCAAAGCTAGTACCAGCATTCTTTCTTACGTTAAGCACAGAAGCACTTACAGTAGCTGCATAGCCAAGATCTGAATACTTTCCATCCTCTGCGCCTGGTGTAGGAGTAACAACCTCGCCCCCTGTCGGAACAGGCGAAGGAGTCGGTGTAGGTGTTGCAGTAGGCTCGATTTCAGTAATCTCTCTAGAGCCTAAAACATTTATTGATACTGCATTCACATAACCAAAATAATTCTCGCCGTCTTCAGTAAATTTAACTCTATAGTACTTAGTACCCTTAACACTCTGCTCGCTTATTACATATAAGAGCCTTCCCTTCGGAAGAAGAATCGCAGAACCATCCTCATAGGTCAATCTCTTAGTTGCGCTAGCTGTCGTAAAAATCTTAGCCTTATTTAAAGTCTTGCCATAGAAGCCTGTCTTAAAGGTAAATCTGACATAATCACTAAGAACATAGCCGCTATAATCAGTTCCATCAACTACAGCTTCTATCTTATACCACTTCTGCTTCTTTCCACCATTTGTCACTGTCTTTTGACCTAGCACGGTAATCTGCTGATTTTTAGTAACAGTAACCTGAACCTCTCCGCTAATCGGAGACTTTCTTATATATAAAGAATTTGCAGTTACCTTTGCTGGAAGAGAACAGGTATAAGTAATAATCTTATCATCCTTTTCCTCTGTAGTAATGGTAGCTGTAAGCTTATCAGATGAAGGCACCTTTGTTGGGGCAGGAGTAGCTGTTGCAGCTCCGGTAGGCTCTGCAGTAGGCTGAGGCGCAGGTGTAACCTCTCCTGCTGCCGGAGTCGGAGTTGCTTCCTTTGCAGGAAGCCCTGTAGGAGTAGGAGTCGCATCTACTATTTTTTCTCCCTTTTCAATATAGGTCGAAAGGCAATATCCCATATAGGTCTTTTCATTAACAGGAACGGAAATCTTATACCATTCTCCGACCTTACCAAGGATAGTGACCTCCTGAGCCTTTTTAAGGACAAGATTTTCACCGCCCACCCGAACAATTCCATAAGTGGTTCCTGCGCCCTTGCGGACATTTAACTCATTAGCAGTAACCTTTCCCTTATATGTAGAAGTCGTTGCAGTCTTCACTGCATTTCCCTTGGAAATATATCTGGAAACACAATAACCTGTATAGGTTGTACCACCTGAAACAACACTGATCTTGTACCACTCGCCGCTAGTTGAAATAATGGTGACCTTCTGATCCTTTTTCAGGACAAGATTCGCTCCATTTGCCTGTACAATATCATAATTAGTTCCAGCGCCTTTACGCACATTAAGTTCATTTGCAGTAACAGTACCTTCATAGGCCGTTGCTGCCTGTGCTACCACGCTAGTTCCGCTGCCTAAAAGATTCACCGGGCCGACAACGCTTCCTGCAGTTAAAGCTGCCGTAAGCGTAAGCATGAAAGTGCACTTATGCGCATAATGAGCTACACGTTTTATCATTCATTACTCCTTTCCTTAAAGTAAAGTCACAAAATCAAAATCAAAACATAAAATTAATCATCGTCTCCTGCGTCACCGCTGATATCCTTACCATCCCAGCAATAAGTACAAAGCTGGCTTGGATCAATACCAACAGAGCCGAGCATATCGTCTAATCTGTGGAAACGAAGAGAAGTAAACTTAAGTCTCTGACGAATCTTCTCTATCATTGCTGCATAGCGATCTGAATCCGGATCACAATATTCATCAAGAATACCTCTTGATACCTTCTCTCCCTCTTCCTCAGCAATAACACTTCTTGCAATAAGCTCCATAGGAGTATTCTCACGCGAGAAATTAAGGAACTTACATCCATACATAATAGGAGGACAAGCTGGTCTGATATGAACCTCCTTAGCACCTGACTCATAAAGGAATTCCGTAGTTTCACGAAGCTGAGTACCTCTAACGATTGAATCGTCAATAAGAAGAAGTCTCTTTCCGTAGATGAGGTCATGTACAGGAATAATCTTCATCTTTGCGATAAGATTACGCTTAGACTGAATTGTTGGCATGAAAGAACGTGGCCAGGTAGGTGTATACTTGATGAATGGACGTGAAAATGGAATTCCAGACTCATTAGCATAACCTACAGCATGCGCTGTACCAGAATCAGGAACACCAGCAACGTTATCAATGTCGAGCGCTCCATCACGCCTTGCAAGTGCAGCACCGCACTCATATCTCATTCTTTCAACGCTGATTCCCTCATAAGAAGCTGAAGGATACCCATAATAAATCCAAAGGAAGGTACAGATTTTCATCTTTGAACCAGGCTTAACAAGAGTAGTTACAGCCTCTGGAGTCATTGCAACAATTTCTCCAGGTCCAAGCTCACGTACAGGAGTATAGCCAAGATTCAAATATGCAAAGCTCTCAAACGCCACGCAATAACCTTCCGGCTTTTTACCCACACAAACAGGAGTACGTCCATACTTATCCCTAGCCGCATAAATGCAGGTAGGAGTAAGCACAATAATAGTCATTGAACCTTGAATAAGCTCCTGGGCGTACTGTATTCCTTCGATGATATTATCCTTTTGATTAATAATTGAAGCGACAAGCTCTGTAATATTGATAGTACCGCCGCTCATTTCAAGGAAATGAGTATTACCATTCTTGAAAATCTTATTAACAATTTCATCAATATTATTTACCTTGCCGACAGTTGTAATGGCATATGTGCCATGATGAGAACGTACAATGAGAGGCTGTGGATCATAATCTGAAATGCATCCGATACCAAGATTACCATGCATTACATTTACATCCTTCTCAAATTTTGTTCTAAATGGTGAATTTTCTATATTATGAATAGCGCGATCAAAGCCGGAACTCCTATCAAAAACTGCCATACCGCCACGTCTTGTACCAAGATGTGAATGATAATCAGTTCCAAAAAATAAATCAAATACGCAATCTTCCTTTGATGCTACAGCAAAAAAGCCGCCCATTTTGTTACATCCTCCAAATTCCTAAATTGATTAGCACCTCCCTTTAGGGCACTACTCTAATATATCATTTTAGCACACTGACCGCCACTTTACAAGTAATTATACAACGAAAATATGAAAAAATAATTAATGTTTTTAGGCAATTTTAGTACAATTGTGTGTCATTAATGGGGCTAAAATAAAAAAAATGCACACCAGGAAACTGATGTGCATTTCTATTCAGAGCAGGGGTAGAGGGATTCGAACCCCCATCAACGGTTTTGGAGACCGGTATCCTACCATTGGACGATGCCCCTATGCATCCTTCAGTAAAACTGAAGGATAAAATTTTGTCAACGCTAAAATAATACAATAAAGAATAACATTTGTCAAGTACTTTTTTATTCTCTGCCATTTTTTACAACAGAATCGTACATTTCCTTGCCCCAGGCAAGATCAATTGCTATGTCATCCTTAGCAAGTGCAAGATACCTATCTCCATAAAGGCTGCTTATCTTATCATATTCCTTTTTAGGAAAACCAACTCTTGCAAAAAGCTTGCTGCCTGCAATCATAAGGAATTCATTACTTCCATCTTCCCTATGATTAAAACGAATCTGAGATACGCCTGCTTCCTTGAAAAGCTTGTAGTTATTGTAATACATGACGCTCTTTCCGATTTCAACAGATCTGTCATCAAGGCCAGATTCAAACATCATGATTTTCTCAACTAAAGACTGCTGACTGCCAACAACCCTCATTGTATAGCCCGGAATTTCCTTTGATGAAAGAAGCTTGCAGATATCCTTAAGCTTATTTTCCTCAAAAATCATATAAATCATAATTCTCTTGTCTGGATCGTTATAAAGAAAATCATAATTTACATAAGACTCATTACCACACTTAGGACACTTGCACTTAAAAAGCTCACGGCTTTTAACCTTTGCTGCAAGTTCCGGATCAGTATGAGCATTTACACTTCTAAAAACTTCGAAGTCAATGCTTTCACCGCATTTGCTGCATTTAACTACAGCCTTGTTTGAAATTGCCATCTTAATACCCTCATCTTTTCCCTTTTTTATAGTCAAAAGCCCTTAATCCCTTCTTACAGGCTCATTGCTACCATAATTACCTTACCTTCATCCATAATAAGGCTCATCTTCTCATCATTTTTCTTTAATTCTTCATTAATCCGCACTATTGATACAAAAAATTATGCCATTTCAGTAGACTTTTTTATCAAATCATTTATCAAACTTTTTTAAACAATCTCATCATAGATATCCTTGAGTGCTGGATACATCTTCTTCCACTGTCTATACTTCTTCTCATAAAGCTCAACCTCTTCCGGTATCTGCTCTATTGTCTGAGTAACCTTTATAAGCTTAGCTCCTGCCTCTTCAACTGAAGCAAACTTACCGCAGCCTACTGCTGCAAGTATGCAGGCACCAAAGCCCGGGCCTTCCTCACAATTTATCTTATCAACCTTAACATTCATTACATCTGCAAGAATTCTGCACCATTCAGGATTTTTAGCCCCGCCGCCGATAGCACGCACTCTGTCTATCTTAACACCGAGTTCTCTTGCAATTTCAATAGAATCGCGAAGACCAAAGGTAACACCCTCGATAAGAGCCTGGGTCATATCCTGTTTTGTCGTATCCATGCTCATGCCGATAAAGGCACCTCTTGCATTTGGATTATTATGAGGAGTTCTCTCTCCCATGAGATATGGAAGGAAGAATACCTTATTCTTTCCATATTCCTTAACGCCCTTAAGCTCACCGCTATAATCCTTATCATTAACGATGTCATCCATCCACCACTTATTACATGAAGCAGCTGAAAGCATGCATCCAAGGAAATGGTACTTTCCATTTGAATGAGCAAAGGAATGCATTGAATTTGTTGGATCCATTGCAAAGTCATCTGTAGATATAAATACAGTTCCTGAGGTTCCGATAGAAACACTGCACATGCCATTGCTGGTCGTACCAGTTCCTACTGCACCTGCTGCATTATCACCTGCACCAGCTATTACCTTAACGCTAGTTGGAAGACCAAACTCCTCTGAAGCCTTAGCAGAAACATTACCAACTACCTCATAGCTCTCAAATACCTTTGCAAGCTGCTCCTTCTTAATTCCTACAATGTCGATCATCTCATCAGACCACTTGCGGTTCTTTACGTCGTAAAGAAGCATGCCCGAAGCATCAGAAGCATCAGTACAATGGACTCCTGAAAGCTTATATGCAACATAGTCCTTAGGAAGCATGATCTTAGCTATCTTATCAAAAATTTCAGGCTCATGCTTCTTCACCCATAAAAGCTTAGGTGCAGTAAAGCCTGTAAATGCCATATTTCCAGTTAAAGCAGCGATTTTTTCTCTGCCGATGGTGTTATTTAAATACTCACACTCCTCGCTAGTTCTTCCATCATTCCAAAGAATTGCCGGGCGAAGCACCTTATCATTTTCATCAAGAATTACAAGGCCGTGCATCTGGCCGCCAAAGCTTATACCATCAACATCCTCTACCTTTTCATCCTTAAGAAGCTCTTTTAAACCTTCCTTAATTCCACTGATCCAGTCCTCTGGATTCTGCTCTGACCATCCTGTTTGAGGAAAACTTAAAGGGTAAGACTTTGAAGCAGAATTTCTGATTTCTCCCTCTTCATTCATAAGAACTAACTTTACTGCTGAAGTACCTAAATCAACACCGATATAAAGCATATTATCATTCTCCTTTTTTCTTATTGTCTTCTGAAAATTCATTTAAAACAAAATCACTCTCTAACGGACACTTCATTGAGAAAACACCATCTACGATTCTATGAAGCGTTAAAGCTTCCTCAGTATCCTTTAATTTATAGAGAACCTCCTTACCCTCGCGTCTGCTCTGTATATAGCCTGTCTGCTTTAAAAGCTTAAGGTGATGAGAAACAGCCGGCGCACTCATTTCAACTGCTGCGGCAATATCATTAACGCATTCCTCACTATGGCAAAGAATCCACAAAATTCGCAGCCTTGTGGAATCTGAAAGCTGTGAAAACATCTCTGACGCATCCATGAAATCCTGGATCTTTGGCATAACATCTAAAATATCTTCCGTTGCGTGACCATGGTCATGCGGAATATGGATCTTATGCAGCGCCTTCGATTCTTTTTTCTCTTCCATCACTCCTCCATTTTCCAGATAGCAACTAATGATTTTCAAAATCCAAAAGAGAACTTCTATTTCCCCCAAAAAAGAATTAATGCTATCTTATATTTTACATTTTTATTTTCAAATGTCAAGATTTTTTACAAAAAGTTTATTTATTTCAAGGCGGGGGTTATACTTAAATTTCAAAAAATTCCCTTTTCTAGCCCATTACAGGCTTCAGTTCTAAGTCCATTTTTCTAGATTTTTTTATTTAACCAAAAATCAAGTTAAATGTCTATATACTGAACGCTCTCTAAGAGCTGCACCTTGACCCTATTTCTATTTTTCTCCTGCTGCTCACTGCTAAGCTCCCTAAAGGTATAGTCATTCTTGCTTTCACCCTTAGCTCCCTTAATCGTCAGCCCGTCCTGCCATTCTGTATGATAATTCAGGCAAGGCAGAAGATACTTTACATGACCATGCTCTGCAGTTTTTCTAAAATGCACATGACCGCTTATAGAAAACTTAACAGCCTCATGCGCTTCAAAAATATCACCTAGCTTCACCGTTCCAAGGAAAGCATTAAAAAAGCCCCAGCCCTTGTAGGTTTCCGGCACATCAAAATCCTTTATAGGAAGCATATGCGTAATGTATATGATATTATAACCTGATTGTTCAAAATTATGAATGTCTTTTTCTATATTTTTTAACATCTCCTCGCATTTACCCTTATTATTGCGCGTCCAGACATTAAAATTTTTATCCTGCCAGGTCCTGCCATCAAGAGACATCTTATCAAGTTCTTCATCGGAATAAATCTTAGAAGCAAAGGAATAATCATACCAGCCTATGTCTCCAAGAATTACATATTTTTTACCCGATACCTCAAACTCATATGACTTTCCCGTAGTAAGGCACCTTGGATCTTCTCTATAATACTCATAAAGCTCATCACTATCTTTATCAGTATTTTTAGCCCACATGTCATGATTTCCAGGAACGTATAACACCTTCGCTCCGCTATCTTTTTCAAGCTTCTCTGCTGCCTTTGAAACCAGCTCGCAGCTCTCACATATATCCCCTGCTACAAGAAGGATATCTGTCTTATTTTCACTAACTATCTTACACAGCTCATCAAGCACAGGATAATCCGCATTAATATCAATATGCAGATCCGAAATACAAGCAATACGCATATCTTAGCTCCATACTTTTTATTCTTCAACTATCTCAGTAGACTTATTAACATAATTTACTGCCTGCTTACTTATTTCCACATGCACTTTCGGCATATTTCCGCCGAACTCTCCATCGAGCGACCAATTAAGCTCTTCTAAGCCAGTCTCATCGAGCAGCTCTATATCAACACACTTTACCTTTTTAACAAGAATTGAAGGAGAGCTTAATATGTCTCCTGCAAGAAAGGCATTAGCAGTATCTGTAAGCTCATTTAAATTGGTATGTTTTCTTACCATAACAAGCTCAAACAGTCCGTCATCAAGCTGTACGTCCTTACCTGCAAGTCCCTTGATGCCGCCAACAGAATCTGAATTAGCTATCATTCCGAGCAAGAAATCATCTACATACACCTGTTTCTCATCATTATTGCACTTAACTCTCATTCTATAATTCTTAATGGTTGAAAACTTTCCCATGGCATTGACAAGATAGGCCATATGTCCGAATACATTCTTGAACTGCTGCGGCGTATCATAGGATACCTCGGTAAATGCACCGAAAGCCGCGGTATATACAAACACCTTGTCATTTATATATCCCACATCACAAGGACTTGCTTCTCCGCTTGCCGCAAGCTTTGCCGCAGAAACAAAATCTAATGGAAGCTTTAAGGTATTTCCAAAATCATTAGTAGAGCCGCACGGAATATAGCCAATAGGCATATCAAGCTTACCTGCAAAGCTCTCTCCAAGCTTTTTCTCTGCACTAAGAACTCCGGTTACTACCTCATCTAAAGTTCCATCACCGCCAGCACAGACAATCCTGTCAATATCCGCACGCATTGAAAAATTCTCCGCAAGCTCTACGGCATCCCCACGTTTAGCAGTTGGCGCCGTAATTACCTCATAGCCTGCATTCGCAAATTCAACTATGACATCCCCCACCTTTGGGCGAAGTCTCTCACGTCCAGCGTGAGGATTAAAAATAAAAGCAAGTTTCTTCATGTAAACACCCCGTTTGCACCTACATTTTATAAATAAGGGCTTTCTGCATTCAACTAAATGAAAACAGAAAACCCTGTCACTTCTGAATGATATTTGATTTTATCACAAAATGATTACATAGTCAAACAGACTTATTTAACTTCAATACTTTTGCACAGCCTTACTGCATAGATATAAATTTCCTTTACCTTCTTATTAGTTGCACTTTCTATCGCCCTCTTATATAGTTCGAGCTGAAGCTTATATCTGTCTATCATTTCCTGCTCTTTGCATTTGTCGGTCTTATAATCCATAAGGACCACGCTGCCATCTTCATCAATGAAAAAGCCGTCAATGACGCCCTGTATGAGAATTCTTGCATCAAGCCCCTCAAAGCGCCTTGCTATGTCGCTCTCGCCCTTGCCGCATTCCTTGAGGTAGCCTGCAATCTCATCTGCAGAAAGACCTAAAACAAACTTCTGCTCTCTATAGAGCTCATTTCTCCTAGCAGCCTCTGCCATCTTCCTAGCAAGCTCTGTTTTAAAGAAAGCGCCGAGAGTATTAATGTCTAGTTCAGAAAACTCTTTAGAACCGCCCTTTACCTTGCATATTTCCTCATAAACCGCCCTGTCCACATAGCCGCCTCTTACAATCGCCTCAAAGTGCCTTGATAAATACTCCTCATAATCAGCTGCCTCCACCTTGCTTATTACAGCAGGGAAATCTGCATGCTCCATAAGAGCATGAACTGCAGTACCCTTTTCAGTAGGGGCAATTATCCTCTCCTTCTGTAAGAAGCTAGGGATAGGCTTTTCTACAGCACCATGACTTACGCGGTATTCCTTATCCTCTAATTTTGCATGCTCAGTATCATTTTCAAAATCTACTGCCCTTCCCTCTTCATCTGATAGCGCAGCCTCAGCATTATTCTCAGTTTTCTTCAAGGCTGAAACCGAGAACTTGTAAGGTATATCAACATCCGCCTGATACCTATATTCAAAATTCAAAAGCCTCTGAAGTTCTTTTGCTGCTCTCTCAAGCTTTTCCGCTGCTTCCCCATCTTCCTTATCATAGTCTAAGGTCATAAGTTCTCCTGAAAGGAATTTCTGCTTAAGCTTCAAAGGATTTACTCTCTGCTTCTTACACTTTCCATCCTCTTTATCTATCGCTCCATCTTTTGCTAGAGCTTTATCAACAGCTTCATCTTTTTCTAATACTTTTCCTGCACCTTCTAAGCTAAAGGCCTTTTCTTCACGCACTTCGCTGAGCTCATTTTCAAAATCCAGGTCCCCTGCTTCATCTTCTGCCTTCTTACTGTAACTTACTTTTATAAATTTAGATCTATGAAGGTCGCCCTTTTCTTCAAGTATGAACTCAGGCGCAATAATATCAAGATAGTTTTTATCTTTAATTATGGTATCCTGGGGAAGCACTCCATTTTCAAAAATTTCCTCTGCTGCTGATTCCCAACTATCAAATCTTTCGGCTACTTTTTTTCCTTCCCCATTCAGGGCTCCGGTAAGAATAAGCTTTTCCTTAGCTCTAGTCATTGCGACATAAAGAACTCTCAGCTCTTCTCCTCTGCTATTTGCCTCATTTCTTCTTTTTATCATTTTCTGAGCCAAGGTATCTACCTTGAACTTCTCATCTTCATTTCCGACATATCTAAGTCCGATGCCAAGATCAGCGTTTATCATAACGCTTCCCTTTAGATCCTTATCATTGAAATTATGGTCAATACCAGCTACAAAAACAATAGGGAACTCAAGTCCCTTACTGCCATGAATTGTCATTACCTTAAGCACATCCGGCCCAAGGCTGCTATCTGCAAGGCCATAATCCACGTCATTATCAATAAGCCTTTGAACATAACGCAGAAATTCAAACAGGCCTCTAAAGCTCGTCGCTTCAAAATTTCTAGCATTTTCTTCAAGCTTCTTTAAATTGCCCTTTCTTCTTTCACCGTCCGGCATTGCCGAAACCTTATAGAGCACTTTAGTATCGTCATAGAGCTTTTCTATCAGCTCTGTAACTGAATGGGCTGCAGAATACTTCCTGAACTCTGATAATTCACTTAAAAAACTATTGAGCTTTGTTTTTAATTCTTCTCTCGCACCATTTTCAGCATACCAGCTTACTGCATTTGCAAGATAGGGCGTAGTATACTTGGCGCTAGACTTAGCATTATACTTATCATCAGGCTTTTCATTTCCTGCCCCCTCATTATCTGCTGAAAGCTTTTCTCTATAAGCTTTTCTTGCTAAAAAAGTAATTTCAGCAAGCTCATCTGCACTAATTCCGACATATACCGAGCTAAGCACACTTGCAAAAGGGATATCCTGAAGCGGATTATCTATTATCCTTAGGTAATTCAGCGTTCTTTCAATTTCAGTGCTTGCAAAATATCCGCTCACCTGCTCAGCAACAGCTTCAATGCCATTTTCTTCAAATACCTTTATGTAATTGCTGATATTGGTCCTGCTTCTTACAAGAACAGCTATATCGCTCATCCTGGCTTTTCTAAGCTTCTTTTTTCCATTTTCATCTAACTCTTCATCAGTGACCTTAAGACCATCCTCAGCTATTATTTCACGGATCCTATTTACTATAACAAGGGCCTCAGCCTCGCTCTTTTTAACTTCCTCGGCTGACTCTCCGTTCTCGCTAGAGCTGCCTTCATCACCTTCTCCGCCCTCTTCTTCTACATCTGTAGAAATGTCATATTCTCCGCTATCAGAACCCTCATCTTCACCATCTTCCGGAACAGCTAAAAGAAGCTCGGTAACATAATCCCCCTCCCTTTCAGGCGCAGGATACTCCATCCCCGGCTTAAGGCTTGCATCCTCATCGTATTCAACAGCGCCTACGCTCTTATGCATTACTGCCTCAAATACCATATCAACGCTGTCAAGTACTTCCTTTCTGCTTCTAAAGTTGGTATTCATAACTACAAGCTGCCCATTGCAGTCTTTTTCTACTAAAGCTCCCTTTTCCGCTTCACCAAACGCCTTATCAAAGCTCTCATACTTTTCCATAAAGAGCTCCGGTCTTGCCTGTCTAAAGGCGTAAATGCTCTGCTTTATGTCACCGACCATAAACATATTCGTCTTTCCATCCGAAGCATCACAGATGCTTTTTAAAATCGCCTCCTGAAGCATGCTCGAATCCTGATACTCATCTATTATAATGGCCTTATACTCACCAGCTAGCTCTCTTGCAGCACTAGTAGGCTCACCGTCTTCATTTGTAAGGATTGAGAGCGCATAGTGGCTCAGGTCTGAAAATTCAAGGACTCCCTTCCTTGCCTTCTCTTTACTGAGCACTTTTCTAAACCGCCTTGTAAGCTCTGCTATCGCCTTTATATATATTCCGCTTTTCTCATTAAAATGCACCATAAGTGAATAAGGCATAAAGAGATAGTCCTCAAATATACCTTTAAGTATTTCCTTTGTTCTCTCCCTTAAGGCCTTAAAAGCTTCATATATCCCACTAGCCTCCTCTGGATTATCAAGCTTTTCAAAACTCCTATTCTGAATTGTCTTAACTTTTCCAAATTTAATCAGGTCTATTGCCTCTAAAATATTTTCAAGAGTAGTTCCTTCTTTAGAAACCTTTTCTAGAAAGGCTAAAATGCCTTTCTTATCCGCATCTAGTACTTCCTTTTCTTTATCCCATACAAAATCATCAGCCTGAGTCTTTTTTATATTTCTTTCCGTAAGCCTCAGCATTCTTCCTGCATTTTCTAAAATAGCCCCTACCGCTTCTTTTTCATATTCCTCAAACTCTTTCTTATCTAATTCAACAAGCCACTTTTCAGGATTTACAACGGTCTCAGACATATAAAAGACTTTTCTTACTATTTCCTCGATTTTCTTATCACTTTTAGAATCTGAAAAGCCCTTTACCAAGAGTTCAAAACCTTCAAACGGCTCTTCATAGGCCTCTTCAAGCATTTCATCCATTGCATCCCTATAAATAAGCTCACCTTCTCCCTTATCCATTATCCTGTAATCTGGAGAAAGGTCGATGTTTGAAAAATAGTTTTTAACAACATAAGAACAAAAGCTATCTATTGTGCAGATTCTCGCACCTGCAAGAAGGTGCTTTTGCCTCAATATCTTAGCTTCAAGCTCTTCATCCTTTGCCTCCTCTGCCAAAAGAAGCCTCTTATCCATGCCCTCACCTATTTTATCCCTCATCTGCGCAGCTGCAGCACGAGTAAAGGTCACGACAAGCAGATTATCAATATCTATATCATTATTCTCATCAAGCACTAGCTGAAGAATTCTTTCAACTAGAACCGCTGTCTTACCAGAGCCCGCTCCGGCGGAAACTAAAATATCACTTCCGCGAAGCTCTATTGCTTTTTTCTGGCTATCCGTCCATCTCTTTTCGCTCATTTTTTACCTCTGATTATAAAATCTAATAGCACCTTATCAAACATTAAATAGCATTAAAGAATTCAGCCATCTTCATCTTTTCTGCGGCTCCTCTTCTAAAGCCCGGAACTCTAGTGTCAAAACCACAGATTCCATGATACTTGCAAAACGCGCAAGGCGCATCCCCTTTACTATTGCTCTTAGGCTTTATTGAAACCTCTCCTGAAAGAAGTCTTCTTCCTATTTCATCTGCCTTTTTAACTGAGAACTCCCCAAAACGCTTAAAGAGCTCTGTATCTATCAGCTCAGATTTACTATCAGGCTGTCCGTCTTTTTTAAGTTTAGCAGAAATGACATCTGACGCCGAGCTCGGTATAAGAATCCCATTCTCATTTGAGAGCTTATAATCTGTCATGCGCAGTGCAAGAGGATCAAAGGCCGTTAATCCCTTCATTTTCATCTCAGCGGTTATTTTCTTATCAGCTGCAGCCTTCATTCTTTCAAGGTATAATCCTATATCATTAGTTTTATCACCTACAATCTTAAAAATATCTTCACTTTCATCAATTGTAGGATTTTGAATACCAAAATAAAGTACAGAAACCGATTTAGGATTATTTTTAAACATTTTTTCTACAACGTTAGAATAAACTCCAAGCTGCAAGGCAAGGCCCGAATAGCAATCACCATATACAATGTTCTTTTTTTTATTCGACTTATAGTCAATAACTCTTATGAAATCAGTTTCAGTGCCGTCTTCTATTTTTCCCTTTGCAATATCAGTTCTGTCTATCTTACCTACCAGTTTAAGGCCGGCAGGAAGCATCATTTCGAATTTCTGCTCAAAACGGTAAGGTGTAAAATCACCTGCTTCTACCTGATAGAGTATTGTCTCAACAGATCTTCTTACATTATCACTTAGCATTTCATAGATAAAACTATTACGCCTAGAGCTCTCGAATATATCCATTGAAGTATCCTCTAGAGCCTCTATTACACACCTATTTGTCAAAGCTTCAATTCTTTTTCTTCTTACCGCTTTATCCTCTAAAGGATCAGCTCTCCAGCCGATTCCTTCACTTAATATACCCTCTCCAAAGAGCTCCATGGCCTTATGATAATAATTTCCTATATCCGGAACGCTGATCTTATATTCGGCTCTTTCCTCAAGCTTTACTTCATGCTCTAAAAATTCCTTGAAAGGACAGCTAGCAAACTCCTCAAGCCTTGTAATGCTCATGTTTCCTATTTCACGCATATCAAGGTTTTCTTTAGAAAGTAAAAGCGGAAGATTGCAGACAAAAGCATTCTCTGCAATTTCCTCAAGGTCTATCTTATAAATATTATCTCTGCCATTTTTCTTGCTATCTAAGAGATAATCATATATCACCTTAAAGAGAATTTTATCCTCTTCTGATGGCTCTTTTCCCGCAGCAATATCCCCAAGGATCCTGGTAAAGCTTCCAAAACCATTATCATCAGAGAGCTTTTCTAAAAGCTCTGCACGAAAGCTATCTCCTTTATCAAAATCCCCCTCTTGCTCAATCGTACTGCTGAGGTCTCCTTTTAAAAGCCTCTTTATTCCCTTTATCTGAGATGCCGGAATAAGTTCCTTTCCATCCTCGCTATACTTTGAATAGGAAATATAAAGAAAATTTTCTGCCTTATTAAGTATTGTATAGATATAAAAATCAGCCACGCTAGCCTGCTGACGAAGATTTGGAGCAAGCTCTAAATCATTCATGGCAAATATTTCCCTATCCCTATCAGATAACAATCCGCCGTTTTCAGTTAAAACAGCCAGCTTTCCTTCATTTGCACCAAGGAGAAGGAGAGCTTTAATATTTGAAATTCTGCTTCTAGTAACATCGCATATGAGAACTAAATCATTACCTGCAGGAACGGTTCCGACTTTCATATCCCTGATTCCTGCATTAAAGACCTCAGCAAATTCCTCTGCATCCATCTCATCCTTTGCTAAAAGATCAAACATTCTGCCGATAAGCTCTATTATCTTTTCATAAACAGAGCGCGAAAAATTATCCTTTTCTTCAATCTCCTCATAGCAGGCACTTTTCTCAAGCATTTCATAAAACGCCCTTAGCTTATCTCCTGCTAGAGATTTTCTAATAAACACCGTATATAAAGGCTCTAAAAAATCAAATACAGCCTCCCTTACCTTATCAATGCTCTCTAGAGAAAGAGTGTGATTTGTCCTATATCTTTTATCAAAACTCTTACCATAAGCGCCATGCCTTCTGATTCCTCTTGCAAGCACATAATTATCGAATTCATCAAAAAGCCCTCCGGATTCTAGATCTTTCTCCTCAAAGCCCTTTTCTTTTAACATTTTTGAAATGGCAGCTCTTCCGTACTTATTCTTGATAAAACGGAGCACCGAGGTGTAAGAATAGTCAGTTGCAATGATATCAAAAGGTGATAATACAAATTCAACTAACGGATTTTCAAAAATACCTGGCTTCATGTCAAGATAGCAAGGAATTTCCGTCTCCTTAAGCTCTCTTTCAAGCTTTTTTCCGTAGGAATCAAGGTCTCCTGTTACAACCGCAATTTCTCCATACCTAAAGCCTTTATCACGCACAAGCTCCTTTATGGTAACTGCTGCCTTTTTAATTTCTGCCTGAATATTGCCAAGGGAATTAATCGATACTCCAAAGCTATCCTTACTATTTTCATGCCTTTTATCTCCTGATAAAAAGCTTCCGGAAACCTCCTTGCAGCCTGCCTTCTTAGCTAAATCACGTATCTTTTTGCAGAATTTTTCACTGATATAGTAAAAGTGCCTTTCTGCCGGGTAAAAACAGTTAAAGCTCTTTTCATCCATGGTAATTGCAAAATACACCTCTTTGGCATTTTGCATTATAAAGTCGATCAGCTTTTCCTGAGAAGGAGTAAAGCCTGTAAAATCATCAAAGCAGACTATTGCTCCATTAACTATGCTATTAACGCAGCGCACCTTTTCTCTTAGAAGAAATTCGCTCTCTTCATCTTCTTTTTCAAGAACAGCTCTTTTTGCTGCGCTTACTGCCTCTGAAAGATAGCCCTCAGCAGTAACAAATCTTTCCCTTGTAAAATCATTAAAGGCCTTATAGAGCACAAGGATATCGGATAGCTTTTCCTTAAATCTTCCATCCTCCTGCTTATCTAAAACACCTCTTATATCCTCCTCTGAAATCCCATACATCATAAATTCAGAAAAAAGAGACTTCATTTCATCAACAAAGCCCTGCTTATTCATGCTTCCTGCTAAAATCCCAAGCTCTGCAGCGTGCTCTATTGCTGACTTTTTAATGATAAGACTTTTTGCGGTATCATCAAGAACATTTACCTCAAAAACACCAGCTGCAGCAAAGAGCTCCATTGAAAGACGCATAGGGCTTATAACATCAATATTCATTATGACACCGCCCTGCGCCTCACTTACGATGCTTTTTTGCGCAGCAAGAGTAGCCTGCTCAGGAACTATAAGGATGCATTTTCTATCTGTCTCCTCTTTTCCCTTTGCAAGCAGAAGTCTTCTTATTTCAGTGCTCTTTCCACTTCCCGCTTCTCCGTAAATAATATGTATTTTTGCAGGCATACCATCCTCCCAATTCAACAAATATTCTAAATACAATTATACCACATCTTAGCGTATAAAAAAATAAACAAAAAACCTATTTCAGTATTTTTGAATAAAACAGAAAAAAAATCCACAGCTCTTATAAGCCATGGATTTTCTTTATAGTATTTTCTTTAATTATCAGTCCTTAGTAACTGCGATAACTTCCATCTCGAAAAGGCCGCCCTTTGGAATAGCACCTGCCTGAACACATGAACGAGCTGGTGTGTCGCTTCCTGTAAAATACTTTGAGTAAATGGCATTGATTGCTGCAAAATCATTGATGTCAGCAAGGAAAATAGTAGTCTTAACTACATCCTCATAAGAGCATCCTGCTGCCTTTAAAACAGCGCCGATATTCTTTAATGACTGCTCAGCCTGAGCCTCAACGCCCTCTGGAAGTGTGTTTGTAACAGGATCAAGTCCGAGCTGTCCTGATGCAAATACAAGATTTCCTACCTTAACTGCATGAACATATGGTCCTACTGCTGCTGGTGCATTCTCTGCCATTATTGTCTGTTTATTCATAATTATCTTCCTTTCAAGTACTTATATTTCTTCTATAAATCATAGAAGCCAACTGAAAAAATTATAGCACCTTGCAGGGTATTTTTCAACAACTTTCCTTCATTTACTTCACACATTTTTTATTTGACAAAATTTGTTTTTCTATTTACAATCGGATAATGCAGTACTTGAGTTCGAGACCTTCCTCAAGTAAAACAAAACTAAAGGGCGCAGAATACAGCGCAGAAAGTGTATTAAAATGACAAGTGAATCAAATGTAACCCGTAAAAGTGTTTTCAGCACCAGATACATGGCTGAAGCCGCTATCATTGCTGCAATCTATGTTGTGCTAGTTCTGATATGGCCATTCAGTTCAGGTGTAGTTCAGGTAAGACTTGCTGAAGCCTTAAGTGTGCTTCCTTTCTTTACTCCTGCTGCAGTTGCTGGTGTAACAATCGGCTGCCTTATCGCAAACCTTGTAACAGGGCTTGCCTTGCCTGATGTTGTTTTTGGAACCCTTGCTTCCTTTATCGGAGTATTATTCGGATATATCATAAGCAGATATTTCAAAAATAGCGCTTTAAAAAGAAAAGGTGACACTTCAGCCAGCCTTAGCAGCATCGAAAAAAAGCTTATGGGAATACCAGTAGGAATGCTTCTTACTCCTATCCCAACAGTTATTTCTAACATGCTCATCATTCCACCAGTAATCCGTTTTGCTTACGCAGATGCAACACCTATCTGGTTCCTTATAATCACAGTAGGTGCCGGAGAAATCATTTCAGCAGAAATCCTTGGTGTAATGCTCGGCATCGCAATGAACAAGAGAAGAAATATAATATTATCAAAATAGTTCATTCAATAATTAATGGCATTAATAACTTTATCAATTTAGAAAAAAACAAGTAATTAAAATAGTATTCAAAAAGGCTCAAAAAGAGACTGCCTTTTAACTATATAGTTAAAAAGCAGTCTCTTTATTTTTTTATCAAAGGTAAGCTTTAAAGCTCACTTTTAAAGCTCACTCTAAATTCATTATTATAAATGCCTCTTCAAGTTTCAGCATCATAGCGGCAATTACTTGAATTCAAGATTATCAATAGTAAAGGTAACTGTAATCTTCTGAGGATTCTCATTATCAGCAAAATCTAAAACATGCTCTCCTGCTTCAACCATTCCCTCAACTGCACTTCCATCCCATGAATTAATAGGATCATTTGTATCGAAGATACCATTTGACTTAAGTGCTGACTTAAAATCAGAATTAGTAACTGCAAGCTCTACTCCGTCAACTACTACCTTATCCCATCTGATATCAGCTGTCTTAAGGGGAGAAGCTGCCTCGCTTCCATCTCTGACTGCCTGATCATATACGAAGATAGCTGTAAGGTGCTGAAGATTTCTTACACCTGCTGTCTTTGCATTATCGGTTAGGTCTGTAGCACAATCAAAGGTCAGCTCATACTGTCCGTTTTCTGTAACAGTAACCTCGTCGGCACTGACTTCTGTTGAATAATAGTTACTATCTGAATCGTTGTAGAGCACATTAAGTCTAAGCTTAATCTCTGCTGCAGCCTCAGTAGTAGTTGTTGTAGCTTCTGTCGTAGCTTCTGTTGTAGCTTCTGTCGTAGCCTCTGTCGTAGCTTCTGCCACCGCTGCCCCCGCTTCTGTCGTAGCTTCTGCCACCGCCTCTGTCGCTGCAGTTGTTGCTGCAGTAGTTGCTGTAGCGGCATCGTTGCTGCTTCCACATGCTGTAAATGAACACATAAGTCCTAATGCAAGCACGATTCCTAAAATCTTTTTCTTCATAAATTCCTCCTTGTAACTTGTTAGAAAATAATCACCTCTTTATGCTAATGTAAGCCATATGGAGATAACCTATCAGAATAAGTATAACATACAAATTTTACCGATTCAAGGAAAAGAGCATAGCCATAATTTCACGTAAAATACTTATTCTTTTTTACCTGAACTCCATAGAGCACTTAACCGCAAGTTTCCACTTGGCTAATCTCTCATCTCTTTCGCCATCATCCATGGAAGGCGTAAATTCCCTGCCTACTGCCCACTTTCTCTTTATTTCTTCCTTGCTGCCAAAATACCCTGTAGAAAGGCCTGCAAGGTAAGCAGCGCCAAGCGCAGTAGTCTCTATTGTCTCAGGCCTCATTACCTTCGTATCTGTAATATCAGACTGGAACTGCATAAGAAAGTTATTTGCACTAGCACCTCCGTCTACCTTAAGGCTGCCTAGTCTAGCTCCCGCATCCTCCTCCATCGCATTAATTACATCATTTGTCTGATATGCTATGGATTCAAGCATTGCGCGCACAAAATGTCCTCTGCTTACGCCTCTTGTAAGTCCAAAGACAGTTCCTCTAGCATATGGATTCCAGTAAGGAGCTCCAAGACCTGTAAAGGCAGGGACAATGTAAACCCCATTAGAATCCTCTACCGAAGTCGCAAGAGCCTCCGATTCTGCAGCATTCTTTATAATTTTAATTCCATCTCTTAGCCACTGCACTGCTGCACCTGCAACAAAAACACTTCCCTCAAGGGCATAGTCCACATTATCATCACATCCTGCTGCTATAGTAGTTAAGAGGCCATTCTTTGAATTCACCGCTTCCTTTCCGGTGTTCATGAGGATAAAGCTTCCTGTTCCGTAGGTATTCTTGACATCTCCTCTTTCAAAACAGCACTGTCCAAAAAGAGCTGACTGCTGATCGCCTGCAACTCCTCCAATAGGAACACTTCCACCTATTACGCTGCCCTCTGTATTTCCAAATAAACAGCTTGAAGGCTTTACCTCAGGGAGCATTTCCTTTGGTATCTTAAAGTACTCTAAAAGCTTTTCGTCCCACTTTAAATTATGAATATCAAAGAGCATTGTCCTTGAAGCATTCGTATAATCAGTAGCGTGTACCCTGCCCTTTGTAAGGTTCCAGATAAGCCAGCTGTCAACTGTACCAAAGGCAAGCTCGCCCCTATCAGCCTTTTCGCGGACACCCTCTACATTTTCAAGAATCCAGGCAATTTTACTTGCACTAAAATATGCATCCGGAATCAGCCCGGTTGTCGTTCTTACATATTCCTTAAGCCCGTCGCTGCAGAGCTTTTCTATCATATCCGAAGTTCTGCGGCACTGCCATACAATGGCATTATACACAGGCTGACCAGTTTTCTTATCCCACACAATGGTTGTTTCTCTCTGATTAGTGATACCTATTCCTGCAACCTCATCAATGGTAATACCGAGTCTTCCCATAGCCTCAACCGCCGCTGCAAGCTGCGAAGACCAGATCTCTCTTGGATTCTGCTCAACCCACCCCGGATTGGGATAAATCTGCTCAAATTCCTGCTGCGCCATAGACCTGATGCTGCCCATCTCATCAAACAAAATACATCTAGAACTTGTAGTTCCCTGATCTAATGCCATAATATATTTTTGCATAATAAGTACCTCCGCCGATTCATTTAATAAAAAAATCCCCAGACACAATTTCACAAAAAGAATCATGCCTAGGGAATTAACTTCACCTTTTTAGGACAAATTAAGCTTCTGATATAATTTCTTTTATTTCATGATATAGCCTTGATGCTGGAAGACCTACGATATTTTCATAGTCGCCATCAATAGCCTTTACAAAATTGCAAAAGCTTCCCTGAATGGCATATCCGCCTGCCTTATCATAAGGCTTTTCCTTGGCTACATAATCTACAATTTCTTCACCTGACATAGGATATATTTCTACATTGCTGCAAACACTAAAGGTCTTCTGCTTAGCCTTTTCATGTCCTGCAAGTCCCTGAGCCCCTGAAGCTGCCTCCGGCGGCATATATACTAAAGTAACTCCGGTATATACCTCATGCCATCTGCCCTGAAGCTTATCAAGCATAACGCAGGCCTCATCAAAGCCCTCCGGCTTTCCAAGAATTTCTCCGTATGCTGAAACAACAGTATCTGCTCCGATAATCAGAACGCCCTTAGATATTTTTCCAACTCTTGCTTCTCCCATAAGAAGCTTTCCAGCAATGTCTGCAGCCTTTACATACGAGAGCTGCTCTGCCTTTTCATGTGGCTTAAGTGGTTCATCTACCTTATCCTTAAAAACTGCCTCTGCTTCACTAGGAAGCTTTTCGAAGGTGATTCCCATTTTGGTCAGTATTTCGCTTCTTCTCGGCGAAGCCGATGCGAGCACTATATGAATGTCATCAAACATCTTTTGCCCTCACTTTACTATTTATATGCGCTCTTATGCAAGCTTTGTTCCTGTAATGAGCTCATAGCCCTGAAGGTACTTTCCGATTGTCTTATCAACAATATCCTGTGGAAGAGTCCAATCATTATCCGGATTAGCCTTGAGCCAGTCACGTGCGAATTGCTTGTCGAAGGATGGCTGTCCATGTCCTGCCTCATATCCCTCTGCTGGCCAGAAACGTGAGCTGTCTGGAGTAAGCATTTCATCTGCAATTAATATATTTCCATTCTCATCAAGACCGAACTCGAACTTTGTATCAGCAATGATGATTCCGCGTGTAAGAGCATAATCTGCACACTTCTTGTAAAGAGCAATTGTATACTCCTTAAGCTTTGCTGCATATTCCTCGCCCTTTCCCGGGTAGAACTTCTCAAGATGAGCGATGCTTCTCTCATATGAAATATTCTCATCATGATCACCGATTTCAGCCTTTGTAGATGGTGTATAAATTGGCTCAGGAAGCTTATCTGATTCCTTAAGGCCCTCTGGAAGCTTGATTCCGCAAACAAGACCAGTCTTCTGATAGCTTGCCCAGCCGCTTCCTGTAATATATCCACGAACTATGCACTCAAGAGGAAGCATCTCAAGCTTCTTGCACATCATGCTTCTGCCTTCAAATTCAGGTGTTCTAAAGAACTCCGGCATATCCTTTGTATCAACAGAAATCATATGATTTGGAAGGATATCCTTTGTGTAGTCAAACCAGAACTTTGACATCTGTGTAAGAACCTTACCCTTATTATCAACATTATTCTTTAAAATTACATCGAAACAGCTGATACGGTCTGTTGCGACCATAATAAGGCTATCTCCTACATCATAAATTTCACGAACCTTGCCCTCTTTGAATGGCTTATACTCTGTCATAACATTCCTCCATTTGCGCATCTTATGCTCATTTATCATTTATAATTATTTTCAATGGTTTGTAAAAAAATCATATATTTTACAAGCCACTTACACGTTTTCTATAATAAATCTTTTTACCAATTATGTCAAGAAATCTTGTGAATTGTTTATGTAAAAATCATTGACTTATTTTCGATTTAGGTATAGAATATCGCGGTCATTATATGAAATCGTTTACATTTAAAGAGGGAAAATAAGATGAATAAAGGTATGAAGGACATGACGCAGGGAAATCCCCTGAACTTAATTATTTCGTTTGCTATACCACTGCTTGTAGGAAACAGTGTACAGCTATGCTACAATCTTGCCGACACCTGGATAGTCGGAGCTACCCTTCCTGGTGACTCCATTGCCATGATCGGCGCAACCAGTGCTCTTAGCGCACTCATGATAAGCTTTCTTTTTGGTCTAACAAACGGCTTTTCACTAATAGTAGCAAATGACTTCGGAGCAAATAACACAAAAGCAATAAAGAGGGACGTAGCTCACGCCATAAAGCTTACTCTCATAACTGCAGCCATTATGACAATTATCTGCATGACGTTTTTGGATCCGCTGCTAAAGTTTTTCAACGTAAAGGAAAATCTCTATAGCGGTGCAAAATCCTATATTTCAGTAATTTTTTTGTTCCTTATTATTACTGCTTTTAACAACCTTGCAACTAGCCTGTTAAGAGCTATAGGCGATTCAAAGACACCTATGATATTCCTTATCATATCTGCTGTATTAAATATCGGTCTGGATTTCTTCTTCATATTAGTACTTAAAAGAGGTATCGCAGGAGCCGCTGAAGCCACAATTTTATCCCAGCTGGTTTCACTTATCCTCTGTTTTATCCACATACTAACAAATTATCCACTTCTAATTGTGGATAAGTATGATTTTTCTCCAGACGCCCAGCTTGACATCAAACTCTACGGAACAGGCCTTTCCATGGCCCTCATGCTTTCCATGGTCGCCATAGGTACTGCAGCTTTATCCACAACTATCAACAAATTTGATGAAGATATCCTCACTGCCCACACGGTTACAAGAAAGCTTTCAGATTTCATGATGATGCCTTTTGCAATTTTAGGTGCAACCATGGCAACCTACTGCGGACAGAACCTTGGTGCTAAAAAATACGGAAGAATTAAATACGGCTTAAGATTAGTTTATAAAATAGCCTGGGTATGGTGCATACTCATGATAATTATGTGCTATACAATACTTCCTTATTTGATAAAAATACTTGCAAGCGTCGACTCCATTGATAGCCCTGTAGTTAAGACGGCTGTTAAATACCAGCAGTTCGACTGTTTGTTCTTCTTTGTTGTAACTCTTGTTACTATTACAAGAAACGCCCTTCAGGCCATCGGAGACAAGTTTTCTCCATTAATATCAAGCTTTTTAGAGCTTCTTGTTAAGGTAGTTGTAGTAATTCTTCTCACTCCTAAGTATGGATACTGGGGAATCATCGTTTCTGAGCCTATCGCCTGGTGCCTAATGGTAATACCTCTTATGGTCTCTCTTAAAACAAGAAAAGAACTAAAGGGGGTTAAACCAAGTATAGAAGGATAAATTTATCCAATCTGGTCTTATCAAATAGTATCAATCTGACTATTCATATATATTCAATTTTGCATATAATAATCTATGAATTACCTAACATATGCCAGCGCCTATAAAGGTACTGGCATATGTTAATTATTATATGCATTTATAACGTATATGATAAACCCCATATAAAAAGGTGGCAATTACAAAACACCTATAGATAAAATCCATATAAAAAGACGTCTTTTACAAAATACCTATAGGCAAACGCAGATGCAAAATGCGGATGCTCACACGTAATATGCAAAAAACAGATTCAAAAACTATTAAATAAACTGGAGGCACTATGAAACGTATACTTACAATTCAGGATATTTCCTGCCTGGGAAAATGCTCCATTACGGTAGCTCTTCCCATCATCTCTTCTATGGGAGTTGAAACTGTAATCCTGCCTACTGCAGTACTTTCAACTCATACAATGTTCAAAAATTTCACTGTAAAGGATCTTACCTCAGAGCTTGTTCCAATAACGCAGCACTGGAAAAGCCTCGGGGAAAGCTTTGACGCAATATATACCGGCTATTTAGGCTCTGAAGAAGAAATCGCCATTGCTGAAAAAATATTTGATGATTTTAAAACGAAGGACACCCTCATCTTCATAGATCCTGTAATGGCAGATAATGGAAAGCTCTATGCCGGCTTTGATGAAAAATATGCCGCTCTAAACGCAGGTCTCTGCAAAAAGGCAGACATCATTGTTCCTAACATAACCGAAGCCTGCTTCATGACAAACACCGAATACAAGACTACTTATGATGAGTCTTATATAAAGCATCTTATTGATAAGCTCGCTGCTCTCGGTTCTAAAATCGTCGTTTTAACAGGTGTATCTTTACTTCCTGGTAAAACCGGCGTATATGGCTTTGATACTGTTTCTGGAAAATACTTTACCTATCAGGCAGATAGAATTGATGCCGCCTTCCATGGTACCGGTGATATTTTCGCCAGTGTAAGTGTCGGCGCACTTGTTCAGGGCGTATCTCTTCACGACTCCTTTAAGTTAGCTGCAGACTATACTGCAATAACTATTCAGGAAACCCTAAATGATCCAAAAAAGCCCTGGTACGGCGTCAATTTCGAGAGCACAATACCAGAGCTTGTTAAGAGTCTTTCAGTTCTACTTAAAGACCTATAATTATTTATTTTTCAGATTTTTTCTTTCTAGTACTCTTAGCTTTAAGGCTTTCTGGAATCTTAGTCTCCGTTTGCCTTAGAGCTTTTGTTTTTTTGTCAGTCTTTACTTTTGCTGCCTTATTATCTGCAATTTTTTTAGATGTACTTTTCTTTGCAGTACTCTTCTTTGCAGCATTCTTTTTTACTACTTTATTTTCAGCACTTTTCTTTGCGGTACTCTTCTTTGCGGTACTCTTCTTTGTAGTACTCTTCTTTGCGGTACTCTTCTTTGCGGTACTCTTCTTTGCGGTACTCTTCTTTGCGGTACTCTTCTTTGCGGTACTCTTCTTTTCTACGCTCGCACTAGCCTCCTGCGCTTTGCCCTCGCTCTCCTTTGGCACTGCTGGCTTTCCAGATGTCGCTGCAAGTCTTGCTGCCTCCATGGCCTTCTTTCTATCAGATGCCTTTGACGAATGCATATGCTCCGCAAATAAGAGCTCCTGCGAATTGATTTCCTTTACGGATGCATCCCTATATTCATAGTCACCGTTAGAATTAAGATCTCTGCCATTTACATTATCTGAATATACTGTATCAAAAATATATCTTATTCTATCCTTGACTCTTGTATCAAAAATAGGCACAGCTACCTCTACTCTTCTTTCGGTATTTCTGGTCATAAAATCCGCCGAGGCTATGAAAAGCTTGTCAGTAGGCTCAATTCCAAAGCGATATATTCTTGAATGCTCAAGGAACTTTCCTACAAGACTTACAACTGAAATATTCTCAGTATAGCCTTCAATTCCCGGCACAATGCAGCAAATTCCTCTTATTATGAGCTGTATCTTTACTCCTGCCTGAGAAGCCTCTATGAGCTTATCAATGATTACCTTGTCGGTAAGCGAATTGAGCTTTGCACCTATATATGCCGGCTTTCCTTCCCTTGCCTTTTCTATTTCTTCATCAATGAAGGCTACTATCCTGTTCTGCAAGCAGTAAGGCGCAACTAAAAGATTGTCTATGTCCTTGACCAGCTTACGTGCCGTAAGCGCATCAAAAACCTGCTCTGCTGCCAAGCCTATTTCCCTGTTTCCTGTCATAAGGGAAAGGTCAGTATAGAGCTTTGAAGTTTTTTCATTATAATTACCGGTTCCTACCTGGGTAATATAGCTTATTGCACTCTTATCACTTCCTGCACCGCTTCCGGTATTTCTTCTTGTGATAAGGCAGAGCTTTGCGTGCGCCTTATAGCCAGTAGGTCCGTAAATAACATGGCACCCTGCCTCTTCAAGCTTTCTTGAATATTCAATATTATTTTCTTCATCAAATCTTGCTCTCAGCTCTATAATTACAGTTACCTGCTTGCCATTTTCTGCCGCATCTACAAGGGCATCTATTACCTTACTGCGGCTTGCAAGACGGTAAAGTGTCATCTTTATGGATATTACATTAGGATCAAAGGCTGCCTCATGGAGCATTGCAAGAAATGGCCTAATGCTCTCATACGGGAAAGATAAAAGTCTATCCTTTTTAATTACCTGATTAATGATGCTTCCCTTCATATTAAGGCCAAGGCTTCCCCTTGGTATTCTTTTTGCATAATAAAGAGACTTATCATCAGGTAAAAGTGCCTTCATCTTACTTACATAAGTTAAATCCATATCAGAGGAAACTAGAACAATATGCTCCTTATCCATTCCCAGATATCCGCATAGCTCTTTTCTAAAAGGCTTTGATAGCTTTTCAGATACTTCAAGGCGAACCGGGCTAAGTCTCTTTCTCTGCTTAATGAGAGTTTCCATGATGTCCCTATAATCCATGCTTTCATCGTAAATTTCATCAGCATCTATATCTGCATTCCTGGTAACTCTGATTATGGCCTTTTCCTCTACCTTGAACTGCTTAAACACTCGATCTACATTATTTAAGATGACCTGCTCAGAAAGAACAAATTCGCTCTTTCTTCCCGGAACCGCTATTAATCTTGGGAATTCATCATTAGCACAATTAATGACACCGATTTTTGGCTTTCCTCCCTTTGTGCTAAGTCTTGTAACAACATACTGCTGTTTATTTACCATGAACGGAAATGGCATAGGCTTTCCTGTAATGATCGGAGAAAGATACGGCGCAATGCTATTATCAAAAAGCTTCATAAGTTCCTTCTTCATGGCTGCAGTAGCACTTGTATAATCAACTAGATGAATACCAAAGGCCTCTAGCTCATGAAGAAGATTTGAATAGATATGATTTTTCTTCTTTTCAATCTCCTTATAGCGCTTGAATACCTCCTCTAGCTGCTCCTTTGCACTCATATGAGTTTTATTTTCTCTAAAGTCAGGAATCTGCATCTGATCAACTAAAGTACCTACTCTTACCATGAAAAATTCATCAAGATTTGACTGGTAAATAGATAGGAAATTCAGTCTTTCTCCTATTGGCGTCTTTTCAGCTCCTGCAAGATCTAATACTCTCTCATTAAATTTAAGCCACGAAAGCTCTCTGTTGCAAAAACACTTTAAATTGTCCATTGTAAACCCTCCGATTATCTATCAGATTTCAGTGCTCAAATGCTAATTTTCTCCAGTTAACACAATACCACGTCCACATAAAAGCCAAACATAATCCATGTAAAATTTATATAAAATTTCTGTCTACTATTATTAAGACCATTTATCCACCGATTTTCTATCACGGCTTACTGAAGGTACTTTTCCCCCTTACTCTGACATAAAGATACTCTCTGCCCCTTTTTTCTGCAAAATCCACGACTCCCATATCATAAAGCAGCTGAATTACAGTCTGAGCATAATATCTGTTAATATACGCAGCCTCTGCCAGTTCCTTTACTGAAAAAGGCTCCACTAGCATATCTGGTATGAATTTCATAAATTCCTTAGTATTTTTTATTTCTACTAACTTATAGAGCGCCTGCGGAAGCTTGTCGCACTTGGTGGCACGCCTATGCTTATTTTTTCCAAAACCGTCTGCCATGCGGAACTCTTCTTCCTCTAACAGTGCCACCTTAAAGCTTAAATTCTCATTTCCAAGGAAAGGAATTATATGACACATCTCTCCGAACAGTTCATAAACACAGCCCACGTAATTGCTCCTTTTTCCTTCTGTGACCCTTCCTGTTTCAGGCTCTATGTATCTAAGCTGAGTGTGATGAGCAATAGGATAGACTATCGTCACCTTATACTTTGGAAGAAATGCTGAGAGCTTGGCCTTCATTTTTCCAAAATTCCTTGTCTGTATTTCTATTACGCCGCATTTTTCTCCGTAAATATCAGCGACATAACCCTCTAGTGGCACCTCTGCATCCGCGCCTTCCTCGCCTTGCATGAAGAACTCCTTTAATACTGCATGCGTGGTCTTTTCTGACAGCGTGCCTATTCCACCATCTCTTAATACAGCCTTATTTATGACTTCCTCAGAAACCCTCTTAAAACGCTCCTTTTCTTTTTCACTAGCTGCATCTTCAAACAGACTATTTGCCATATCTGCCTTGCACATCCTAGCTGTCATATTTTTTTTCGGCGGTTCCTCCCACAGGCTTGCCTGTGGGAGGAACCGCTTTTAACCTACCTTTTTTTGTTCTATAAGATAATTGCTACACATATTTAACAACTTTAAGTTTTTATAACCTACAGATGCGTTAATATGCGTCCCGTC